>CAJOKX010000109.1 GCA_905235415.1 uncultured Lachnospiraceae bacterium
GTGATCCTGGAGCCCATCCAGGGCGAAGCGGGCGTCATCATTCCTCCCGAGGGCTATCTCGCAGAGGTCCGTCAGATCTGTGACGAGACCGGCGTTGCCCTCATCTTCGACGAGATCCAGACCGGCATGGGCCGCACCGGCACGATGTGGCGCTGCGAGGCGGAGGGCGTGGTCCCCGATATCATGACCTTCGGCAAGGCCTTCGGCGGCGGCATCCTGCCCATCACCGGAATCATCTGCAAGCCCTCCATGTGGACCCAGGACCTGATCGACAACCCCTGGCTCCTCGGATCTCCCACCTTCGGCGGCAACCCGCTCTGCTGCGCGGCCGCCCTTGCCACCATCGACTACATGCTCAAGAACGATATTCCGGGCGTGTGCAAGGCAAAGGGCGAGGTCCTCAAGGCAGGCCTGCAGTCTCTGGCAGAGAAATATCCGACGGCGATCCGGGAAGTGCGCGGCACCGGCCTGATGCTTGCTGTGGAATTCCATACCTGCGAGATCGGCTACGAAGTCTCCAAGGGACTGTTTGCCCGCCGCGTCATGACTGCAGGCACGCTGGTGAACGCGCAGACGATCCGCTTCGAGCCGACGGCCATGATCTCGGATCAGGATATTGCGGATGTCATCAGCCGCATGGACGAATCGCTCGCGGATACCGTAAAAGCGATGCATCTGTAAACCGGAGAAGGATCTGCAGCAGATTCATTGAAAAAGAGAGGATCTGCTGCGGATCCGTTTTCATTATAGGGAGGATGGATCAGTATGGAAATGGGATTGATTGGACTGATCATCGTTCTGGCGGTCATCGCCGGAGCGATCATCACCAAGCGATGTACCGAATGTCTTCTGCTTGGATCGGTGATCGGGGCATTGTGCCTCTATGGCAGGGATTTTATGACGGAATGGGTCGTCGTGCTGCAGGATGTTGTCGCGGACAATGCCTGGCTGTGGCTGGTCTGCGGTCTGTTCGGCAGCCTGATCGCGGTTCTGACAGCGTCGAAAGGGACCTTCGGCTTTTCGAAGATCATCGGCAGGGTGTGCGACACGCAGAGAAAAGCACTGTTTGCCACATACATCATGGGCATCCTGATCTTCATTGATGATTATCTGAATGTTCTGTCGATCGGCACCTGCATGAAGAGCGTCTTTGACAAGCGCAAGATGCCCCGTGAGTCGCTGGCGTTTCTGCTGGATTCCACCGGTGCGCCGGTGTGCGTCCTGCTTCCGTTTTCGACCTGGGCCGTATTTTACTCGGAACTGTTTATGGAGCAGAAAGCGATCTCATCCGCCTATTCAAGCGGGATGCGGGCGTATATTTCCGCGATTCCGTTCTGCTTCTATCCGATCTGCGCACTGATTGTGGTCGGCCTGTTCTGTGCCGGTGTCTTCCCGAAACTGGGATACATGAAAACCGCGTATAAGCGTGTCGAAGATACCGGCATGGTCTACAGCGAGCGCAGCCGGAAGTTCAATCATGAGGAAAGCACCTATGATGAGGACGGTAATATCTGGAACTTCCTGGTTCCGATGATCATCATGGTGGTTGTCTGCTTTATAACCAGTGAGATCCTGATCGGCGTGATCGCAGGCCTGGTTGTCTGCGTGATCATGTATGTTCCCACAAAGATCATGAATCTGGAGACCTTCATGAATCTGACGGTCTCCGGTTTCGGAACGATGCTCTCCGTCTTCTTCCTGCTGACCGGCTGCTTCTGCCTGCAGAAGATTACCGCGGAAATGGGTATGACGGAATACATCATCACGAAGGTGGAGCCGTATCTGACACCGAACATATTCCCGGCGGTTTGTTTCTTTCTGCTGGGCGGCCTTGCGTTCATCACCGCTTCGGACTGGGGCATGAGCGCGGTTGTCATACCGATCTTCATCCCGCTGGCGGCTACGCTGGGCGCAAGCATTCCGCTGACGATGGCTGCCATCATTTCCGGGGGCACCTTCGGAAGCCATGCGTGCTTTTATGCAGACGCAACCGTTCTTTCTTCGCAGAGTGCCGGAATCGACAATATGGATCATGCGCTGTCACAGCTTCCGTATGTCGGCATATCTGCATGCATCGCGATAGTCTGTTTCCTGGTTGCAGGGTTCGCCCTGACTTGATCGGATGGAGGAATGATGATATATGAAAGTATGTAAGAATTATATTGACGGACAGTGGATGGAAAGCGTCAGCGGGCAGTACACAGATACGTACAATCCCGCAAACGGGACGGTGCTCGCAAAGATGGCGGTCAGCGGTGAGGAAGATGTGGATCTTGCCGTTGCCGCTGCAAAGAGAAGTTTCTATGAGACCCGTGAATGGCGGGATATGGACAGCCAGACCAGAGGCGATTTTATACTGAATCTGGCAGACCGGATGGATGCGTGCAGAGACGAGCTTGCTTATCTGGACGCGGTTGATATGGGAAAGCCCCTGCGCGAGGCAGAGGGGGACGTGGATGACGCGATCCATTGCTTCAGATACTACGCGGGCCTGATCAAGGCGCCTTACGGAGGGGTGTACGATGTCAATGAAGGCTTCGGGAAGATGCATTCCTATACGGTGCATGAACCGGTCGGCGTGTGCGGCCTGATCACCCCCTGGAACTATCCGCTCCTGATGGGCGCGTGGAAGATGGCGCCTGCTCTGGCTGCAGGCAACAGCATCGTCTTCAAGCCAAGCTCCAACTGTGTCCTGTCGTCCGTCAGACTCTTCGAGATCTTCGAAGAAGCAGGCATGCCGAAGGGAAGCGTCAATCTCGTGCTCGGTCCCGGATCCACCGTTGGAAATGCGATTGCATCCCATCCGGACGTCAGCATGGTCACATTTACAGGATCCACAGCCGTCGGCCAGAGCATCATGCGCTCGGCTGCAGGCAATGTCAAGAAGATCGGTCTTGAGCTGGGCGGCAAGTCGCCGAATGTCATTTTTGCCGATACCGATCTGGAGGGGGCCGTGGAATGGGCGATGATCGGCATCTTCCTGAACCAGGGGGAGGTGTGTTCTGCAGGAAGCAGGATCATCATCGAGGAAAGCTTCCACGACGCGTTTGTGGAACGCCTGGCGCAGAGAGCCAATGCAATCACCATCGGCGATCCGCTGGAGAATCCGGATATGGGGCCGCTGGTCAGTGAAGAGCAGATGAACAAAGTGCTCGGGTATATCCGGAAGGGAATCGACGAGGGCGCGAAGCTGGTCTGCGGCGGGGAGCGCTATACCGAAGGCGCATGCGCGAACGGATATTTTGTGCGGCCGACGATCTTTGATGGATGTACAAGCGACATGACGATTGTCAGAGAGGAGATCTTCGGGCCGGTTGTCACGATCCAGACATTCCGGACAGAGGAAGAGGCCATCGCACTGGCCAACGATACGGAATATGGGCTGGCAGGCGCTGTATTTACCAGTGACCTGACGCGTGCGATGCGGGTGATCCGTGAGATCAGGGCCGGGATCACGTGGATTAACTGCTACAATCCGACCTTCAATGAAGCGCCCTGGGGCGGATACAAGAAGTCCGGCATCGGACGTGAGCTCGGAATCCACGGTCTGGAGGAGTATCAGGAAATCAAGCAGATTAATATCAATCTCACGCCGGGCGTCGTCGGCTGGTATGAGCATTGAGGATGGGACAGGAATATGAACAAGACCAAATATGTCATTACCATTCAGCGTCAGTTCGGATCCATGGGGAGGCCGATCGCCCGCCGTATGTCGGAAAAGCTGGGGATCGAGTATTATGACCGCGATCTCGTGGACCAGGCTGCGCAGAAGCTGAACCTCCCCGTCTCTTCGGTGGAAGAGAAGGAGGAGACCGGGGAAAAGAAAGGGAAGAACCCGTTCTGGAAGATGCTTGTTCCTCTGGGAAGCGAATCGCCCGACGAGCAGGACCGCATCTTTGAGACCCAGAAGAACATTATCCAGTTTCTGGCGGAAAAAGAGAGCTGCATCATCGTCGGACGCTGCAGCGATTTTGTCCTGCAGGATATGGAAAATGCAATGCACATCTACATCTACGCGCCGTTTGAAGCGCGCGTGCGCAACAGCGTGGAGCAGCTGGGACTGAGCGAGGATGAAGCGAGGAAGATGTGCGTACAGGTCGACCAGGCAAGAAACAGCTATGAGATGCGGTATGCAGGCTGTGCGCTGGACGACAAGCGCCTGAAGAATATCCTGATCGACAGCAGCCTGTTCGGGGTTGAAGGCACGGCAGATTTTCTGGTAGACGCCGCAAAGCGCAGATTCCGCCTGTAAGAAGGCCGCGGCGTTCTTGAACAGGAGCGGCGCAGAACAGGGGTTACGCAGAACAGGGTTCACACAGAAAAGGGGCCGGCTCCCTGCTGATGAAGCAGAGAGGCCGGCCCCTGTTTGGCGTCTGCCTGATTCTCCCGATTCGTTTCGTTACCCGGGAATCGTTACCCGAGTATTGTTACCCGGGAATCGTTCCCTGAGAATCGTTACCCGAGTATTGTTACCCGGGAAACGTTCTCTGCGTTTTGTTACCCGAGCACTGCGAAGGACTGGCCCTCCACGGTCAGTTTTCCGTCGGCCGTACTGACGTTTCCGATCCGGAAGAGAACCTTTTTATCACCCGTATCCAGGGAGAGCTCTTTGGCGGCGCTGTCCGGATTGAGTGCAAGCAGGAGGTCTCCGCGCCGGTACACGAAGGGCCTGCCGGGTTCACTGCAGATCACGGAGAAATCGCCGTCTGCCTGCAGATCTTCGTACCTGTGGCGAAGTGCCAGCAGCTCTTTGACGGTATTGAGCAGGGAGGAAGGATCCTTTTCCTGCGCTTCCACGGTGGGAGCGTCCTGCGCCGGATCCACCGGGAGATAGAGGTCTTCTTCATTTCCTTCGGAGAAGCCGAGGTTTCTGGAACTGTTCCACTGCATGGGCGTGCGGGAGCCGGTTCTGAAATAGCCGCCTTCCTTCGTGGGAAGATCCAGGTATCTCATGCCGATCTCATCCCCGTAGTAGAGGAACGGGACGCCGGGAAGGGTGAACAGGAACGCATAGGCAAGCTTGAGCTCCGACGGATCCAGGTTGTACCTCGGACGCAGGGTATCATGGTTGCAGGTAAGAGGCGCGATATATCCCTTGTCTTTGGTGTCCTCATACCAGACCAGGTATTCATCCAGGAAACGGTTGATGCTGCCGCCCGCATCCTTTTTGAAGTAGCTGTGGTCCTCTGCGTCATGATTGTAGTAGTCTCTCATGAGCGTGGAGTAGCCTCCGCCCGGATGGTTCAGGTAGAAGTCCATATCATAGCCGGCCCGCAGGGCGAGGGGCGGATTGCTCCACTCCGAGACCATGGCTGCGTCCGGGAATTCCAGATCCAGCATCCGGCGGACGTCTCTCCAGATGGCGCTGGTCCCGGACTTCTGTTCATCGTCGCCTTTGACAAGGGAAGCGGCCATATCGACACGGAACCCGTCGCAGCCGCCTCTCAGCCAGAACCGCATGACATCCTTCATGGCTTCCCGGGTGGCAATGGCGTCCGGATGATCGACCGACAGCTTCCAGGGCTTGTCGGGTTTCAGGAAGCCGTAGTTGAGCGCGGGCTGGCACTTGAAGAAGTTCAGGAGATAGGTCCCGCTGCGCTCACTCTCCCCGCCGATATACGGGAATCCGACGGCAGGCTCAAAACAGAAGTTCGTCCAGATATAGCGGTTGGAGTATTCATTTTTCTCCGCCTTCTGGCTCATACGGAACCACTCATGTTCCTCGGATGTGTGACCGGGAACCAGGTCCAGCAGGACGCGGATGCCCTTCTGGTGGGCGGCGTCGAAGAGATGGTACAGATCCTCATTGGTTCCGTAGCGCGGGGCCACCTTCTTATAGTCCCGCACGTCATATCCTGCATCTTTGAACGGGGAATCAAAGCAGGGGTTGATCCAGAGCGCGTTGCATCCCAGATCCTTGATATAGTCCAGCTTCTCGATGATCCCGTTGAAATCTCCGATTCCGTCTGCGTTGGTGTCATAGAAAGACTGTGGATAGATCTCATAGAAAACTGCGTCTTTGAGCCATTTTGCCGCCATAGAAAGCTCCTTTCAAATCAGAGTACATTGATGCTGTGCTGATAAACGGCGTGCGCTTTTGCGAGCGCGCGATGCCGCATATCATCGGTGCTTTGGCATTGCCTGACAACCGGATATGATAAGAATTGTACGCGGGAGCGGAACTTGTGTCAACAACCCGGGATCATGCTTTGCAGAACTTCCGACATTGCTGCCAAGATGCCTTCTTACCAATGGAGATTATATTTGGCTGCTGCTGTTTGGTATCGGCGGAAACATGGCTGGTGCCGCCTGTATCTGCGGAAAAAAGATGAGAAGGTTCAGAATCAGGATTGATGACTGTTTCCAGTATCAGATGTTTTTCAGAATCTTATCCTGGTCGCGGCGGTTATAGACAACACGAAGAACAACGATGTTTTCTTTCTCCGCATCGATCAGGTAATAGGCAATATAATTATTCACCAGAACGCGACGAATGTCATCCCTCTTCAGATAAGGGTTATGGACTGGCCTGCCTGCTTTTGGCGTTTTACAAATTTCCTCCAGTTTTTCTTCCAGTTCGTCTGCAAAGGCGGAGGCCGCATCGGGATTGACCAGCTCATTTGCGATATAGTCAAAGGCTTCATCGATATCTGCTTCTGCGCTCTCCGTCAGAACATAATTGTATCGATCAGATGCCATGTTTTTCCCTCAGCTTTTTCAGTGAAGACTTTCCGTCTGCGACATTCCCGTTCTCATAATCATCAACTCCACGGTTGACCAATCTGGCCTCTTCCATGGACTGCATGGTTCTCTCGTAATATTCAATATCCATCACAACAAGGCGACCGTATCCGTTCTTTGTTACAAAGACAGGGCCGTTCTCTTCGGCACACTTCCGCTCGATTTCTACTGTGTTTTTCAAATCTCTCATTGGAACGATCTGCATGATATCACCTCCATGTGGCTAAATCATATATTATATTTGGACATTTTTCAAGGCACATTCCAGTAAGTCACAAATGAATAAGAGAGGAAAGTCACAGCTCTGAAAAAGTCTGGAGAAGAGGAATTTCATGTGGTGATCTACCCACGCACATTGCATTGCATGGCAATGGGCGGGGCTTCCGGTTTGGGACAATGTCCCTCCCCACGGCCGGTCACGCGGCCGCTAACCCA
>CAJOKX010000110.1 GCA_905235415.1 uncultured Lachnospiraceae bacterium
CTATGGCAGTCGTGTATATCTTACCAAGAATGGCCATGGTCAGATCGCGATGATAAATATGCAGGAGTTGGATGATCTGGAAAAACAGCTTGCATTATACAGATTTCAGATTGAGATGCAAAAGGGAGAACAGTCGATAGCAACGGAGGGAACTATATCCTCTAAAGATCTTAGAAAAGAACTGGGTATATAGTTTATGAAGAAGGTTGAATATTCTCAGCTCGTTAAAAGGAAGCTCCCTGGTATCTGTTTACGAATCATAATTATTTTATCTATAGGATTAAAGGAAAGAAAGTGGTCATTGTCCAGATGTTTAACGAGCGTGAAGATTATATGATGAAGTTGTTTGGTATGTCTGGACGGACTCAGGAATCCATAGATTATTGGGGAGAATGATTGCTCTCAGTTAATGGTGCCAATGTCCGGTTAAAAAATAGGATATCGATGTGAAACGAGCCAGGCATCCGCCTGGCTCATTATTATGCGGCTTCGATCTTTAATCATCCATTAATCTTTCATTCAGGACGCTTTCATGCGGCGGCAGTATTCTGTTCCTGCGTCAGACGGAAAGAAGGTCAGGCGCAGGAGACAGGATGCGGAGAAGCTCCGTACAGTATACAGAGATCCCGGATGAACCGGGGCGAAATGAAGGAGGTCATGATGGACAGATTCGAGATGATTGAGAGACTGAGGGAGAGAGCGGATATCTCTTACGAAGAGGCAAGGGATGTTCTGGACCAGGCCGGAGGTGACTTGCTGGAGGCAATGGTACTGCTGGAGAAGCAGGGCAGGATCAGGAATAACGGATCCGGTGCGGATGCGGAAGGCGCCGGCGCTTCGGATGATTCCTGCACAGCAGGGAAGAAGCGTGAGAGAAGCGCGCTGGGCAAGGCGGTTCATGCGGCGTGGAATTTCCTGACGCATACGTCCTTCCATATGAAGCACGAGCAGAAAGAGATCTTCGTGATGCCGTCCTGGGCGTTTGCGCTGCTGATGCTGTTCTTCTGGCATACGCTCGTCCCGCTGATGATTATCTCGCTGTTCTTCAATATCCGTTACAGCTTTGACGGCAGTGAGGATGTTGCGGCTGTAAACGCGGTTCTGGACAGAGCGGGAAGCTTTGCAGACAACGTGGAGAATGACGTGAAGCAGGAAGAGGCGCAGCAGGCAGAAGCGGCTGAGGCATAACAAGAATGGCAGGCTGCTGAAGCCTCACATGCGTGGCGGGCTGAAGCCTCACAGGCGTGGCGGGCTGAAGCATCGCAGGTATGTCGGGCTGAAGCTTCACATGCGTGGCGGGCTGAAGCATCGCAGGTATGTCAGGCTGAGGTATCGCAGGTATGGCGGGCTGAGGCTTCACATGCGTGGCGGGCTGAAGCCTTACATGCGTGGCGGGCTGAAGCATCGCAGGTATGGCGGCTGAAGCTTCGCAAGCTGAGGCGGATATGCAAGTTCTTTTCATTTTCTGGTTAGTATCGTATGATAAACAGCAAGGAGGCAGCGGGTATGGATAAACTGGAAAAGGCCGAACGGCTGAGGGAGAGCGCGCAGGTATCCTATGAAGACGCGCAGGCGGCGCTGGATGCGTGCGGCGGGGACCTTCTGGATGCGATGGTGCTGCTGGAGAAGCAGGGCAAGACGCAGACGCAAGGACGGGGCGTGTACTCCACCTCCTACAGGGAGCAGGAGACCTATATCGATGTGCCGGATCAGGTGGCGCAGCAGAAAGAGGCTGCGCCGACACTCTCCAAGAGCCTGACCAGACTGTTCCGGACGCTGATAGGGTTCGTAAAGCATACATCCTTCCTCATCCTGCGCCATAATGAGGAATGGCTGAGGATGCCGTCCTGGGTAATGGCGCTGGGAGTGCTGATCTTCTGGAAGGCAGTGGTGCCCGCGGTTATCATTTCCCTGCTCCTCGGCTTCCGCTTCACCTTTGAGTCTGATGACAGCATGGAGAATACCGACGCTGCCAACAGCATTCTCTCGAAGGCCGGCGAGCTGGCCGATGATGTGAAGCATGAGTTTCAGAAGGGGATGAAGGAGAAGAAAAAACGTTCATGAATACACGGATTCTTGTCGTGGAGGATGAAGAGAAGCTGGCCCGTTTTATTGAGCTGGAGCTGATTCACGAAGGGTATGAAGTGAAGAAATCCGGAAACGGCCGGGAAGCATTGGAAACAGCACTGGAAGAGGAGTTCGATCTGGTGCTGCTGGACATCATGCTGCCCGGCCTGAACGGCCTGGAGGTTCTGCGGCGCCTGCAGAAAGAGAAAGACGTGCCGGTGATCCTGCTGACCGCGCGGGATGCGGTGATGGATAAGGTCTCCGGGCTGGACGCGGGTGCGGTGGATTATATCACCAAGCCATTTGCAATCGAGGAGCTGCTGGCGCGCATCCGTGTCGCGCTGAAGTTCCATGCGCCGAAGAAGGAACAGCCGCAGGCGGATGCGGCCCTCCAGGAAGGCGTCCTGGTATGGGGCGAGCTGTCGTTAAATGAGCGCAGCCATACTGTCCGCTACGCCGGCCATGAGATCTTCCTGACCAACAGGGAATTCCTGATGCTGAAGACGCTTCTGGAGAACAGAGATATCGTGCTGTCCAGGGATACGCTGCTCAACAGGGTCTGCGGGTATGACTTCGCGGGGGAGACAAATATCGTCGACGTCTACATCCGCTATCTGCGCTCCAAGATCGACGACGTCTTCCATGTAAAAATGATTCAAACCGTCAGAGGGGTCGGCTATGTCATCAAATCGGAAGAAGCCTGAGAAAATGCATGCGCAGGCGCACCGCAGGGGCAGGGGGGCGGAGCATCAGCAGAGAATGTCCTCCATTACGCGCCGGCTCCACAGGTATGGGATCCGCAGGCAGCTGCATCGGTACATCCTGACAGACCTGCTGTTTTTTGTGCTGGCATTCGTCGGATGGTGTGCGGACCGGGAAATTGTCCGGTTCGGAAGCATCACGCCGCAGGATCACAGAAGCCTCACCCTGCAGGAAGGCACGCACCGGCTCATGTACCGCGTCGCCTCTCCGGAAGGGACCGTGCGCATGCAGGCGCGGGCGGATATCACGATCGCGGTGATCGCAGCAGTGATCGGGATCCTGTTTGCACTGCAGCTGCTGGGTCTGTTCCTGGGATATTTCAGGGAGGATAAACGGATCCGCAAGATCCTCTCTCCGATCAATGAGATTGCGCTGCGTGCGGACGAACTCAGCCGCATGTCATTTTCCGAGGACAAGTACCAGGAGATTGAGGAGGCGCTTGAGAAGATCCAGCCGGGAGAGTTCCCGGAGGGTAAGCCGCTGTCCTTTAACGACTCTGACCTGACAGGCGTGGAGGCGGCCATGAACAATCTGCTGCTGCGCATGCGGGACACCTACCGGCAGCAGGCGAGGTTCGTCAACGACGCATCCCATGAGCTGCGCACGCCCATAGCGGTGATCCAGGGGTACGCCAATCTCCTGGACCGCTGGGGAAAGACTGATCCGCAGACACTGGAGGAGGGGATCAGCGCGATCAAAAATGAAGCGGATCACATGAATCACCTGGTGGAGCAGCTTCTCTTCCTGGCCCGCGGCGACAGCGGCAAGACGTCCCTGGAGCTGACACAGGTTGACGCCTGCAGCCTGATGCGCGAAGTGTACGAAGAGTCATTTATGATCGACGAGAACCACCGCTACCGTCTCGAGGTTCCGGACCGGGAGATCACGCTGACGGCGGATGAAGGGCTTCTCAAGCAGGCAGTGCGGATCCTGACGGACAATGCCGCCAAATACACGAAAGAGGGGGATGAGATCATACTCTCCGCCGGAACGACCGAATCCGGCGCCCCGTATCTGCAGGTGCAGGATACGGGCGTAGGCATAGCCGGATCGGAGATTCCGCGTATCTTCGACAGGTTCTACCGTTCGGATGAAGTGCGCTCCAGCACCGGAACCGGCCTGGGACTGTCCATTGCCAAATGGATCATAGATAAGCACAACGGGCATTTTGAAGTACTCGCGCGCCCCGCGCTGGGAACCCGGATACGCATCGTGATGGATCCTCAGTAAAACAGAACATCTTTTGATTCAAAGCATCGGGAAGGAACCGATGCTTTTTCAATGTCCTGAAGAGATTTCAGATATGTCTTGAACATCAACGATCTAAAATTACATAGTACAGTTTTCTATGGAGGAACAAATGCTGCTTGCAATTACTTCGGTATACCGTCATAATATGAGTATAACAATGAAAGGGGGCAGTCAGCATGCTGATTAACGAGCAGCTCGAAAGACAGAACCTTACGAAATATCGTCTGAGCAAGGAGAGCGGTGTTCCGCAGGCGACGATTAACGATATATGCAGCGGGAAGACGGATCTTGATAAGTGCGCAGCAGGCACGCTTTATCGGCTGGCGAAAGTGCTGGGTGTTTCCGTGGAAGACATTCTTGAATCTGCTCATCAGGATTACCGCAGCTCTTTTGAAACCTTCAAGAGCAATACCTGTCATCATGTAAAAGATATGGGCGATGTGGATTTTTTGCTTGATCTTCTGGAAACGGATGAGATCAGGACTCTGTATGATAAACATTGGTATCCGGAGGCCTTATATTTGCTGGCAATGCTGGACTACTTGTCCCGTGAGAACCACATTCCGATCTGCACTAAATATGACGATATCAGGGCACAGAAATTGAGCAAACCTATTTTCCCGGCGGGCGTTCTTATGACCAGTGAGGTGCTGAAAACGGATGAACCGAAACGCAAGGCAGAGAGGGTGGCTATCCCAGAGTTCAAACGTTTCAATATTATGGAGAGTGGGGTGAGAGACGTTGTCTGACAAGCCCTTTACCAAAGAAAACCTCGACCAATATCTGAAGGAACTGGCAAAGGAATTCAGAAAGCGTAACGGAAAATCCATACCCGCGGAAATCATTTTGATCGGTGGTGCTTCTATTATCATCAATTACGGATTTCGGGAAATGACTTATGATATGGACGCGCTGATCAATGCGGCATCCTCGATGAAAGACGCGATCAACACTGTGGGCGATCGTAATGACCTCCCCGTGGGATGGTTAAATGACGACTTTAGGCAAACCGAATCATATACCGATAAGATCATCCAATTCTCCAGGTACTACAAGACGTTTTATGGGGTCTTGAATGTGCGGACGGTCACAGGTGCATATCTGGTGGCAATGAAATTGAGAGCGGGAAGAGAGTACAAGTACGACCGATCCGATGTGATTGGAATTCTGTGGGAGCAGGAGAAATGCGGGGATCCGCTGACACTGGAGAGAATACAAGGTGCGGTCAGGGAACTTTACGGAACATACGATGTGATTGCCGATGATGTTCAGGAGTTTATTGAGAAGGCAATGCAGAATGGGGACTATGAATCCACGTACACGCGTGTCCGGGAACTGGAAGCAGAGAACAAGGATAATCTGCTGGAATACCGGGAAGAAAAGCCTGGTGTGATAAACAATGACAATATAAGCGATATTATCGCCGCGCTGCGGAGAAGGAAGGAAAGAAAATGACTTACGAAGAAGCGGTGAATGCTATTCAGCCTGGACACTACCGTCATTTCAAAGGCAATGAGTATGAGGTGATAGGGATTGCCCGGCATTCTGAGTCAGAAGAACCGATGGTGGTGTACCGCGCTCTTTACGGGGACGGCAGTCTGTGGACACGTCCTGCTAAGATGTGGGATGAAATCGTCACAAGGGACGGCGTGTCCTACAGGAGGTTTGAGCGAATATAATTGAGGGAGGATTACATGGAAAAGGTTCAGAAGATTCGCGCAGTCGGACTTGCAGGAGTTGTCATACTGCTCTCCATATTGTTCCTGTTCTTTGCAGGGATCCGCCATCCGGCAGCTGCCGCGGAGACAAAGATGCAGACGGGCAGCGGTGATTCACCATGGATAAGCGGGGGAGATTCCCTCAAATATAAGAGCGGTATTAATTCGGTTGAAAAGAGTTACTACTCCCGCAAACTGAATAAGAACAGGATGAAGTTCTACAAGGCCATCTATAAGAAGCATCGTAAAAGCGCGAAGAAGGTCAAGGTCAAACTGTCCAAAAAGGTATCCATGAAAGTTTCCGGTTTTGATTTCCGGTCCGGGCAGGTATGGAATCACAAAAAGGTAAAGGCAATTGATCTGATCTGCGATCAGGTGACCACGGCGCTGATCGACAGCAACATCGACTGCTATTGGATCCACTATTACAAATGGAGCTACCATTATCATTACAAATGGCTGTCCCGCAATAAGGTGTCAGTCCGGATCGATTCCATCACACTGAAACCAGTGGAGTGGTACAAAGGGGCAAGAAAGGAGCTGGGAACGGTGAAGTCAACCGCGAAAAGTGCTGCGGCGTCCATCATGAGGAACCGGCCGGACAAATCCAGGTTCACGACTGCCCGCCTGGTCTATGAGTATCTGATCAGAACGGTTTCGTACGGCCATAATCGCGGGGTGGAATACAGCCCGGCCAGTGCTTTGCTGCCCAAATATAAACGCACGAGCGTATGCGACGGATATGCCAGGGCGTTCAAGATGATCTGCGATTACTGCGGTGTGACCTGTCTGTACGTCGGATCATCCTATGACGAACATGCCTGGAATATGATCCAGCTGGAAAATGGCAAATGGTACGGCGTTGATGTGACGTGGGGGGATCGCGGGTCAGATGCGAATTACCGCTGGTTCATGTATGGTAAAAACGAAGTCTCTTCAGGAGCCCATCCCGGAAACTCTATCTACAGTTCAAATAACGGTCTGTACCAGTTTGCGCTGCCTGCACTGGCTCCATCAGGCATAGCGTATAAGAAAGCGGCCTGATCCGCCTGAAAATGAGTCTGATCTGTTCACCCGGCTATGCCGTGACTAAAAAGTGTGATGGAAAGAGAGAAAGTGGGTGTATGATATCAGATAAGACATGTTGGGTGCGGTGATTCTGCGCTGTTGTCCGGATGAGAATTCAGAGTTTTCTAAAATATGAGGGGTCCTTATGAGTAAGCGATCAGGCAATTCTTCTTCGGCGAGTATCGACAATATTTACAGGCTTGACGGCAGGGTGCCGGTTGGGAAGGCGATTCCGTTCGGGCTGCAGCATGTTCTTGCCATGTTTGTA
>CAJOKX010000111.1 GCA_905235415.1 uncultured Lachnospiraceae bacterium
CGCTTCTATAGGAGCTGGGAGTGGCTGCAATGCAACCGATGCAAAGCGAAGGTAGGCAACGTGTTTTCAGTGTGCCCACAAACTCAAAGCAGAGTTGGCTGGTCTGTGAACTGTAACGCCGGGTGAAAAAACACGGGCCGCGCCGGGTGAAAAAACAGCCCGGAGAACGAGCCCCGGGCTGCTGGGAATCACATTGCATGCATCTGCGCTTCAAAAGATGCATCCGGCCGTCAGCGGTCCTCCCGGAAATAGGGCAGTCCGAGATGCGCCGGCGCCTGATTCTCCTTCTTCTTGCGCATGCTGATCATGATCAGCACCAGGATGGTGACAACGAACGGCGCCATCTTGTAGATCTCTTTGATCGCCATGTTCGTTCCTGTCGGGATGTACAGGTACAGGATGTACAGGCCGCCGAACAGGAGGGATGCGAAGATGCTGACATTCGGTCTCCACATGGTGAAGATAACGAGTGCGATCGCAAGCCATCCTCTGTCGCCGAATGCGTCGTTGGACCACACGCCGGACGCATAGTCCATGACATAGTACAGGCCGCCCATTCCGGCAATCATGGAACCGATGATGGTTGCACGGTACTTGTATTTCGCGACGTTGATGCCGGCCGCGTCTGCCGTCGCCGGATTCTCGCCGACCGCCCTCAGCTGAAGTCCGCTCCGGGTCCTGTTCAGGTACCAGGATGTGAGGAGCGCGATTACGACCGCGACATAGACCAGGAATCCGTAGTTCAGGATCAGCTTCCCGAACACGCCCGCCTTCGATGCAAACGGAAGCTTGGCCGCATAGAACTTATGCGTGATCGACAGCGCGATCGAAGGAACGTCCGAACCGGTCAGCTTAATCAGCGAGCCGCCGAAGAAGTTTCCGAAACCGACGCCGAAGGTCGTCATGGCAAGACCTGTTACGTTCTGGTTTGCTCTGAGCGTAACGGTCAGGAAACAGTACAGAAGTCCCATCAGCGCCGACCCGACCAGGCAGCAGACCAGCGGGATGCCGATCGCAAGCAGCGCATTTGCGTTATCCGCGGAACCCACCGACTGTTCATAGAAGAAGGCGCCGATGACGCCGGAGATCGCTCCGACATACATGATTCCGGGAATTCCGAGGTTCAGGTTGCCGCTCTTTTCAGTGAGCGTCTCACCGGTGGAGCCGAGAAGCAGAGGCGTCGCCTGTGCGACTGCACGGGGGATAAAGGAAATAATATCGAACATAGCTTACTTCGCCTCCTTCCGGAATACAAACCTGTACTGGATGAAGAACTCACAGCCGATCAGGAAGAAGATAATGATCGAGCTAAGGATGTCAGAAAAGCTCTGGTTCAGCCCGAACTGCGTCGCGACCTCGCCCGCGCCCTTCTGCAGGAACGCCAGAAGGAAGGAGGTGAAGATCATGCCGAGCGGGTTGAACTTTGCCATCCACGCCACCATGACGGCGGTGAATCCGCGTCCGCCTGCCAGTGTGGTCGTCATGGTGTGGTCGGTGCCCGCAACCATAAGCGCGCCCGCAAGTCCGCAGATTGCGCCGGACAGGAGCATCGTACGGATAATCACCCGTCCCACCTTGATGCCGACGTATTTGGCGGTCCGCTCGCTCTCGCCGACAACAGCCAGCTCATATCCGTGTTTCCCGTAGTTCATATAGATGTAAATGAACACGGTCAGAACGGCCGCGACGATAACTGTCAGCAGATACTTATACTGTCCGATCTGCGGCAGCCACCCTGCCTGCGTGGACTGGTTGATGATGCCGATCTTGCCGGAGCCTCTCGGAGACTCCCATATGATAATGAAATAGGCAACCAGCTGTGTGGCCACATAGTTCATCATCAGCGTAAACAGCGTCTCGTTCGTGTTCCAGCGCGATTTGAAGAAGGCCGGTATGGCGGCCCAGATGGCGCCTGCAACGACAGCGGCGGCGATCTCGATGAAGATCAGCGCCGGTTCCGGAACCTTTCCGCTGAGCATAATCATGCAGGAAGCGGTCGCAAGAACGCCGATCATAACCTGTCCCTCGCCCCCGATATTCCAGAAGCGCATACGGAACGCCGGCGCCATGGCAAGGGAGATGATCAGCAGGATCGAGACATTCTGCAGCAGTACCCAGGTACGTCTGGAGGAGCCGAAGCTGCCCTCCCAGATGGTCTTGAACACGCTTCCCGGATCATCTCCGGTCAGAAGGTATGTGACCACCGCGCAGACCACGATCGCCAGAACCAGCGCAACCGCGCGGATCAGGAAGGCCTGCGCCTTTGAGATCTCGGGGCGCTTTGTAATATGGACTCTCGGCCCTTTTCCTGATTCTTTCATTTTGCCTCACCCCCTCCCAGAGATGTCATCAGCAGTCCGACTTCATATTTGTCCGTGGTCCGTCCGTCCAGAATCCCGGATACCTTCCCGCCGCACAGAACCAGGATCCGGTCTGCCAGCTGGAGCAGGACGTCCAGGTCTTCCCCGACATAGATGACGGCCACGCCTCTTTCCTTCTGTTTGTTCATCAGATCATAGATCGCGTAGGAGGAATTGATATCCAGCCCGCGGACCGCATACGCCGTCAGAAGGACCGACGGGGCGGAAGCAATCTCTCTGCCGACCAGGACCTTCTGCACATTGCCGCCTGACAGGCGCCGTACCGGCGTGGTGAGGCCGGGCGTCGCCACCTCCAGCTGATCCACCACATCCTGCGCAACCTTGCGGGGCGTCGCCCTGTCTACGGTTCTGCGCCTCCCTTTTCTGAAGGAACGCAGCATCATGTTGTCTGTCAGGTCCATATTGGCGACCAGGCCCATGCCCAGACGGTCTTCCGGGACAAATGACAGCGAGATGCCCATTCTCTGGATGTCCAGCGGATCCTTTCCGATCAGGCTCTCCTGCGGTCCGTCATGCGGTACATAGGAGATGTCTCCGTGCTCCGTGGGCTGCAGGCCCGCGATCGCTTCCAGCAGCTCCTTCTGGCCGCTGTTGGAGATGCCGGCAATTCCCAGGATCTCCCCCGCATTCGCGGTGAATGAGACATCATCCAGTTTCGTGATGCCGTCCTCACTTTTGACCGTGAGATTCGAGATCACCAGCCTGGGCTCCACATTCTGCGGCTGCGGCCTGTCTATATTCAGCTCGACCGCGCGGCCGACCATCATGTCGGTCATCTCCTGCACATTGGTCTCGCTGGTCTTCAGGCTTCCGATGAACTCACCCGAGCGCAGGATATCCACCTGGTCGGAGATCTCCAGCACCTCGTTGAGCTTGTGGGTGATGATGACGACCGCCTTGTTGTCCTTTCTCATATTCCGCAGGACGTCGAACAGACGCTCCGTCTCCTGCGGCGTCAGGACTGCCGTCGGTTCGTCCAGGATCAGGATGTCCGCCTTGCGGTAGAGGACCTTCACGATCTCTACCGTCTGCTTCTGCGAGACGGTCATATCGTAGATCTTCTGCTCCGGATTCAGGTCAAATCCGTACCGGTCGCAGATCTCCCGGATCTTCCTGGAAGACTCTTTCAGGTCGTACTTCTCTTCTTTCAGTCCCAGCACGATATTCTCAGTCGCCGTCATCACGTCGACCAGCTTGAAATGCTGATGGATCATGCCGATGCCGAGATCCAGCGCGTCTTTCGGGGACCGGATCGCCGCTTCTTTTCCGTCCACCAGAATCTGTCCGGCATCCGGCAGATAGATGCCCGAGAGCATATTCATCAGCGTCGTCTTGCCGGACCCGTTCTCTCCCAGAAGGGACAGGATCTCGCCTCTGTATATATCAATGGACACATTTTTGTTGGCCACTGTTTTTCCGAATGTCTTTGTAATGCCGCGCATACTGACGGCCGCAACTCTGTTCTCCAAATGTTCACCCTCCCGGCATGTCCGGGATCCCGTTCCCGGACGCTATCCCCTGAAGAAGTAAGAAAAGGCAGCACAGAAGAGGTCTCACTGTACTGCCTCATCACAGCCCGGCCCCGCCGGGCCGGGAACAACGTCTATACAGTTTCCAAAGCAGGGACCCCGTCCGGGATCCCTGCAGCTATGCCGTGTGTTCGATTAGAATGCAACGTCCAGAAGCGTGATGCCGTCGATCGGATTGCCATTGCCTTCCTCATCATAGAACAGTCCGAAGTACGGAGCGGATCTGTACTCGGATTCATGGAAGTATCCATCCGATACAACTTCGGTATCCGGTGCATAATCCGGATCGTCATCCACGTCTGCCTGGAAGTCTTCGGTCAGCTCTTCTCCGCCTACGGTGAAGGCGGCGGTATCAAATACATGCATCGAACCGTCTTCCAGAGCCGCCTTGACAGCCTCGATCTCCTCTGCGGTGCCTTCTGCGGCAACATCTTCGTTCAGATCGGTGAGCTGTACGGAATCCGTCGCGATGGTTCCGGTCCAGTCAGCCTCGATCGGGTCTCCGGCAACAGCAGCCTTGATGGCATACTCAAAATACGGAGTCCAGTCGATCTTGGAGGAAATGAGATAGGTGTTCGGAGCCGCGTCGATCGTGGATCCGTTGTAGGAAACATCCGGTACGCCTGCAGCTTCGCAAGCTGTCGGAGCGCCCATGGAGTCAGCATGCTGGGAGATCAGGACGCATCCGTCCTCGATCAGCGTGTTCGCGCCTTCCTTCTCAGCGGTCTCATCATACCAGGATCCGGTGAAGGTGACTTCCATCGTAGCGCTCGGGCACTCATGTCTTGCGCCCAGGAAGAAGGAAGTGAATCCGGAAATAACCTCAGCGTATGTGAATGCGCCGACATATCCGATCTTGGCTTCGTCTTCGGAGATCTCTCCGTTCTCAATCATCTCGTTGAGCTTCATGCCTGCCGCAACGCCTGCCAGGAAACGGCCTTCATAGATCGAAGCAAAAGCGTTGTGGTAGTTGTCCAGGCCCTGGGTATGGGCCTTCGTGCCGGTTGCGTGGCAGAAATGCACTTCCGGAACTTCCGCCGCTGCCTGGATCATGTAATCCTCATGGCCGAAGCTGTCCGCAAATACGATGCCGCAGCCCTGGTCCGCCATATCCATGGCCTCTTCATAACACTCCTGTCCTTCCGGAACATTCGTCTTCAGAATGATCTGATCTTCGCTCATTCCGAGGTTCTCGGCAGCCTGCTTCGCAGCGTTGATGAAGTTCAGGTCATAGGTGGAGTTCTCATCATGCAGGAAAATAAATCCAGCCTTGAAATCCTCCGGAATCTCTACTGCTTCGTCATCGGCATAGACAGCTGCTGAAAAAGAGACAGCCATCAATGCACTCATTGCAATTGCTATAAACTTCTTCATCCTTCATACCTCCTTATAAATTGCCGCTGAATACACAATAAGCGGATTACAGCTTCAGTATATCAGTACGCAACAGGGGTGTCAATCATCCCGACCCTTTTCAGGCATGCTTTTATGTGCGGAATGCCCTATTATTTTGATATATCCGTGCAATATTTTGTGTATATTCACAAAAAGAAAGCGGATCCGTCCCCTTTCGGAACGAATCCGCCGGTTTTTATCTGAAATCCTTCTCCTTCAGAATGATGCGGTCCATCTCGTCATAGCGCTTTTTCGAAGAACCGATCCTGCGGAAGAACTTGTTTGCGTTGTGGATCGCCCTGTCCACCAGCTCCACCACGTTCGTGACAGAGACTTCGTCGCCCATCTGGGCAGCCGCTTCAATGCGGTCATAGAGCGCCGCCATCGCCTTGTCGCTGAACACATAGTCCTTGCTCTGCGCGTAGATGCTTCCGAAGTTCACCAGTTCTTCGTTCGTGTACTGCGGAATGTAGATCTGGGCCGTGAACTTCATCGTGAAGCGCGGATGCCGCATCAGCAGGTCGTGGATGTATCTCTGTTCATCCTCCAGGATCACGATCAGTCCGTCCGTCCGAAATTCCATGGCGGTTGTCAGCTGGTCCACGATCGCGTCATCCAGGTCTCCTGCCTCTTCCACGATCAGCATGCCTCCGGCGATCTTGGCAATCGTTGCCGCGATGTCCTTCCGGTTGAGGTCCGCAGCGTAGATCCGGGCCATCTTGATCGAATGCGTGCCCCGGTCTTCCGCGATCGCTTTCGCGATTCCGGTCGCGATCGTGGTCTTTCCGCTGCCATGCGCGCCCAGGATCAGGATATTGCCGGTGCGGCTGGTGCGGTCGCCCTGCTTGTCTTCCGCCTGGCGGATCGCGTTGGCGATCTGCTCTTCCAGCGTGCCGACGCCCGTGAAGCCGCGGAACAGATCCTTCTGATATTCCTGCAGCATCGGACGGGACCCGTAGATCGTCGGCTCCTGTGCGCTCTTCTCAACCTCGACCGTCTTCTGAACGCCGGCGCCCATCTGCGCAGCGCTGCCGCCCTCTTCTCCGGGCCCTGCAGCCGCCTGGCCGGATTCGTCCGCCGCGGCGCTGTCCTCTTTCAACGCCTCCTGCTTCTCTTCGGCCTGCGCTTCAGGCACAGCCGCTTCCGGTGCATCCGCTTCCGGCGCGTTGGTGACGCTTTCCTGTGTATCCTCTTCTGAAACTGCCTCTCCGCCTTCTTCCGGAGTCTCCGCCCCGGTCTTGGCCGCATTCTCCTGAGAAGATGCCTCTTTCAGTGCATCCGGGGCTTCTTCCTGCACGGTCTCTTCCGGGATTGCGGAGACGGACGCCGTCTCCTCCGGCAGCACCTGCGCAGACGCCTGCGCCGCAGCCTCTGCCTCTGCTTCCTCCGCAGCCTTCTCCGCTGCGCCGGCCGCATTCAGAACCGCTTCTGCCGCAGCCTGGGATGCGGAATCATTCAGATAGGCCTCATGCAGCTTGCGGATCTCTTCCACGGGGAGCTTCTTCGTCTTGGCCGCCGCGATCTCTTCCGTATATTCCACATGATCCACCGGCGGAAGGCTGGCCAGTTCTTCAAAGGAACCTTCCCTGACTTTCTCCTGCACTTCAGCTGCCGGCGCTTCAGCGGCCGGAATCTCAGCAGCAGCCGTGTCTTCCGGCTCCGCGCTCTTCGTTTCAGCTTCCATGGGTTCGCTCTTCCTTCTCTGCAATCTCGGCAGACTCCCGGAGCGCGGCTTCTGCATGCATCGCCTCTTCGCTTGCGGGCAGTACGCTGCCGCCGGTCACTTCTTTGACCCGCTCCCCCTGGTCTCCCATGGAAAGCAGTATATCGTCGATGGTCAGTCTGCCTGCCTGGCGCTTCTGGGACGCAGCCGACTGCGGTACATTGAACACATTCTCGGCGCCTCTCGCGGCAACCGCGTTCTCCTGGTCTTCTTTCGACTGGTCGATCGCCTCATTCAGGGCCGCCTCTGCCGCATCCATCTCTTCTTTGGGGGCAACGCCCGACACGATCTCCCGCATGCTGCGGACCATATCCTCCTGCAGCTGTTCCTTTGAGACGGCCTCATCTGCCTCTGGGGCATCTTCCGCCTCTGTGCGCTCTTCAGGGATCCCGCCTGCCGGAGCGGTCCCTGCATCCGTATACAGTCCCGCACCGGCAGCAGTCTCATCGGCCTTGTCAGCCGGAACCTTCTCTGCCTGTGCAGCCGTCTCCTCAGCCGCATTCTGCGCCGCATCTGTTCCGGGCACTTTCGCTGCCTCTTCCGGTAATGCCGTTACAGACTCTTCTGCAGCAGCTTCCTGTGCTGTCGTTTCCGGCGCTTCTGCCGCAGCATCCTGTGAAGCCGCCTGAGGCGCTTCATCTGCTGCTTCCTTCGCTTCGCCTGCAGCTTCTCCTGCTGCTTCTTCCTCTGCCTGCGGCGCATCGCCTGCCGCCTCTGTGCGCTCTTGCGCCGGGGCGTCCTCTGCATCCGCATACAGTCCCGCCTCGGAAGCAATCTCATCGGCCTTGTCCGCCAGCACCTTCTCTGACTGTGCAGCCGTCTCCTCAACCGCTTTCTGCGCCGCCTGCGCCTTCTGGGAGATCTCTTCCTTCGCCTTCTCCATCTGCGCCGCATGCGAGATGTCCGCAGCAAGTTCGCTCTTGATGGCTTCCTGCTGCACTTCCGCCCTGCGCGCCTCCGCCTGGATCTGCGCCTCTCTCAGATAGGAGTTGCTGTTCTCTCCGTATTCGTCGTAGTCCGTATCCTCCTCCTCGAAGCGGTTGTCATAGATCTCCTGCTGCTTCGGGGTCAGAGGTGCATATTTCTTTTTCAGTTCCAGCGCCTTGATCACATATTTGCCGCTGTGGAACCAGAGTACCAGGTCATCGCATGTGGACAGGCCTTCCTGCACATGGTCCGCCTGAATCTGCAGCTTCGCAAGCTCATAGACCCATTTCTCGTTGTATTCCTGCTCCAGATAGTCCTGCAGGATCGAGATCTGTTCATCCAGCGAAGCGCCTCTTCCCTTATAGATCTTGTATTTCAGAATAAACCGGTTGTTGTCATGCGGAGCCGCCTGCACATATTCTGAGTAATACTCGATCGCCTCATCGAACTGTCCGAGCTGGATCGTGCACTCCACAAGCCTGTAGAGCACAGTTCTCCCCAGCGGACTCCTGCGGTATGCGCGCAGCAGGAGCTCCTTGCTGTCTTCATAGCGTCCGACAGCCTCATAGATCTCGCTCACCATCACAAGCGTCTGGACATTGCGCACGCGCTTCCAGTCGATCGAATCCGCAACGCCCGCTGCCTGCTCATACTCTTCCGTCGCAATCAGTCTGCTGATCTCGTCCAGTTTTTCCTGATACTCTTTCTTATCCATAAGTTTACTCCTGCTTCCCGGCATCAGATGCCGGTTGTCATGAACCACTCTCTATATCAAAGCCGTGCTGGAGACGAATCCTCCCGCGCACGCGTCTGAACGCGCATGCTCAGAATCCCTCATCCAGCAGCGCTTCGTCTTCCTCCCCTGCCTGGTGTCTGGTCTTTCCACGTCCCGGAAACAGGCTCCCGCCCTTCCAGGTGTGCGTCGAAAGCAGTACCAGGACCGGAAGAATCTCCAGTCGTCCGGCAATCATGTCAAAGATCAGCACACAGACTGAAAAATTGCTGTAGCAGCTGTAATTCGCCGTGGGTCCGACCTTGGACAGGCCGGGTCCGATATTATTCAGCGTCGCAACCACTGCCGTAAAGTTCGTTTCCAGATCAAAATTGTCAACGGTAATCAGCAGGATACTGAACGCCATCGTGAAAAAGTATGCGACTATAAAAACATTGATTCCGCGAAGCACGTTATGCTCCAGCGGCTTGCCGTCGTACTTGATCTTGCGGACATTGTTCGGATGGATCGCGTTGTCCAGCTCCTTGATCAGCGACTTGACCGCCACCTGGATCCGGGACACCTTGATGCCGCCGCCCGTAGACCCGGCGCAGGCGCCGCAGAACATCAGCAGGATCAGGATCCATTTGCTGAAAGCAGGCCACACATTAAAGTCTGTCGTCGAATAACCGGTCGTTGTAATAATCGACCCCACCTGGAACGCGGCGTCCTTGAGTGCAAGGCCGGCGTTGGGATACATGTTGTGGATATTGATTGTGATCAGCACTGTCGCGACTGTGATAATTGCATAGTAGGTCACCACTTCCGAGATCTTCGGAATCTCCTTGAACCGCTTCGTCGCAATCAGATAATACACGGTAAAGTTCGTCCCGAACAGGATCATAAACACAGTCACGATCACCTGCTGCGAAATGGGATATGTCGCGAGTCCGGAATTCAGGACTGCAAACCCGCCCGTTCCGGCGGTACCGAACGTCAGGCACATTGCGTCAAAGACCGGCATCCGGAACACAAGAAGCAGCAGCAGTTCAATCGCTGTCAGGACAATATACAGCTTGTACAGTATGCCGGCCGTCTGTCCTGCCTTCGGAACCATCTTCTTTACACTCGGGCCCGGGCTCTCCGCCTTCATCAGAAACATGGTGCTGCCGCCCGCAGCGAGCGGAACCACTGCCATGACAAAGACCAGGATCCCCATGCCCCCGACCCAGTGCGTGAAGGATCTCCAGAACAGGATCCCGTGCGGGAGCGCCTCTACGTCAGACAGGATCGAAGCCCCGGTCGTCGTAAATCCGGAGGCTGTTTCAAAGACCGCGTCGAATATATTCTGGATACTCCCGGACAGATAAAACGGAAGCGCTCCGAAGATACTGTACAAAAACCAGATCAGGCCGCAGATGACAGCGCCCTCGCGCGCATAGATCCGCTTCGTCTTCGGACGGCTGATCAGAACCATCAGTCCGCCCGCCGCCAGGCAGATCCCCATCGATGCTGCAATCCATATACCGCAGCTCTCCCGGTACAGCGCAGATACAACGCCCGAGGGCGCCATAAATGCAGCTTCAAACATCAGCATCCATCCGAGGATCTTCCAGATCATCGCATAATTCATTTTCTGTTTACTCTCCCAGCTTCACAGCTTCAGTACGATTCGCAGTCGTTCTCACGCAGGCCGCAGACCGTCACTCAAATACATCACTGATATCATTCAGTCCCTTGAGCGTTGTAATAATAACGACTGTATCGCCCTTCCGGATCACGTCGGACCCGCGCGGGAGAATGATCCTCCCGTTGCGGTTGATGCTTCCGACCAGAACGCCCTCTTTGAGCGGAAGCTGGCTGAGCGGAATGTCCGTCTTGGTAAAATTGTCACGGATCTTGAACTCCAGAGATTCCGCCTGATCATCCATCATGCGGTGGAGTGTCTCAATATTGCTGCCGAACGAATTCTGCATTGCACGGACATACTGCAGGATACGCTCCGTCGTAATGTTCTTCGGAGCGATCATGGTATCCAGATCCAGGTTATCGAAGACCTCTTCGAACGCAACCTTGTTCACTTTCGTGATGATCTTGCGCACGCCGCACGTCTTCGCATACAGGGAAAGAACCACATTCTCCTCATCAAACCCTGTCAGGCAGACGACGCTCTCCGCGGTTTTGATCCCCTCTTCCTCCAGCAGGTCTCTGTCGCTGCCGTCTCCGTGGATGATCGCAGCCTTCGGAAGAAGCTCCGCGAGTTCTTCGCACCGGTGCAGGTCTTTCTCTATGATACGGACCTCGACGCCGGAATTGAGCAGCATCCGCGCCAGATACAGCGCCTCATCGCCGCCGCCGATGATGATCGTATCCCTGACGGCGTTGGTCTGGAGTCCGATCTTCCGGAAGAACTCCTCCTGCTCTTCAATCGGCGCCACGATCGAGATGACGTCGCCCGCGCGAAGAACCGTATCGCCCTTCGGGATCACCATCTCCCCGTCCCGCTCCTGCGTACAGACCAGCACATTGCAGTGCAGTCTCGAATGCATGTCGTACAGGTTCAGTCCATCCAGAACGGATCCCTGCGGAATACGGAAATGAAGCAGCTCCACCCTGCCCTTGGCAAATGTATCAATCTCGATGGCGGACGGGAACCGGAGCACCCGCGCGATCTCCTGCGCGGAGGCAAATTCCTGGTTGATGACCAGCGCCAGCCCCAGCTCATCCTTGATATAGTTGACTGCCTTGTTATACTCCGGGTTATGCACCCGGGCGATCGTCTGACAGTCGCCCGCCTTTCTGGCAAGCAGGCATACAAGCAGATTCAGTTCATCCTGCCCCGTGACTGCAATCACCAGATCCGCGTTCTCTACATCCGCCTCTTCCAGGATCAGATAGTTCGCCGCATTCCCGATGTACCCCATTACGTCATAGCGGTCGCAGACCAGGTCCACAACCTCCGGATTGCGGTCAATCACCTTCACATCATGGCCTTCACTGCTCAGCTCCTGCGTCAGAGCCTCTCCGACCTTCCCGCATCCTGCAATGATAATATTCATATTCTCCCTCCGCCACTTTCATGGCACACAGACACCGCTATATATATAGCAAGTCTAAAATACTATACCACGTAAGGTGAAAAGTGGCAATGCGGAGCAAAAACGGTCTTTTTACGTTACAGTTCACAGACCAGCCTCCGACCTTCTGCATGGAGTTCTGTGGGCACAACTGAAAACCATAGGCAGCCGACTAAGCTTTGCGAGTTGCTGCAGC
>CAJOKX010000112.1 GCA_905235415.1 uncultured Lachnospiraceae bacterium
ACATGAAATCCTGCGGACTTCCGAAGCGGCTCGTCGGCGCGTAGTATCCGTTGGTGAGATACCCCATGCTCGAATCCTCGGAATACTCCATGACCGGGAGCAGCTCAACATGCGTATATCCCATCTTCACGACGTATTCATACAAAAGATCCGCAAGCTCTCTGTAATTGTAGTATTCCCTGTCGTCATCCGGCCTTTTCCAGGTTGCCGCACTGATCTGGTAGACAGACATCGGAAGGGCCTTCAGGTCCCTGTCCGGAAGCTCTTCTCTCTCCGCCATCCAGGCCTGGTCCTGCCATTTATAGGAAGACAGGTCACAGGTCACAGACGCGGTGTCCGGACGAAGCTCCTGCGAAAATGAATAGGGATCGCTCTTTAAGAAAGTCAGGCCGTGCCTTGCTTTGATCTCATATTTGTACAGGATCCCGTTTTCGAACCCGGGCACAAACAGCTCAAAGATTCCGTATTGTTCCAGCTTGCGCATCGGAAGACGTCTTCCGTCCCAGTCATTGAAATCACCGACCAGGGAAACGCGGACCGCGTCCGGCGCCCATACGGCAAAATACATGCCGGATACGCCGCGCACAGTCATGGGATGGGATCCCAGATACCGGTATACATCATAACAGATGCCGGCGCTGAACTTTTTCAGGATCTTCTCCGGGATCTGGGGTTCATAGTTATACGGATCAATGACAGACGTCTTTGTTCCGTCGATGCTGGCGACGTCCAGCGTATATTCCGGAATCCGGCTGCCGTCAAGCAGCGCGGCAAAGAACCCCGCGTCATCCATTTTCTCCATCACAGTCTCCGACTGGGCGGTATGGACGGTGACCGTTTCGGCCGTCGGGAAAAACGCCTGCACGAGGACGCCGTCCTTTGTGACGCTGGCCCCCAGGAATTCATGCGGCTGGTTCTCTTCCGAGTAAACAATTCCTTCGATCCTGCCCCAATCCATACGGTTATACAGTGTATCGCTCATATTTCAGCCTCCCTGCCGAGGATTATATCTCATCCTTCTTCCTGGTTCTGCCCGAACCGGACTTTTTCTTTTTCTCTGCCAGATCGTCCTGGTCAAATGCTTCTGCGATCGCGTGGCCTGCCGGGACCATCGGGAATACGTTGTCGCCCTCGTCGATCACGCAGTCAATCAGGACAGGACAGCCGAGACTGACAGCCTTCTCAAAGACCGGTGCGAACTCTTCTCTCTTTGTGACACGGAAAGCCGCGCATCCGAGCGCCTCGGCCAGCTTCACATAGTCCACCTTGTCTTTGAGAATGGTCTGGGAATACCGGCCGCCGTAGAACAGCTCCTGCCACTGGTGCACCATGCCGAGAACCGAGTTGTTCATCACCACTTCGATGATGGGAATATTGTATCTGCTGGCTGTCGCCAGTTCATTCATATTCATGCGCAGGCATCCGTCGCCGGCAATATTGACGACGGTCTTGCCGGGCCAGGCGGTCTTGACGCCCAGGGAGGCGCCCAGTCCGTATCCCATGGTGCCCAGTCCGCCGGATGTGAACAGCTGCCGCGGTTCCCTGTAGGTGAAATACTGTGCGGCCCACATCTGGTGCTGACCCACCTCCGTGACGATCCTGGCGTCCCCGTCAGTCAGACGGCAGATCTCCTGCATGATGAAGGGAGCCGTCAGACGGTCGCTGTCATAGTGAAGCGGATATTCCGAAGCGGTCTTTTCACATTCGGCCAGCCACTGCGCACGGTCCTTCTTTTCCAGAAGCGGATTGAGCCTCTTGAGGACTTCATTGCAGTCGCCGATCACGCATGTGTCGACCTTGATATTCTTATTGACCTCCGCAGGGTCGATGTCGATCTGGACGATCTTCGCCCCTTTTGCAAACTGCTTCGCGTTTCCGATGACCCGGTCGGAGAACCGGCAGCCGACTGCCAGGAGCAGGTCGCTGTGCGTCACGCTCAGATTCGCGGCTTTGGTGCCGTGCATGCCGAGCATCCCCAGATACCGGTCGTCATGCCCGTCGAACGCGCCCTTCCCCATCAGGGAATCACAGACCGGAGCCTGTATGGTGTAAACGAGTTTTTTGAGCTCTTTCGAACAGTTCGAGATCACTGCGCCGCCGCCAACAAACACAACCGGCCGCTTTGACTCATTGATCATCTGTGCGGCAGTCTCCAGATCCGCCTGGAGGATCTCATCGCTTTGCGGAAGGATCTCTTCCGGCATCTGCGGGGTATATTCAGCCGTCTCTGCAGTGACATTCTTGGTCAGGTCCACCAGGACGGGGCCGGGACGACCGCTTCTTGCGATCCTGAACGCCTTGCGGATCGTATCCGCCAGGGAATCCACATCCTTTACGATCACATTGTACTTGGTGATCGGGATCGTGACGCCCGCGATGTCCACCTCCTGGAAGGAATCCTTGCCCAGGAGCGACGTGCCTACATTGCAGGTGATCGCCACCAGCGGGACGGAATCCATGTTGGCGGTCGCAATACCGGTAACCAGGTTCGTTGCGCCCGGTCCGGAGGTTGCCAGGCATACGCCGACTCTTCCGGTGGCACGCGCATATCCGTCCGCAGCGTGGCAGGCGCCCTGCTCATGCGACGTCAGATAATGGCGGATCTCCGGGTGCTTGTAGAGCTCATCGTACACATTGAGGATTGCGCCTCCCGGATAACCGAAGACGGTATCGACTCCCTGCTCTTTCAGGCATTCAATCAGGATCTGTGCTCCATTCAGTTTCATACTTTATCCTCTCCCGGGATCTGCAGGATCGCTCCTCTGTTTCCGCTGGTGACAAGCGCGGCGTACCGCGCAAGATATCCTTCTGTAATCTTCGGCTTTCTGGGCTTCCATTCCGCGCGTCTCTTCGCCAGTTCCTCATCGGAAACCTTCAGTTCAAGCTTCAGGTTCGGGATATCAATGGAAATGATATCGCCCTCTTTGACCAGAGCGATCGGTCCGCCGACAGCCGCTTCAGGCGACACATGGCCGATCGATGCGCCTCTCGACGCTCCGGAGAAACGTCCGTCCGTAATCAGCGCAACGCTGCTGCCAAGCCCCATGCCTGCGATGGCGCTGGTCGGGTTGAGCATCTCGCGCATTCCCGGACCGCCCTTGGGACCCTCATAGCGGATCACGACAACATCGCCCGCGTTGATCTCACCGCCCAGGATGGCGCTGATCGCATCCTCCTCGCAGTCATAGACCCTTGCAGGTCCTTCATGGACCATCATCTCGGGAACAACCGCAGAGCGCTTCACGATACCGGAATCCGGCGCAAGGTTGCCCTTGAGCGCCGCAAGTCCGCCGGTTTCGGAGAACGGATTCTCTGCAGGGCGGATCACTTCCGGATCCAGATTGACACTGTTTTCAATATTCTCACCGACCGTCTTTCCGGTGACGGTCATGCAGGAAAGATTCAGAAGATCCTTCTTCGTGAGTTCCTTCATGACAGCATAGACGCCTCCCGCCTCATTGAGATCCTCCATGTAGGTCGGACCTGCCGGCGCCAGATGACAGAGATTGGGCGTCTTTGCGGAGACCTCATTGGCGATGTCCACATTGATCTCCACGCCGGCTTCATGCGCGATCGCAGGAAGGTGCAGCATGGAATTGGTGGAGCATCCGAGCGCCATGTCAACGGTAAGCGCGTTCATGAACGCGTCATACGTCATGATATCTCTCGGACGGATATCCTTCTCCAGAAGCTCCATCACCTTCATGCCGGCTTCCTTGGCAAGGCGCAGGCGGTCAGAATAGACTGCGGGGATGGTTCCGTTCCCGCCAAGGCCCATGCCGAGCGCCTCTGTCAGGCAGTTCATGCTGTTTGCCGTATACATGCCGCTGCAGCTTCCGCAGGTCGGACATACCTTGCGCTCATATTCCTGCAGCTGCTCCTGCGTGATCTTGCCGGCGGAAAACTCTCCGACCGCCTCGAACATAGAGCTCAGGGAACGCTTGCGTCCGAATACGCGGCCTGCGAGCATCGGTCCGCCCGATACGAAGATGGTCGGGACGTTGATGCGCGCCGCCGCCATCAGAAGGCCGGGCACATTCTTGTCGCAGTTGGGAACCATGACCAGCGCGTCAAACTGATGCGCTTTAGCCATACATTCCGTGGAATCCGCAATCAGGTCTCTGGTGACAAGGGAGTATTTCATCCCCTCATGGCCCATGGCAATCCCGTCGCAGACGGCGATCGCCGGAAAGACGCGGGCAACGCCGCCCGCCATGGTAACGCCCGTGCGGACTGCTTCCACGATCTTATCGACATTCATATGGCCGGGAACGATCTCATTGTACGAACTGACAATCCCGACCAGCGGTCTCTTCATCTCTTCCTGCGTGAAACCGAGCGCGTTGAACAGAGATCTGTGCGGAGCCTGCTGTACACCCGTCTTAACTGCATCGCTTTTCATGGTTATTCCTCCTGCGTTATCATCCCAGCGCATCTGCGACCAGAGTGCCCATCTTCGAGCAGCCTACCTGCTCCACATCGTCGCGGTCCGATACCAGGTCCGCGGTTCTGTATGTCTTCAGTACTTCTTCGACCGCCTTCTCGATGGCAAGCGCAGCTTCCTCCTGTCCGAGTGAATAGCGCAGCATCATGGCTGCGGACAGGATCGTCGCAAGCGGATTGGCCAGGTCCTTCCCCGCAATATCCGGAGCGCTTCCGTGGCTGGGCTCATACAGTCCGAACGATCCTTCTGCAAGCGACGCGCTCGGCTGCATGCCGATGGAGCCCGTCACCATAGAGGCCTCGTCGGAGAGGATGTCTCCGAACATATTCTCGGTCAGGACAACGTCAAACTGGGAAGGACGCCTGACAAGCTGCATGGACGCATTGTCCACGTACATGTAGTCGACCTCCACCTCCGGGTAGTCCTTCGCGACATCCTGCACGACCTTTCTCCAGAGTCTCGAGGAATCCAGCACATTGGCCTTGTCCACCAGAGTCATCTTCTTCCCGCGCAGCATGGCTGCGTCAAACGCCTTGACGGCGATCCTGCGGATCTCATGGTCGGAGTACAGAAGCTCGTCACTTGCCATGTCTTCCCCGTCCTTGGTCCAGGTTTTATGCGCTCCGAAATAAAGACCGCCGGTCAGCTCCCTGAGGATGACAAAATCGATCCCCTCGCGCGCAATCGACTCCTTGAGCGGGCAGGAATCCATCAGATCGTCATACAGCTTTGAAAAACGAAGATTCGCGAACAGGCCGAGCGCCTTGCGGATTCCCAGAAGGCCCGCTTCGGGTCTTTTGGAAGGTTCGAGCTGATACCACGGGCTTGTCTTCGGATCGCCTCCGATCGACCCCATCAGGACCGCGTCGCACTGCTTTGCCTTCTCAATCGTCTCCTCTGTAAGCGGGACGCCGTAGCGGTCGATCGAACTTCCGCCGAGACACAGCTCTGTATACTGCAGCGTGAATCCGTAGATCTTTGCAGCCTTATCAAGCACCTTGAGCGCCTCGGCAATGATCTCCGGTCCGATCCCGTCTCCGCGGATCACACCGATCTGGTAGCTTTTTGTATCAGTTCCCATAGTATTCCTGATCCTTTCCGTCGTAATCAAAGCCTGTACCCGCAAGGCGCAGCGCCGTCTGCAGGTGCATTCTTACATGATGATGCTTGGGTCAAAATGCCTTTTGTCCCAAGCGATTTGGGCCGTATGATTTCTGCGGCCACATCCTCATATTAAATTATCTCCTTTGTTTTTTCAACCGCATTATCTTTTTTGTTATTTTCCCCACAACCGAAATTATTATGATATAATACAGACAGTCTGGAAAAATTATTCCGATATGAAGGGGTGAACCTAATGGATAATCTGGATTATCAGATTCTGACCGAGCTGAAGAAGAATGCCCGTCAGACCGCTTCTGAGATCAGCAAGACGATCCACCTGTCTGTCTCAACCGTGATTGAGCGCATCAAGAAGATGGAAAAGACCGGTCTCATTCAGTCTTATACCGTGATCTGTGATGACGGCAAGCTGGGCAACGATATCACTGTACTGATGGAGATCGGTATGGAGCATCCCCGTTTCAATGACGACTTTATCCGTCACATCAACGTGGATCCCAATATCATTGCCTGTTACTATCTCACCGGAGAGTTTGATTTCATGCTGAAGATCTGCTGCAGGTCCAGCGACCATCTGGAGCAGATCCACAACAGGATCAAGGACTATCCGGGCGTCCGGCTGACCCGGACGCACTATGTCCTTCGGACCGTCAAGAACATCCACTCTTCCGGCTTTGAGCAGGAACCGGTCTGACCGGGCCTCACCCAGCTGCATAGATCCTGCCGGAACACAAGTCTTACAGGATTGAAGAAAGGCTGCCTGAGCGGGCAGCCTTTCTGTATGCCTGTGTCTGAAACGGATGTTTCACAGAAACAGTATTATTTCTTACTCTTGTCTTTATCCTTGCTCTTATCGGACCTGGTATCCTTCTCTGCCGGTGCGGAAGCATCCGCAACACCGTCCTGCGCCTTCTCGATCTCGACAATCGCGCTCTTTCTCATCGGAATACGGCAGTTCCGGTTGTTTCCGAACTCAACGATGCAGTCATCCTCGGATACTGCGATCACCGTCCCGTAGAAACCGCTGGTCGTCACGACCGTGTCGCCGATCTCCATGGTGCTCAGCAGGGCGTTCATCCTCTTCTGTTCCTTCTTCTGGGGACGGATCGCGAAGAAATACATCGCGCCGAAGATGATGACGATGTAGACGATCATAACCATCATACCTGCGCTGCCGGATCCTCCTGAAGATAAAAGTGCAAGATTCATACGAATTCATCCTCCTCATGTAATCAACGTACTTCGACCATTTTACACAACATCGTCTGCAGGTTCAAGTTAAAATATCAATTCGCTTGTTACAGTTCACAGGCCAGCCTCCGACCTTCTGCATGGAGTTCTGTGGGCACAACTGAAAACCATAGGCAGCCGACTAAGCTTTGCGAGTTGCTGCA
>CAJOKX010000113.1 GCA_905235415.1 uncultured Lachnospiraceae bacterium
TTTTAAGATTTTTCTCAAATGTACTATAAGCAATTTACACAAAATGATGCCTCTGACATCTATCTCACAGCCACAACTACCCGACATCTAACTCGGCAACTCAACATATTGACATCTAACTTGGCAACTCAACTCTAACACTTTTTGAGCTGATTTGCCCTTGGATAAGTTACCGAGAAGCGTTTGGTCTGCCAGATGCCAAATTTGCCCGATTGCCCGAAAACCGCAGTATTACTGGGCTTTCGCGCCTATTTTCCTTCGACTCTTGACATCAAACAGACCGTCTCAACATGCTGTGTAAACGGAAAGAGGTCAACCGGCTGTGCTTCCAGTGCTTTGTATCCTTTTTTCCGAAACAGTTTCAGATCCCGGGCGAGCGTATCAGGTCCGCAGGAAACATAGACAACCCGCTCCGGTCCCATCGCGCAGAGCGCGTCAATGAATTGCGGTGTCGTTCCGGTTCTGGGCGGATCCAGAATCACCACATCCGGCCGGCCGCCGTACTCCCGGGCTGTTTTTGCCATATAGTCCCCGGCATCCTGCTGAATAAACCGGATGTTTTTCACACGGTTCCTGCGCGCGTTCCAGACAGCGTCCCGCACCGCATCTGCATTCAGTTCCACACCGAATACCTGCTTTGCCCTCTTTGCAGCGATGATTCCGATCGTCCCGGTTCCGCAGTAGGCGTCCATCAGTGTTTCATTCCCTGTCAGGCGGGCATATCGAACCGCAGTCTCGTACAGGATCTGCGTCTGCGGCGGATTCACCTGGTAGAAAGAGCCGGGTGAGATACGGAATCTGCATCCGCACAGTTCATCTTCTATGTATCCTCTTCCGTACAGGACGATATTTCTGTCGCCCAGCACCATGGAGGTGTTTTTATCATTCACATTCAGGATCACCGTCGAGATCTCTGGATGCTTCTGCCTGAGCGCCTTCACAAAATTGTTCTTCGACGGGAATACGGGATCTGTGCAGACCAGCGTCACCATGTATTCTCCCGTAGCGTATCCGCGGCGCACCTGCACATGGCGGAGGAATCCGTACCCGGTATCCTCGTCGTAGGTGCGGATCCTGAAGGAAGGCAGCAGAGAGCGGATGTCACGGACTATCTGATCTGCCTTCTCATCCTCGATCATGCAGGACTCGACCGGAACAACCCTGTGTGAATGCTTCTCGTAGGTTCCGCTGACCGGATTCCCTTTCCTGTCATGGGAAAATACTGCATTCACTTTGCAGCGGTAATGTTCCGGATGTTCCATCCGGATGATCGGATGCACCTGTTCCACGATCCCGTCCAGAAGCCTGTGCATCTGCGCATTCTTTCTGCGAAGCTGTTCCTCGTACGCCACGCCCTGGTAGTCGCAGCCCCCGCAGCTTCTGCTGACAGGACATGCTCCGGACTTCTCAGTGCGCCTGTTCGGTCTGTCAGTCCGCGCCTTCCCCGCACCCTTCTCCGTTCCAGGACGGGATGAAGCTTTCCTCTGCGGTCTTTCCTTCCTGTATGAATCCATTTTTCACTCCGATTCCGATTGCATAATCAACCAGTCTGTCATACTCCCTTTTCGTCACTTTCCGGCGCAGCAGCGGATCGCCCTGCACCGCAGCCATCGGCGTATACTGATTCATCAGACTGATCCAGATTCCGTCTCCGTATGTCTCATGAAGATATCGTACCACTTTTCTGGACTCTTCCACATGCCCAGGCAGCAGAAGATGCCGGACGATCACCCCGCTGCCAATCAGCGTCCCCTCATCGGATCCGTCCTCTGTGTAGAAACGTGTCTCCCCCGTCTGCCGGACCATTTCCTCCAGTGCTTTTGCTGCCCTGTCCGGGTAGTCCGCCGCGTGTGAGTACTGCTGCGCGAGGGCAGGCGTCCTGTATTTGAAATCAGGAAGATATACATCCACCAGTCCGTCCAGCAGTTTCAGAGATGATACCTTCTCATATCCGCTGGTATTGTATATGACCGGTATTCTGAGTCCGTCCTCCTTTGCCTTTACAAGCGCAGCGGCGATCTGCGGTATATAATGCGTCGGAGTGACCAGGTTAATATTATGGGCCTTCTCCTGATCCTGCAGCTTCAGAAAGATCTCTGCAAGATGCGCGATGCTGACCTCCACGCCCGGCAGCGTTCTGCCAGACCCCTTAGACGCTTCAGCCGCTCCGTTCCCCGGCCCGGGTCCGGATCCAGGCACACGCGAGATCTCTGCATTCTGGCAGTAGATGCAGCCCAGGCTGCATCCGGAGAAAAACACCGCGCCGGATCCTCTTGTCCCGGAGATCACGGGCTCTTCCCATGCATGCAGCGCAGCTCTGGCAACCATCACTTCCGCTCCCGCGCCGCATACGCCCCTGCGTCCTATCTGGCGGTCCGCACCGCACTCCCTGGGACACAGCGTGCAGCATCGCATCCATTCAGAGAACCTGTCATTTTCCATCGTGTCCGGCATCTGTCTCAACCCTCTTATCCGTTGTATACCGTATTCCCCGGCAAAGGCGGCGCATCCGCACCGTTTTGACAGTACAGGAAACATCCCTCAAAGTCAATCGGGCGTGATCCATATTTCAAGAACGCCTTGGCTCTCTTACCGCCCCGACTGAGTTGACATTACGATCCCTGTGCGTATATATTGTTCTGCGAAGATTCTGGAGATCTGCCTGCGCAGGCAGACTGAAAAGGAGAGATGCACTATGGACAACGGCTTCAAAGCCTTTCTCAAACGCAAGGATATCGAGATCTCGGTTCAGCGATATCTGATCGACGCCCTTGGCGCAATGGCGCAGGGTCTGTTCTGTTCCCTTCTGATCGGGACGATTATCAACACATTCGGAACGCAGTTTCACATCGCTTTCCTGACCCGGACGGTCGCTGAGGTCGGCGGCGTTCCATATACAGTCGGAGGTCTCGCCGTTGCGATGAGCGGGCCCGCCATGGCGATTGCGATCGGATATGCGCTCCACTGTCCGCCGCTTGTGCTGTTCTCCCTGGCGACAGTCGGATTTGCGTCCAATGCGCTGGGCGGAGCGGGCGGTCCGCTCGCCGTCCTGTTTGTGGCGATTCTGTCTGCAGAGATCGGCAAGGCCGTCAGCAAGGAGACGCCTGTCGATATCCTGGTCACTCCGCTGGTCACCATCAGCGTCGGCATCGCGCTCTCTGCCTGGTGGGCGCCCCCGCTTGGACGCGCCGCCATGAAGGTCGGTGACGTGATCATGTGGGCCACGGAGCTGCAGCCCTTCTGGATGGGCATCCTGGTTTCCGTTGTTGTAGGAGTCGCGCTGACGCTCCCGATCTCCTCCGCCGCGATCTGCGCAGCGCTGGGGCTGACCGGGCTTGCGGGCGGTGCAGCCGTCGCGGGATGCTGCGCGCAGATGGTCGGATTTGCAGTCATGTCCTTCAAAGAGAACAGATGGGGCGGACTCGTGTCCCAGGGAATCGGAACCTCCATGCTCCAGATGGGCAATATCGTGAAGAATCCCCGCATCTGGATCGGCCCCACACTTGCATCTGCCATCACCGGTCCGATCGCGACCTGCGTATTTCATCTTCAGATGAACGGCGCCGCAGTCAGCTCCGGCATGGGAACCTGCGGACTGGTCGGCCAGATCGGCGTATACTCCGGGTGGGTGAACGACATCGCCCAGGGCACGAAGAGCGCCATTACCTGGATGGACTGGACCGGACTGATCCTGATCTCCTTCGTTCTTCCCGCCGTGCTTGCTCCGCTGATCAACCACTTCTGCCGCAGGGCAGGATGGGTCAAGGACGGCGACCTGACCCTGGGCTGACTTACCCCCCTTCCGGGATCCTGGATTCTTTCCCGCCGTCAGGCACCGTAAAGGGCAGCCCCTCATCGGAGAGCGCTCCCGGATTATCATGCCATTATAAAACCGCCGGATCCCGGTATGTTCCCCGGGGTCCGGCGGTTTTGTTTCTGCAGTCTGCATCTGCGCCTGTGTTCTCTTCTTCTGCCTTCTTACGGGCGGATCTCATCGAGCGTCTTCTCGTAGGATGGCATAAACTCCTCAAGGAAAACCTCCACCTCGGGAAGGTTCATCGCATGCAGCGCCTCGAGTGTCGAGCGTTCCGCGCTCTGGAATTCGAGATTGCCCGCCTTCCTTTCCTCGATGCACTTGATGTACGCACTGAGTTTGTCGGCGCCCTTTACAAGCTTTTTCTCCTCCGCATACTCTTCTCCCGGATTGAGCGCATGCATATATTCCGCTCTCATCTCCTGCGGGAGCAGCGTCAGAAGACGCATGTTGGCGTCCTGTTCGATATCCTTGTAGGCAGACCGAATCTGGCGGTTAAAGTACTTCACCGGCGTCGGCATATCTCCTGTCAGGATCTCGGACACGTCATGAAACATCCCGATCACGGCTGCATGGTCCGCATCCAGGCTCTTGCCGAAGCGCTCATTTCCGATCACGCACAGTGCCTGGGCAAGCATCGCAACCTCCAGTGAATGCTCTGAGAGATTCTCGTTGGAGGAATTGCGCATCAGCGCCCAGCGGTCGATCCATTTCAGCCGCGCCATCATGGCAAAAAAAGCATATTCCTGCATGTGTATCCGCTCCTGTACTCAGCTCTTGGCCATCGAGATGGTTCCGGTTCTCTGCACCTCCAGAATACCGAAGCTGCGAAGAAGCTCCAGGAACTCCGCAACTGTATCCGGCGTGCTGTGAATCTCAATCATGATGGACTTTGCAGACACGTTCATGATCTTCGCACCCATCACGTTGCACAGCTCGATCAGGGAGGAGCGGTTCTGCGCGGTGTAGGACACCTTGATCAGCATCATCTCCAGGGAGATGGACTTCACCTCATCCAGACGCCTGACCTTGATCACGTCCATCTTTTTGTTCAGGTGCTTTTCGATCTGGTCGATCGTCCTTGCGTCCGCTGTCGATACAATCGTCATGCTGGAGATATCGTGCTTGTCCGTTTCTCCCACGGCAAGAGAGTCGATATTGAATCCGCGCCTGGAAAACAGGCCGGCGATCTGCGACAGCACACCGTCTTTATTCTCTACAAGGACTGAAAAGATCCCTTTCATATCGTCACTCCTTACTTGGTATTGTTGGCACTGTCGACGTCGCATACCATGATGGCGGCTCTGTCGCACGCAAGGAAGCGGTCCAGTTCTTCATCCAGCGTCTCATTGGAATCCGCATGGAAATACGCCATGTCATAAGCCGTGGCAAGACTGTCATAATGCGGATACGCATACAGCTGCACGCCGGAATAATGAGAGTCGTAGACCTTTTCCTGATGCTCCCTGACAAGTCCCAGATATTCATTCCGGACGACCAGAATCTTCAGGGGGATTCTGTTGACGGCAATCGTTGCCAGTTCGAACATCGACATCTGGAAAGCGCCGTCGCCGCACACCGCCACAACCTGCTTGTCAGGCTCGGCCATCTTTGCCCCGAGCGCAGCCGGGATCGAATAGCCCATCGTTCCCATGCCGCCGGTCGTCAGGAAGCGTCCGTTCTTCATGACATAGTTGTCTGCCGACCACAGCTGGTTCTGGCCCACGTCCGCAACGTAGATGCCATCGTCCTCCATCTTCTCGGAGAGCGTCTGGACCAGCGTCATCGGATTGACCTTCCGGTCACTGAATACGCGGTGGTCCACCGTGTTGACCTTGATCTCCTCCAGCACTTTGATCCATTCCGATGTATCGATATGTATATCCGCCTCCAGCAGTTCGCTGAAGATGTTCCGTATGTCTCCGACAAGCGGGATCGTAGGACCGAGCATCTTTCCGATCTCTGCGGTATCAATATCAATATGGATCACTGTCAGGCGCCGCTCGAGCTTCTCCGGCTTGGGCACCGCCCTGTCCGCGATCCTGGCGCCGACGATCATGAGCAGGTCGGCGTTGGACACCGCCTTGTTCGCGTACGGTTTGCCGTTGTTGCCCAGCATGCCGAAGTACAGCGGATGCGCCTTGGCAACCGTCCCGATTCCCATCATGGTCGATACCAGCGGGATCCCGTTCTTCTCACAGAACTTCCGCACCAGCTCTTCCCCGTTGCTGAGGATCACGCCGCCGCCCGCGCAGATCAGAGGCCGCTTTGCCTTGTTGATGGCGGCAATGACCTTGGCCATCTGCTGCCCGTTCCCGACTGTGCTCGGCTTGTATCCGCGGATCTTCACTTCATCCGGATACTCAAACGCATTCTTGAGTTCCGCGCGCTGTATATCGACAGGGATATCGATCAGGACCGGCCCCGTCCGCCCGGTGGAAGCGATGTGGAATGCTTCCCTGAAAATGCGCGGAATGTCATTTGCATTCCTTACCAGATAACTGTACTTTACGAACGACTCCGTCGCGCCTCTCATGTCCGCTTCCTGAAAGACGTCATGTCCCAGGAGATGGCTGTCCACCTGACCGGTGATCGCGATCAGCGGGATGCTGTCCGCGTATGCGGTCGCAAGGGCGGTGATGAGATTCGTGGCGCCGGGGCCGGAGCTTGTCACACAGACGGCCGGCCTGCGTGTGATCCTGGCGTACCCGGACGCGGCATGGCCCGCCGCCTGCTCCTGGCGGACCAGCACATGCTCGATCGAAGGTTCGTTATAGATGGCTTCATAGAACGGTGCGATTGCAACGCCCGGGATCCCGAAGATCTTCGTGACGCCTTCTGCCTTCAGGCACTGCACCATAGCTTCTGCTCCGTTGATCATAACGTCTCCTTACTAATATTCTTTCGGCTTCTTCAAAACAGATGCATCTATTATAGCAACCTTTCAGAAAATGAAAAGCAAAAGCATGCAGGACGCATTACAGTTCACAGGCCAGCCAACTCTGCTCAGAGTTTGTGGGCACACTGAAAACACGTTGCCTGCCTTCGCTTTGCATCGGTTGCATTGCAGCCATTCCCAGCTCCTATAGAAGCGTGGTCGCTTCCATGGCTGCAGCAACTCGCAAAGCTCAGTCGGCTGCCTAT
>CAJOKX010000114.1 GCA_905235415.1 uncultured Lachnospiraceae bacterium
CGTCCACTGGACGTTCAGCACCCATGGCTGCAGCAACTCGCAAAGCTTAGTCGGCTGCCTATGGTTTTCAGTTGTGCCCACAGAACTCCATGCAGAAGGTCGGAGGCTGCCTGTGAACTCAGACCTTATAAAAAAACAAATTTCACTCTTGTATTCCCCTTCCCTCCGTGCTACTATGTAGTCACAGAAAACAGTTGTTTATACATGTGTTTAGATGACTTTGACCGGAGGTGGGGAGATGAAATACATCAAACTGTGGGCCGGCATTCTTGGTTTGGCAATCGGCGGTTATATTCTGATCGTGTCGTGCTATGAGGCTTCATGGAATGTACTGACGGCCAGCGGACATTTTAACGGAATTGCAGGGATCGTGATTGCAGCGCTTCTGCTTGCGGGCAGTCTGTTCAGGATCGCGATGAGAGGCCGGATGGATGAATATGGTTCGGTCATTTCCATGATCCTGTTCGGTATCGCAGCAGCGATTGCATTTGCTGTGTCACCGATCTACCATTATATGAAGGGCTGGGCGATCTTCTGCCTGATTCTGGGGATCCTCTCAGTTCTGATGATTATGTGGAAACATTCCAGGTTGGAGGGTTGACCCTCCCGAAGGAGAGACAGGGGCGGCTGCATCGCAGGCAGCCGCCCCTCGTGTTTTATTTGACACTGACTGACCAGATCCGGCCGCAGGCGGTCCGGCTCTTCAGACATGCAGTACATACGCATACACATGCGCATACGATGACTTATGGCAGACTATACAACCCTTACGCATACATTCGGCCCCCTCTATGACGAAGACAGCAGGATCCTGATCCTGGGTTCATTTCCATCCGTCAAAAGCCGGGAGGCCAATTTCTTCTACGGCCATCCGCAGAACCGTTTCTGGAAGGTGATCGCCGCACTGACCGGGCAGAGCGTCCCGGTCTCGATCGATGAGAAAAAGGCGCTCCTGCACCAAAACCATATCGCTCTGTGGGACACCATCTGGCAGTGCGATATCATCGGCTCAAGCGACAGTTCGATCCGAAATGTTACGCCGACGGATCTGTCCGTCATACTGGACCACGCGCCTATCCGGCAGATCTTCTGCAACGGATCCGCCAGCGCCAATCTGTTTCATAAATATCAGGAACAGACGCTGCACAGGACGGCGGTCCGGCTTCCCAGTACGAGTCCCGCCAACGCGGCCTGTTCTCTGGAGAAGCTGATTGATCAGTGGCAGGTAGTCAGACAGGCACTCTCCGATAAATGAAGAGTGCCTGTTTTTCTTTGTCTGACTCTTTAATTGTTTTTGGCATGCTGCTCTGCATAGGCTTTGACGGCGTGATACATCTGCGTATACCCCTGTCCCGTCTTTGCTGCCAGACGGATCACCGAATCCGCTTCCGGATACATCACAGCCTCCCCATTTCTCTCACAGCATTTGACATCCGCCATCCCATAGGGCGTCTCGATGGAGAGAATCTTCCGCGGGAGCTTGGTTCTGTCTGCGGAAAATGCGCGTATCCCGATCGTTGTGGTGTTGAGGAAGATGATATCCTCCATCCTCCCGCGGTCCGCCTCTTCGCACAGCACGCTGAGCATGTACGCCGGCCTGTGTTTTTTCATGTAGATGGGCGTATACCAGGCGTCGAGAGCCCCCTGCTCCATCAGCATTTCCATTGTATAGCCGAGCGCTTCGCCGGTACTGTCATCAATATTGGCCTGAAGCATCAGGATCCGGTCCGCTTCTGCGCTTCTGTCCTCCTGCGCAGACGTATCTTCGATCAGCATCGCCCGTACGACGCCCGGCACGTTGTAGCTGCGCTTGCCGGCGCCCAGACCCGTCTTCAGGATCCGGAATGTCTCCGGCAGCCGGTCCTTTGTGCGCAGCGCCGCCACGATCGCGGCACCTGTCGGCGTGATCAGCTCGCCCTGCACAGACTGTGCGATATGGAACGGGACCTGGTAACGGCTCAGGATCGCTGTCGTTGCGGGAACCGGAACCGGAAGCAGGCCGTGCTGACAGTTCACCGTGCCGGTTCCTTCCGTGAGATCTGTAATGATCACATCCTGTATGCCGAGGTTATCTATGCATACTGCCGCCGCGGCGATATCGAGAATCGAATCCACCGCCCCGACTTCATGAAAATGAACCTTCTCGATGGGTTCCCCATGCACCTGTGACTCCGCCTCTGCAACGATCCGGAAGATCCGGAGCGCAATCTCCAGTGCGTTCTGTGTCAGGTTCCCGGAGCGCAGGATCGCTTCGATATCCGCCAGGTTCCTGCCATGGTGATGAGCGCCATGAGAATGGTTGTGGGCATGGTCATGTGTATGACCATGGTCGTGTGCATGCTCGTGCGCATGGTCGTGATCACCATGTTCGTGGCTATGCGCATGGTCATGGTCGTGGTCGTGATCAACATGAGCGTGGGTATGGTCAACATGAGCGTGGGTATGATCATGGTCGTGGTCGTGATCAACATGAGCGTGGGTATGATCATGGGCATCATGTTCGTGGCTATGTTCATGGTCGCAGCCATCCCCGTGATCCTGTGTATGCACCTCAGGGGCACCTGCATGCGCGGCGCGGTCCGGATGCAGATACGCCATATCATGGTCGTGATTCTCATGTTCCGCGTCCAGGATTACATTGAAGTCACACGCATCCAGCGCAGACTTTCTGACCCGGCTGATCTGAACCTGCGCGCCTTCCAGGTGGAAGCTGTCCAGCGCATCCATCAGGACTTCTGTGTCCGCGCCCAGATCGATCAGCGCGGCGACTGTCATATCTCCGCTGATTCCGCTTGTGCAGTTTAAAATCAGTGTCTGTTTCCGGTCTGTATTCATCACATCTATCTCCATCTTTTCCGGGGCAGTGTCAACTTCTTCGCAGCTATCGCAGCAAGACATTTCTTCTTTGCCCAAGGTGCCAGTCATCTTGCTCCCTATGCCTTGAATCCAGGGCGTACGCTGGCGCCCCCGGATGGTTCCGGTCAGGTTTCTTTTTTTAGGCTCCCTGCGTGGATGATGCGCACAGGTCGCTCAGGCAGCACCTGTCGCAGTATGGGGTCGTCCTGGCAGTGCAGACCTCTCGCCCGTGAATCACAAGCCGGTGGCAGAAGGAATTGCCCTCCTGCGGGGGAATGATCTTCCACAACTGCATCTCGACTTTCTTCGGATCTTTCTCCGGCTGATTCGCGTCTTTCTCATTGCGCACCAGTCCGATGCGGTTGGTCAGCCGGATGCAGTGTGTGTCCGTCACGATCGCAGGTTTTCCGAATACATCTCCCATGACCAGGTTGGCGCTCTTACGCCCCACGCCCGGCAGTTTCAGAAGTTCGTCGAAGTCATCCGGCACTCTGGCGCCGTATTCGGTCACCAGCATCCGCATGCAGGCGCTGATGTCCCGCGCCTTGCTCCGCCCCAGGCCGCACGGGCGCACGATCTGCTCGATGTCATCCACATCTGCCTTCGCCAGATCCTCTATGGTCGGATATTTCTCATAGAGGATGGGAACGATCTGATTCACTCTCGCATCGGTGCACTGGGCTGCAAGACGCACGCTCACCAGCAGCTTCCAGGCGTCGTCATACTCCAGTGTGCAGTCCGCGTCCGGATAAGCGCTCTTCAGCCGCTCTATCACTTGAAGGGCTAGTTCCTGTCTGTCCATTCAACTCTCCATTTTACCGCCCGGATGGCGGCTCTTCCCTAATGGCAAACTAATCTCCATCCTGAGTTTCACCGCCCGGATGGCGGCTCTTCCCTGATGGCCAAAAATCTCCATCCTGAGTTTCGCCGCCCCGGCGGCGGCTCTTCCCTGATGTTGAAAAAACCTCCATCCTGAAAAGGATGGAGGTTCCGAGGCGTCAACCAGAATCGAACTGGTGATAGAGGTGTTGCTTACCGCTTGGCTATGACGCCACGTATTGATGACCCCTACGGGATTTGAACCCATGTTACCGCCGTGAAAGGGCGGTGTCTTAACCGCTTGACCAAGGGGCCTTGCATTCCGTCAGGGCCTCGTTCTGTCAGGAATCATGTGTTTTCACACAAACTCCCCGAGTAGGGCTCGAACCTACAACCCTTCGGTTAACAGCCGAATGCTCTACCATTGAGCTATCGAGGATTATTATGGTGCAAACGAATCTCCAGTTACCTGGGGAACTCGCCGCAATGCTCTGCCATTGAGCTATCGAGGATTATTATGGTGCAAACGAATCTCCAGTTACCTGGGGAACTCGCCGCAATGCTCTACCATTGATCTATCGAGGATTATCTTTACTTGTTTCAGGAATTCGCTCCTCAAAACTGCACCTAAAATATCATATCCCGGCAAATATTTCAATACTTTTTTGCAGAGCGATTGTTTCTGATGTCTGATCATTTCCTGTAAATGCAGATTTTGGTCTTGTCTGTTGTGTTCTGCATGATCGTGATCATGTCCTCCTCCGAGACTGCAACACATCCGTGTGTGTAATCGTTGCTGCCCTTGCAGTGCAGGAAGATCGCCGAGCCTTTTTTGTAGGTATGTTTTTTGTTGTAATTGATATTCAGGGCGTAGTGATAATACGGATCGTAGTCGATCAGGTGCTCGCTGTTGGCCGGCACATGGCCCAGGGTGCGGGAGTCTACCATCGTGTTGTAGGTTGCTTCCTCTCCCGACCAGTACAGGTATTTGTTGAGCTTTGTATAATTCAGGCCGGTCAGTCCGGGGTTCTCCAGGATGCCGAATCCTTCGGTGATCTTGAAGGTGCCCTTCGGAGTCTTGACGTCTCCCTCGCGCTTCTTGCCGATCCCGTTCATTCCGACCCATGCCTTGCATTTCAGGAACCGTTTCCAATAGTGCGTGCCGTCGCTGCGTGTTTCCTTGCGGAGCATGTACAGGGTCGCTTTAGTCCCGCCCTTATATTTGACGAAGATCAGGCGGTCTGTATTCTGCTTCTCTGCGTACTTTTTCTTCAGCGATTTCCATTTCGGATTGGCCGCGGATGCCGGGGCGGCCGCGAGCAAAGTCGTCATCGCCAGAAGGAGAACCATCAGCGCTCTCTTTGCTTTCTTTGTACGCATATCCGGGGCTCCTTTCTTTCTCATTTGCGGGTTCACATAATCCCGCTCAGCGCGCGCGTTGTGCTGTTCATCAGGAGATTGCTGTTATAGAGCGCTGACAGGAAAGGCGTATGGTTGATCTCGTCCATCAGGGTCTTCCCGGCCGGAGTGGTCGCCAGCAGGGAGAGAATCAGGAACAGCACCCACATGACCATCACGCCCTGCACGATTCCGAGCAGCAGTCCCAGCAGTCTGTCCACGCTCCCGATTATCGGCAGGGATGAGAAAATGGACAGTGCGCCGAGGATCAGTTGTATGATCACCCAGGATACAATCAGCGTCACCAGGAACGCGAGAACGTTCAGGATCAGGTTGGCGATATACCGGACCACATAGGAGCCGAAGTCGCTCGCCCCGAGCTTTGCATAGCCGGCGGCGTTGTTGAAGGTCTCCATCTGCTCCTTGAGCGAATCCGGAAGCGGGAGATCTTCAATAAACCGGATCTGATCCGACCGGCTCATGGCGGAGGTAACCTGCGAGAGCAGGGAGCTCCCGCCCTGGGATGCATCCGCTGCCGGCATGCTTCCCTGCGCTGTGCCTTCTGCCAGGAGAACCGGCGACAAGGCCTGCCCTGCGATGCTCAGAAGCGGCAGATCCGCCGCACGAAGGTCCGCCGCGCGAAGGTCCATCGGAAGGATCGCCGGGGACAGTGCGCCTGCCGTCGCCCCGATCAGCTGCTGCGCATAGCTCTGCAGTTCCGCATCGCTCATAGAGTCTATGAGGGACGGATCATACCCGTACGCCTGCAGCTGTGCCTTGATCTTTTCGCGGTCCAGCATCCCGCTCCCGTCATCCGCCGTCACCGACTGGACGATCGAAGAAGGATCGGCGCCCGCAGCGCCTCCCGCGCTGAATACATCCGTTACTGCATTTTTTACCAGATTGCTGCCGATCGTTTCACACTGATTGAGGATCGCCGTGTAGACCGGCGTCGTGCGGAGCGCTGACGTAATCGTCGGAAGCAGCGCGCTGACAAGGATGCATGCGAGTACAAATGAAACGAGTCCCGAGATCTTGCGGACAAATCCTTTCAGAAGCCCCGAGACCGCACACAGTACGATCACCACACATGTTAGGATCATTACTACCGGTATCTGTGTCAAACCGTTTATTCCTCCGTTCTGTTCCTCAGTCCGTATTCGCCCGTTCTGTTCTCCAGTTCGGATTCCTCCGTTCTGTTCCCCCAGCCCGTATTCCCCCGTTCTGTTACTCAGCCCGGATCCTGTACATGCCGGAATTGGTCAGCAGCGCATACTTCCGGAAACCGGGAATCTTGACAAACTCTGAAACGGACCTGTCGCAGTCTGTATCCAGCCTTGCCACGCCGTCCGGCGTGAAGGCCATGATGTGGCCGCTGTCATTGAGCAGGATCTCTCCGGAATCCATTTTCACCTCGGAATACCCGCTTGAGAAGGTCAGATCCGCCGTGACCTTTCCGGAATAGTTGAAGACCTGCATATGATACCGCTCTGTCATGGAATCGCTCGCCATGACGAATCCGATATGCTCCTCGTCCAAAAACAGGCTCAGGATCTCCCCGGGAACGTCTACGGAGCGTTTCTCCTTCGGCTCTTTCCCCGTGGTAAATGTGACGAACCCGGAGTCTCCCACCGCGACCGGCGTCTTGTCGGACGCATAGCATACATAGGGGAAGACCTCGTCTCTGTATTCCGTTGAAGAGGCGATATGGGAATCTGCCGTCTGCACAGCGGAAGAGAAGTTATAGAACACGATGGAGCTGTCGATGGTTCCGGAGCCGATCCGGGCCAGGGACACCATCAGGTTCTGCGCGTCTGAAGACAGGTCCATTGCCATCGGATAGCCCTGATCCTCCAGCGTGGTCCGCACCTCCGCAAGCGTGGTGCCGTCGATGCTGGCCAGACGGATTCTCGTATCGCTTCCGTCCTTGAGCATCAGCGCCGCAACGCCGTTTTTCGCCACCTCGGCGCGCAGGATCGGAAGATCCGTCTGATAGGATCCGAGTACGCCCGTGTCATCGAGCACTTCCACCGTATAGCCCTGCTGCTCATAGATCAGCATTGTATTTCCGCACAGCGTGGTGACCGGCGTCTCAATGGTATACGCGCTGCTCCACTGCGTCTCATTTCTCCCGGTGACAAATGTCACGCCGTCCGATCCGTACTTGACGATTCCGCTTCCGAGCTTCTCATAACGTGTTCCCACGATATCGTCCGCTTCATACGAATCCGTAACCGTGTAGCCCGTATAGAGATGTCTGTGGCTCATGAGGACATATCCGAGGACGGCGATCAGCGCCAACACAAGGATGGCGCCGGTAAGGACCCGCGGACTGAGTCCCGCATAGGAGAGAGAATCATCAGCGTATTCGTCATCCCCCGAGACATAGTCCTCTTTCAGGTCGTAGTCTTCCCAGTCTTCCTCTTCCTGATCGTCCAGCATCGAACGAAATGAGAGGAGTTCTATGAGATTATGAAACCGTTCCTTCATATCCTGTCCTGCTGCTTCGCCGGGCCTCTTTGCATCTGTCCCGCTGCTTCACCGAGCCCCTTTGCACCTGCCCCGCTGCTTTGCCGGGCCTCTTTGCATCTGTCCTGCTTCGCCGGGCCCCTTACAGTTCTACTCTGCCGTCAAGCGCCCGAAGAAGTGTTACCTCATCGATATATTCAAGATCGCCGCCGACCGGTACGCCGCTCGCGATCCGGGTCACCCGGATGCCCGCAGGCTTGATCAGCTTGCTGATATACATGGCCGTCGTCTCGCCCTCCAGGCTGGACCCGGTCGCAATGATGACTTCCTCCACATCGCCCTGGAGGCGCTGCATCAGTTCCTTCAGCCGGATATCCGCAGGGCCGATGCCCAGCTGCGGATTGATCACGCCCTGCAGAACATGGTACACGCCCTCATAGCGCCCGGTCCTCTCATACGCGGCAAGATCCCGGCTGGTCTCCACCACCATGATGGTCCGGTGATCCCTTTTGGCATCCGCGCAGATCGGACATCTCTCGCTGTCCGTCAGGGTGCCGCATTCCACACAATAGCGCACGTGCGACCTTGCCTCAGTGAGCGAGGACGCCAGCGCCTCCACCTTCTCCTGCGGCATATTAATGATGTGAAACGCAAGCCGCTGCGCGGACTTGGACCCGATCCCGGGAAGAGCGCTCAGCTGGGCAATCAGGTTGTTAATCTGACTTCCGTAATAATCCATATCAGAAACCGAAGCCGCCCATTCCTCCGGCAAGGCCTCCCATTGCCTTCGCAGCGTCGTCCTCCGCAGCGCGCAGCGCCTCGTTGGTGGCCGCGATGATCATATCCTGCAGCATCTCGACGTCATCCGGATCCACTGCATCCGGATCGATCGTCACGCGGGTCAGTTCTCTCTTGCCGCTGACCACAACCTCCACGGCTCCGCCGCCTGCCTTCGCGCTGTATTCCTTCTCCTCCAGCGCAGCCTGCTGCTCTGCCATCTTCTGCTGCATCTTCTGCGCCTGCTTCATCAGATTGTTCATATTTCCCGGCATCATGCCGCCCGGAAAACCGCCTTTTTTTGCCATTGCCAGCCTCCTTATTCAATCTCTATCGGAAAATCAACTCCGCTGTTTTTCAGTGCTTCCTGTCTGGACTCCACCTTCAGAAGCCCTCTGGATGCACGCTCGGAAACATCCACAAACCGGATCTCCGGACAGACTCCGTATTTCTCTTCCAGCGCCGCCATGATCTGTTCCCGGAGAACCTGGTCATAGGCGAGCGAATCGTACCAGTTATGCGTCAGCGGCAGGTAGAGCGTCTCCGGATCCTCGGCTGAATAATGCGGTTCGCACAGCATCGCGAGGATCTGCCCTCTCCCCTGCAGGTTGCCCTCCTTCGGAAGCGAATTCATCGTCTGCTTCCACTGGGCGGCGATCTTCTGAAACAGCTGCGGCGCAACCGCCTTCACTCTCTGTTTCTGCGCCTCTTCCGCATCCTTCCCGGAAGCATCCTTCCCTGCAGCATCCGGTCCTGCGCCCGCCTGCGGTCCGCCGGGCAGGGCGGCCGGAATTGCGGCTGCCGGAATCCCTTCCTCGATCCGCTTCTCGATCTCAGAGACCCTGCTTTCCAGAGCATCCAGGTTTCCGGGAGATACCTGCGGCCTGCACAGACGGATCAGCGCAATCTCAGCGAGAACTCTGCGGTTGGAGGAGATCCGAAGCTGCGCAGTCAGGTCGGACAGCACCTCTATGTAGTACATGAGCTGCTTCTCGCTGACCAGGTCCGAATCTTCCAGCAGCTCCTCCCGGTCCTCCTCGAGAAGGTCCTCCATCTCGCCGGATCCGGCGGACGCCTTGAAGATCAGCACATCCCGCAGATACCAGGTAAGATCCGATATGATCTGGCGCACATCCCTTCCGTCCGCAAGCAGCTGGTCCAGACGCCCGATCAGGGACGCCGCGTCGCCGTGCACCGCGTCTGAAAGCATCTGCCGGTACACATCCGTATTCACAGTCCCGAGCACTTCCAGCACATGATCATATGTGAGTTCCTCTCCCGGGAAAAATGAAACGCACTGGTCCGCAATGCTCAGGGCGTCGCGCAGCGCTCCCTCGGAGCGTCTGGCGATCATATGAACCGCCTCCGCCTGCGCGCTGACGCCTTCCATATCCAGCACTTCCCGGACCCGCTCTTCGATCACCGCGGTCGGGATCCTTCTGAAATCATATCTCTGGCACCTGGACAGAACGGTGGGCAGAAGCCTCTGCGGATCTGTCGTGGCCAGGATGAACACTGCGTATTCGGGAGGCTCTTCCAGCGTCTTCAGAAACGCATTGAACGCCTCCGGGGTCAGCATATGGACCTCGTCGATGATGTAGACCTTATAGCGCCCCTCTGTCGGAGGATACGCGATCTCGGAAATGATCTGCCGGAAGCTGTCGATTCCGCGCTGGGAAGCCGCGTCCATCTCAATCACATTCATGGAAGTGCCTGCCTGGATCGCCCTGCAGGACGCACATTCCGTGCACGGATTGCCGTCCACAGGATGCTCGCAGTTGATCGCCTTTGCGAGGATCTTGGCGCACGTCGTCTTGCCCGTCCCGCGGCTTCCGCAGAACAGATACGCATGCGCGATCCGCCCCGTCTTCACCTGGTTGCGGAGCGTGCGGACAATCACCTCCTGCCCCTTGACATCGTCAAAGGTGCGGGGACGATATTTACGATAATAAGCCTGATAATTCACCCGATCCCAGCTTCCTGACTCCATGCGGCAGGCGTCTCTCCCCCTGCCCGCAATGAGAATGAGATAAATGCCGCCCCGCAAATCGCCGGAGCGGCATACGCAGTTTCCTGTTGTTCTATAATACTCTATCCCGCCTGAATCGTCCAGCACAGATCACACCCGGGCAGGTTACAGTTCACAGGCCAGCCTCCGACCTTCTGCATGGAGTTCTGTGGGCACAACTGAAAACCATAGGCAGCCGACTAAGCTTTGCGAGTTGC
>CAJOKX010000115.1 GCA_905235415.1 uncultured Lachnospiraceae bacterium
TTGTCCTTGCAGGAGGAAGGTTCTTGATGTCAGAAGTTATTTCGTATGTAGTTTTCAAGGTGCAAAAGCACCGGTGGAATTTGTTCGCGTAATCAGCGAAGTGCTCCACTAAGGCCCAGTGGCTCAGTTGGTTAGAGCGCCGCCCTGTCACGGCGGAGGCCGTCGGTTCGAGTCCGATCTGGGTCGTTCGATGATCTGTAGACTATCATATGCCGATGTGGCTCAATTGGCAGAGCAGCTGATTTGTAATCAGCAGGTTATCGGTTCGAGTCCGATCATCGGCTTTCATATATGGGTGGTTTCCCGAGTGGCCAAAGGGGACAGACTGTAAATCTGCTGGCAACGCCTTCGGTGGTTCGAATCCACCACCACCCATTTTTTAATATCGCGGGGTAGAGCAGTCTGGAAGCTCGTCGGGCTCATAACCCGGAGGTCGTAGGTTCAAATCCTTCCCCCGCAACTTCATATATGCCCCGGTAGCTCAGTTGGTAGAGCGGAGGACTGAAAATCCTTATGTCGGCGGTTCGATTCCACCCCTGGGCAGATGAAAGCGCTCCTGCGATTTGCAGGAGCGTTTTTCAATGGCAGGAGTCCATAATAGTGAACCCATCCAATAGCAGGAACCAATTAGCATGAACCATTCAATAGCAGGAGTCTTATATCTCCGCAAGTAAAACGCGAAGCCCACACTGTTGTGAGTCTTCGCGTTTTAATGCTCTATTGTTTAAATATCAATACTTTACACACGAATTGCAGTTTTAAGGGCGACTTCCATCATCTCGCGGAAGCTCTCGCGGATCTCCTGCGGATTCAGGTGGTCTCCGGTGAATACGTGGTCTGAGATCTGGAACATCGCGAGCGCTTTCTTGTGAAGGCGCATGGCGGTCAGATACAGGCCTGCGGATTCCATCTCGACGGCAAGGATTCCGAGATCCTTTGCCTTCTCATTGATCTTCATGTCCGGGTTCGGATAGTAGAAGTAATCGGAAGAAAGGACGCTTCCGACGGAGGTCTTGATGCCCATCTCGTCGGCGATGTTGGCTGCGTCGCGCAGCATATCCCAGGTTGCGCACGGTGCAACGTGCCCCGGCATGGCCAGGCAGTCTGAGTAGGCGGAATTCGTGGTGGCCGTCATGGCAAGAAGCAGGTCGCGGACCTTGACGTCGTCTGCGATTGCGCCGGCGGAGCCGATGCGGATGATGGCCTCTACTCCGAAGAAGCTGTACAGCTCGGTGGCGTACAGGGTGATGGACGGAATACCCATTCCGCTTCCCATGACGGAGACTTCTTTGCCTTCAAAGAGGCCGGTGTATCCGTACATGCCGCGTACGTCGTTGAACAGTACGGGATTCTCAAGATACGTCTCTGCGACGAACTTCGCGCGGAGCGGATCTCCCGGCATCAGGATGCATTTTGCGATATGCGTACCGTCTTTCAGTTCGATGCATTGTGATGGTGAAGTCTGACCCATATTCATTTTCCTCCTGAATGATATGTTGTATGAAACATAACCTGCGCGATCGTGCAGCGCAGATTTAATGTTTTGTGTTGCTGACATTCCGAAGCACGCGCTCTAACGCACGTGCAGCGCAGCTGCGCTGTGCTTCCGGTTACTGTGCAGTTGCTTCCTTCAGCGCCCTGGAGAACTGATCGGCGCAGCTGGTTTTGCGGGGGCCGCAGGTGTTCCCTTCCAGGAGCTGTGCAATCTGGGAAGCATTCTGGCCCTCGACCAGTTTGGAGATGGCTTTCAGATTGCCGTTACATCCGCCGTCAAAGCTGACGTTGTGGATATTCTGCTGTTCATCCAGATCGAAATGAATCATGGTGGAACATACGCCCGAAGTCCTGTAATCTACATGCATTTTATTTTCCTCCTTTTTCTGACCCTGTGGATTGTCGTTTACATAAAATCCTCTTCGAGGACCAGGAATTCGAGATAATCGAACCCGATCTCCTCGCCGACAAAGCAGTCCTGCGTAAACCGGCAGCTGCTGTGTTTTTTGAAGGAGCGGATCGTGGAGTCGAGCCACTGCGGATGGGGGAGGTCGAAGGCGTTGCAGACCTCATCCAGCGCGTGGAAGACCTTATGGGTGCGTGTGTCAGCGGAAAAGTCCTCAACCGTATAATCGCGGAGCATGCGGTTGTCTTTCCACAGTCTGGCCCAGATAATCATACAGATCCTTTATTCCTTGTCATTGTCTTGTCGTGTCATTCGCTGCCTGCAAAAAAGTCATAGACCGTGCGGGAGAGCGTGACGACGTTTTCATTGGCCGCGTTCTCATTTGCCCAGCCATTCGACAGGATCACCAGGATATAGTCAAGATCCGGGCTGTAGATGATGGCGGCGTCATTGGCGATGTCGCTGGTCTCGCCGGACTTGTTTCCGACTTCGACGCCTTCCGGAAGTCCGCGCGGGATCTTGTAGCGGGTCTGCTGCTCGAGCATCATCGATTCAATCTCGTTGCAGACTCTCCTGGAAATGAATTCTCTGTTATATACCCGCTCCAGCAGCAGTCCAACGTCCCTTGCGCGCAGCTTGTTGGGATGGGAGGGATCAATCGCTGTGGCCGGATCCTGGAAGCCGTTGTGAATCTCTGTCTGCGGCGTATAGCCGTGCCGTGCGATGAACTGATTGACCTTCTCAATGCCCGTCGCCAGGTCTCCGTCCCCGAGCAGCGCCAGCAGCCGGTTGGACGCTTCATTGCTCGATACGATGATCATATTGCGCAGAAGGCTGACCGTCTCGTCCGTGCGCGGCAGCGTGCCTGCATCAAATGCTTCATAGACCGTTTCCATGATGAACAGTTTCATCACGCTGGCAGAGCGCAGGGCGGTATCGTTCAGCACCAGGCTCTGGCCGGTCGAGAGGTTATGCGCATACACGGACCATTCTCCCTCGAATGTATCGGTCAGCGCTTCGAGCTGGTCATAGAGCGTGTGCAGGTCTTTGGGAAGAATGGGGAGCGGATACGCGCGCAGCATGCGGTAGTCATAGAGCGAGACCCGCGCGATGTTGGGGGCCTGCAGTGTGGGAACGGCACAGGCGCCGCGCCCGGGATCCGGGAGACTCTGCTCCGTTTCGCCCTCGGCCTCTTCTGTCTGCTCCTGGGACGGCGCTTCCGTCTGCGACTCCGCGCTCTCCTCCTTTGATTCTTCCTGCGACGCTTCCGACGCATCCTGCTCTTCGCCGGAGGATTCCCCGTCTGCATCCTGCCCGGGGTCTTCGCTCTCTTCGTCCTCTGTTTCGGTCATATCCTCTTCAGAGTCTGCCGCCTCTGTGTCCGGCATCTCCGGGAGGTATTCGGTTTCCGGCATGTCGATCGGAAGTCCCGCTGCCGGCTCCTGCGGCCAGTCGGGCGTCTCTTCTGTCTGCCCGGTCTGTGCAGGCATCTCCGACTCGGTCTGCTCCTCTTCGGCAGCGGTCTCCTCCATCTGGGTCTCCCCGGTGAGCATGAACATTGTCTGGTCCATTGAATCCTGGAGGAATTCCATCTGCAGATCCCGCTGCATGATGCGCGCGGCGTCTTCGACCTGCGCGCGGATGGACTGTGTCAGGGCCACCGGAAGCAGGTGCGGGGAAATGTTCAGCGGCAGGGGCGCATCAAAGAAACCGGTCGCGCCTGACGCTTCCCCGGCAGAGGGATCCAGGTCCGGATCGGGGGATGACTCTTCCTTCGGGAGGGTTTCTCCCCGGAAGCTTTGAAGATCCTGCAGCAGGGCGGAGGCGTGGTCGGAATCCACATAGGGCTCAGACTCTGCGGAGGAAAGATCCGCAGCCGGAGCCTTCATCCCGCCCAGGGCAGTCAGTACAGATAATCCTAATAAAACATGTTTCTTCATGAGATGTATCATAGCATGAAGAGAGCGGGTTTTCCATAGCAGGAATCGGACATCCATGGTATGATGAATCCTGCAGGAGGTCCCAGACGGATCAGAACGGGCAGGGGGCCCGGACGGGGAGAGAGACATGGCGGAAAAAAGGACAGTTTATATTGTCGGACATAAGAATCCGGACACGGATTCCATCTGTTCGGCCATTTCTTATGCGTATCTGAAGACGAAGGCGCAGGAGAAGCGCAGGGCGCTGATCAAAGAGGCGCAAAAGGCTGCAAAAGCAGAAAAAGCCGCAGGCGGGAAGAAGGCTGCAGATGCGCAACAGGCTGCAGAGGCACAGAGGACTGCAGATGCGCAAAAGGCAGCAGATGCACAAAAGGCGGGTGCATCTGGGGCAGATGTGCAAAAAGCTGCTGCTGCGTCAGGGGCGGATGTGCCTCAGAGCACAGCCGCGGCGGATGCGGGCGCGCTTCAGGCTGACCTGTCTGCGGATATAGTGGAAACAGAGGATACCTATGTTGCATGCAGGGCCGGATCGGTGTCCGCGGAAACACAGTATGTCCTCGACAGATTTCATTTTCACCAGCCGCGGTACCTGGAGAATGTGGGAACCCGCGTGAAGGATATGGAGATCCGCATGACGCCGGGCGTCGATGGCAAGATCTCTGTCAAGGACGCGTGGGATCTGATGCAGACGCAGAATGTGTTCACGCTTCCGATCATTGATGAGAAGAAGCATCTGGCCGGCCTGGTCAACACGAACGATATCGCCAAGTCCTATATGGATGAAAATGATCCCGCGATTGTGTCGGTCGCAAAGACGCCGTACAGGAATATCTTAAAGACGCTGGAGGCGACCATGATCGTCGGCGACCCGGAGGCCAATTTTGAGCATGGAAAGGTGGTCGTCGCGGCGGCGAATCCGGACGTGATGGAGAACTATATCGAGAAAAACGACTGTGTGATTCTCGGAAACCGGTACGAATCCCAGCTGATGGCGATCCTTGCGGGAGCCGGGTGCATCATCGTCTGCCTGGAGGATTCGGTTTCGAAGACGATCGAGCACATGGCGAACGAGCATGGGACCACGATCCTGGTGACAAAGCTGGACACATACAATGTCGCGCGGCTGATCAACCAGTCCATGCCGATCGATTTCTTCATGAAGTCCGACCAGCTGACGACATTTGAAATGCATGATTACACGGACGTCATCCAGGAGACCATGCTGAAGAAGCGCTACCGCGACTTCCCGATCCTGGATAAGCACGGGGTCTACGTCGGAACGATCTCCCGAAGGAACCTGCTGGGCGTTCGCAAGCGGGCGGTGATCCTGGTCGATCACAATGAGATCGAGCAGGCGGTGGACAATGTGGAGAATGCGGAGATCCTGGAGGTCATCGACCACCACAGGCTCGGTACGCTGGAGACCGTGAACCCGGTCTTCTTCCGCAACGAGCCCCTGGGATGTACGGCAACCATCATCTGGGAAATGTTCCGCGAGAAGGAGATCGAGATTCCGCCGGATATCGCAGGCCTTCTGTGCAGCGCGATTCTGTCGGACACCCTTGCGTTCCGTTCGCCGACCTGCACCCTGCTTGACAAGGTCGCGGCCAGGGAACTGGCGTCGATTGCCGGGATCGACCCGGAAAAGCACGCCAAGGCGATGTTCAATGCCGGATCGCAGCTTCGCGAGAAGACTGCGGAAGAGATCTTCTACAATGACTTCAAGACATTTGACAATAACGGCATGGTCATCGGGATCGGCCAGGTCACGTCCATGAGCCAGGAAGAACTCGATGAGATCGAAGAGCGGATGAAGCCGTTTATCGAGAAGCAGTATAAGGAAAAAGGCCTGGACATGTCCCTGTTCATGCTGACCAACATCATCGACGAGAGCACGACGATGCTGTGCTACGGCGACGATGCGGATGAGGTCCTGCACAATGCATTCGGCGTGCGGGTGAAGAACAATGTGGCGAAGATGAAGGGCACTGTATCCAGGAAGAAGCAGGTGGTGCCGAGCCTGATGGACGCGCTCAACATGGATCAGGAGCTGTAATTGTCCCCCGCAGGGAAACAGGAAAGGGAAGGAATCCTATGCAGAAAAAAGAAGTCTGGAAGAGCGGCAATATGCTGTACCCGCTTCCCGCAGTGATGGTCAGCTGCGCCAGGAAAGGGGAGAGGCCGAATATCATCACGCTGGCGTGGACGGGGACGGTCTGTTCCGACCCGGCGATGGTCTCCATCTCGGTGCGGCCTGAGCGGTATTCGCATGCGATCATCGAAGAGAGCGGGGAGTTTGTCGTTAACCTGGTGACGGAGGAGCTGCTGGAGCGATGCGACTGGTGCGGCGTGAAGTCCGGCAGGGACGTGGACAAGTTCGCAGCGTGCGGCCTGGACGCGCAGCCTGCCGCAAAGCTTGTGAGCGCGCCGCTGATCGCGCAGAGCCCGGTCTGCATCGAGTGCACGGTGGTGCAGAAGATCGCGCTGGGATCGCACGATATGTTCCTCGGCAGGGTGGAAGCGGTGGACGTGGATCCCTCGTACATGGATGAGAGCGGGCGCTTTGACCTGAACCGGACGGGGCTGATCACCTATTCCCACGGGGAATATTTCGGCCTGGGAGAAAAGCTCGGAAGCTTCGGCTGCAGTGTACGGAAGAAGCCATAAGCGGAAGTTACAGTTCACAGGCAAGCCTCCGACCTTCTGCACGGAGTTCTGTGGGCACAACTGAAAACCATAGGCAGCCGACTGAGCTTTGCGAGTTGCTGCAGCCACGAAAGCGACCACGCTTCTATAGGAGCTGGGAGTGGCTGCAATGCAACCGATGCAAAGCGAGGGTAGGCAACGTGTTTTCAGTGTGCCCACAAACTCAAAGCAGAGTTGGCTGGCCTGTGAACTGTAACTTCCGCTTATGGCTTCTTCC
>CAJOKX010000116.1 GCA_905235415.1 uncultured Lachnospiraceae bacterium
TCCAGTGGACGTTCGTCCAGCACCGACCGGAACGGAGTGGAGAAGCGACCACGCTTCTATAGGAGCTGGGAGTGGCTGCAATGCAACCGATGCAAAGCGCGGGAAGGCAACGTGTTTTCAGTGTGCCCACAAACTCAAAGCAGAGTTGGCTGGCCTGTGAACTGTAACTACAGGTTCAAGAACGCACCGGCGTACCTGTGCCTTGCTTCATCCGATTTCGCAGAAGGAGATTCTGTATGCAGCAAGAAGAATTATTCCGGCAACTGAGCGATCTCTATAAGATGTTTGCGGACAGCACCCGTCTTCGCATTCTGTGTGCGCTTCAGGAGGGGGAGAAGTGCGTCAGCGAGATTACGCAGCAGCTGGATATGACGCAGAGCGCGATCTCGCACCAGCTCTCAACGCTGCGCCAGAGCCACCTTGTCAAGACCCGCCGGGAGGGCCGGACCATCTACTATTCCCTGGACGATGAACATGTGGCGATGATTCTCAGCATGGGTGTGGACCACGTGCTGGAAAAGGCATAAGGGTTCCTCAGGACGAAAGTCATCCCGTAAACACGTCACCTGCCTTCGCCCGCCTGCGATGCAATTGCGTCAACTCCCGGCTCCTGTGGTTTCCTGAGGATTCCATTTCGTCATTGCGCGCACGCTGTCAGGATCTCACAGAAACACTCTATATCAGGATCTCAGAGAAACAGCTTATATAAAAATGGGTTTAAAAATGGGCTGCCGCACCCTTCCTGGTGCTGCAACCCATTTTGATGTCATCAGGCAGGCTCCTCCTGCCCGGGACCGGTGATTCTTTTAATCCCGGATCTCTCCGGCCGCCTTCAGGCTGACTCTCGTCACCGCCGGACCGATCAGTTCACAGATTAAAGTCCCGGTCAGGACGATGGCCCGTATATCCGATGCGCTCTCCGGAAGAATGCTTCCGGCGGACAGCGCAAGGCCTGTCGCGATGCCGGCCTGCGGAAGAAGGCTCAGTCCCGTATACATGCACTGCCTGCGGTCCGTTTTTGCAATCTTCGCCCCCAGCAGCATTCCCAGGATCTTGCCCCCGTATCTTGCCGCAATGTAGATGATTCCGAACGTCAGAACGCTGCGCAGTAAATTGACCGGGAGTCCGGCTCCGGACGCGACAAAAAACAGTACGAATACCGGCGCCGCGATCGGCTCCGCCGCTTCCACGATCTCATCTGCGTCCACACTCAGGTTCGAAACCGCAACGCCCATCATCATGCAGACAATCAGTCCGTTCAGGCCATACTTCTGTGCCAGGCCGAGTCCCAGGAACAGAATGCCGCACACAAAGGTCATCCTGTATTCTCTGCGCCTGAAAAACCGCAGCGCAAACAGCATCACAACCGCGAGCAGGACGCCCAGCCCCGCACCTTCCAGAAGGCGCAGCAGCTCTTTGAGAATCGCATAGAAGATCTTTTTTCCTTCCGCGCCGAAATGCTTGATCACCGAGATGGAAATGGAATACAGCAGAAGCGCAATCATGTTGTCCAGCGCGACAATCTGCAGAAGCAGCGTTGTCGCCTTCCCCCGCGCACGGTACTGCTGCACCACAAGAATCGTCGCCGCGGGACCCGTCGCTGCCGCGATCGATCCCAGGACCATGGCCATGCCCGGCCCTTTTCCGCATGCAATCATCACGCCGCCGACGCAGACAGCAGCCAGCAGCGATTCTGTCAGCGCCAGAATCACAGGCGCCGGCCCGGCCTTGACAAGCTCCGAAAACCGGAGCTGCCCTCCGATTGAAAAAGCAATCAGGCCCAGCGCCACGTCTGTAATCAGGCTGATTCCGTTGATAAACCCTTCCGACAGGATCGAGAACGGGCAGCCCAGCGCGGGAAGCAGATACGGTCCCAGCACAAGGCCTGCGAGGATATATCCCGACACATTCGGAAAACCGAGCTGTTTCATCAGCCTTCCCAGGAGCAGTCCCGTCAGGAGCATGATCCCGAGATTGGTCATCATATTCAGAGAAATGCTCATGAATCTGTCCCCTCTAATCCAGTCAGATAATCGATCGGAACGGTAAAGAGAATCCCCGTGTCGCTCTTATTCAGGCCGCCGGTCACCCGGTTGACCACTTCTTCAATCACCGGTACGTCCGATTCCCTGGCCGCCATAAAGATGGTCCGGTTCTCCCTGCGGTCCGGGTTGAGTGCGTGACGCAGCGACAGCATGAAAGAAACCTGGGAATCCGCCCCCAGCTCCTGCATCATGCCATGGGAATTCAGAATCGTCGCGCCCTGCAGACCGCGTCCGGCAAACTCCTTCAGCATCTCCTCCAGGCTTTCCGTCTTATTCAGGACAATCACAACCAGTTTCATTTTCTCCATGCACGCATCCTCCGTATAAGATGGTCATCACAGCTGTGCCAGGACGATGGCAAGGCCCATCAGTATGCATCCGGCAAGTTCTCTCCCGGTAAATGTCTGGTGAAGAATCAGATATCCGGCCAGCGCCGACATCACCGATTCCATGCTCATGATCAGCGACGCAACCGTCGGATTCAGTCCTCTCTGGCCCACAATCTGCAGCGTATAGGCGACTCCGGAGCTCATAATACCAGTATACAGAATCGGGATCCCCGCATCAACAATGGATCCCCAGTCGGGCGTCTCGAACAGAAGCATCAGGACCGCAGCAATCGCAGATGCCGTGATGAACTGTATGGCCGCAAGCCGGATGCCGTCGACGCGGTTGGCATAATGATCCACCAGCATGATCTGCACGGAAAACAGAAACGCGCACGCCAGGCACAGGGCATCCCCTGCCTGGAGTGAAAACCCTTCTGTCATGCAGAGCATATACAGGCCGGCCGCCGCAATCACCACGCACACTGCGATCAGCGGTTTGACCTTTTTCCCGAGAAAAATGCCCAGGATCGGTACGATGATGATGTACATCGTTGTGATGAAGCCGGCCTTTCCGACCGTCGTCTTCACGAGGCCGAACTGCTGCACGCTGGTTGCCGCCACAAGAGCAGTCCCGCACAGGATCCCGCCCTTCCACAGCTCCTTCCCGGAGCGCGCGGGGGCGTCCTTGAAAGGGGTCTCTCCCCTGCGCCGCCTGCCGGCCGCGTGTGCATTCTGTATGAGAATCACCGGAAGGAGCGCCGCAGCTCCGAGCAGAAACCGCACTGCCGTAAATGTGTACGGCTGCACGTAATTCATGCCTACGCTCTGGGCGACAAAGGCAAATCCCCAGATCGCGGCAGCGAGCAGAAGCAGCAGCGACTGTCTCAGTTTAAATAAATTCTTGCTCATACCCCTTAATGAAATCAAGCCCCGGTCCTTTCAAGGGACCGGGGAAATGTGCAGTCTCATCGGGAAGAGGGATTATATCAATACGCTCTTCCCCAGTAGATCATCGTGCTGGCAGGCCGTCCGCACCAGATACAGGTATCGGACAGATGCTCCTGCTGAAACGGCATGCATCTGCTGGTCACGCCGCCCAGCTCATCCTTAATCTCTTCCTCGCATTTGCGGTCGCCGCACCACATGGTTCTGATGAATCCGCTCTTGCTGCCGGCGATCTCTTTGAATTCTTCCTTCGTTGTTGCGGTGTAGGTCATGCTCTCCATGCGGCTCTTCGCAGCTTCGAACATATCGTTCTGGATCTGTTCCAGGACCTCCTGCACCTTCTGCGCGATCGTATCCAGAGGCGCAGTGATCTTTTCCCGTGTATCCCTGCGCACGATGACGCACTGTCCCTGTTCGATATCCTTCGGTCCGATCTCCAGACGAACGGGGATGCCGCGCATCTCCTGATCCGCGAACTTCCATCCCGGACTCCTGTCCGCATCGTCCAGCTTTGCGCGGATTCCGGCGTCGGTCAGGGCTTTGGTCAGCGCGACGGCATTCTCCATGACCTGCTCTTTTTTCTGCTGAATCGGAATCACCATCGCCTGAACCGGGGCCACTTTCGGCGGAAGCTTCAGTCCGCTGTCATCTCCGTGCACCATGATGATAGCGCCGATCATACGGGTCGTCATCCCCCAGGATGTCTGGTGGCAGTACTCCGGCTTATTGTCCTTGCTGACATACTGGATATCGAAGGCGCGCGCAAACCCGTCGCCGAAGTTATGGCTGGTTCCGCACTGCAGCGCCTTTCCGTCATGCATCAGGGCCTCGATCGTATAGGTCGCGATCGCGCCTGCAAACTTTTCCTTCTCTGTCTTCTTTCCGCGCACAACGGGGATCGCCAGGAACTCCTCCGCAAAGTCCGCGTATACATTGAGCATCAGTTCCGTCCGCTCCTGTGCTTCCTCAGCCGTCGCATGAACGGTGTGGCCTTCCTGCCACAGGAACTCTCTCGAGCGCAGGAACGGTCTTGTCGTCTTCTCCCAGCGCAGAACCGAACACCACTGGTTGTAGACCTTCGGAAGATCCCTGTAGGAATGAACGTCGCTTGCGTAGAAATCGGAGAACAGCGTCTCACTCGTCGGCCGGACGCACATCCGCTCTTCCAGCTCTTCCGTTCCGCCGTGCGTCACCCATGCAACCTCCGGCGCAAACCCCTCTACATGATCCTTTTCTTTCTGAAGCAGCCCCTCCGGAATAAGCATCGGAAGATATACGTTCTCGACCCCGGTCTCTTTGAACCTGCGGTCCAGTTCGGCCTGAATGTTTTCCCAGATCGCATACCCCGCCGGCTTGATGACCATGCATCCCTTGACCTGCGTATAGCCGGTCAGTTCCGCTTTCTTGACCACGTCTGTATACCACTGGGCAAAATCCACTTCCATTGAAGTGATCTCTTCCACGAATTTCTTTTCCTTTGCCATGCTGCACTCTCCTTCATCTGGTTATTATTCAAAGAGATGTTACTCACTTCCGCAAACCGAGTCAAGCTCTGTTTACAGAGTCCACAAACCTGAGGAACGCGGCCTTGCCCGCCTCCGTGCGCTTGTACACGCCTGCGTCTTCCAGCACCTTTGCAAATACGATTCCGATCTCCTTCTGCAGGATCTCATCCAGGTTCTCTTCATTCAGATCGTCATATCTCGATCTGATATCATCCATCCAGTCCGCGTGCTTGGACAGTTCCTCATCCGCGCGGTAGTCCCTTCCTTCCAGGACCGCGCTCTTGAGGTCCGTCATCTCTTTCTTCAGTCTCGCCGGCAGGATCGCGCAGCCCATGACCTCGATCAGGCCGATGTTTTCCTTCTTGATGTGATGCAGCTGTGCGTGCGGATGGAATACGCCAAGCGGGTGCTCCTCCGTCGTAATGTTGTTCCGGAGGACCAGGTCGATCTCAAACTTTCCGTTCTGCTTTCTCGCAATCGGGGTGATCGTATTATGCTTCTCGCCGTCCGTCTGCGCATAGATAAAAGCGTCCTCATCCGTGTAACCGCGCCATGCCTGAAGGATACGGTCTGAAAGCTCGACCAGCCGCGTCGTGTCATCCCCTCTCAGGCGGATCACAGACATCGGCCATTTTACAATCCCGGCTTCAACGTCCTCATATCCGTCAAAAGTCAGCGCCTGTTCGATGGGTGCCTTCGCCATCGCGAAATCATAATGGCCTCCCTGGAAATGCTCGTGCGCGAGGATACTCCCGCCGACAATGGGAAGATCCGCGTTGGATCCAACGAAGTAGTGCGGGAACTGCGACACGAAATCAAACAGCTTGCGGAACGCGCTGCGGTCAATGATCATCGGCACATGCTCTTTGTTGAACACGATGCAGTGCTCATTGTAATACACATACGGAGAGTACTGCAGACACCAGGGCTGGTTGTCGATCGTGATCGGAATGATCCTGTGGTTCGCCCTTGCGGGATGATCCAGCCTGCCTGCGTATCCCACGTTCTCATAGCACAGCTGGCACTTCGGATACGCGCTCTGTTTCGCGTTTCTGGCCGCGGCGATGGCCTTCGGGTCCTTCTCCGGCTTGCTCAGGTTGATGGTGACGTCCAGGTCGCCGTATTCTGTGTGCGCCAGCCAGCGCATATCCTTTGCGATGCGGTCACGGCGGATATAGTTGGTATCCTGGCTGTATTTATAATACCAGTCAGTCGCCGCAGAGGCGCCCTCCTTTGCATAAATGTGCCAGAACTTCTTCGACGCATCGGACGGCATGCGTGTCAGCGCCCCCATCAGCCTCGTGTCGAAAATATCCCTGTACGTGATACTGTCATCCGGCATCAGCCCTTCGCCGGCAGCGTAGTCACACAGCTGTGACAGAATCTGCGCCAGCTCGTCTGTGCCGGGCGCTTCCGTATCAGTGCACGCTAAGAACGCCTTCTCCTGTTCCTCATCCAGTGCGTCGATCTGAAGGATATCCATCAGCCGGTTGGCGCAGAACACTGCGTCCTCCTTCTCAATCAGCTCCGTTTTGAGCGCATACTGTATCAGCTTTGACAATGCTTCCTGAACCATAATCTCCTCCGCTTTCCGACGCACCGCGTCCTGACCATTCATCCAGGCGAGTGTTTCGTCTGGTTTTTTCAAAACTTTCCTATCAGCATATCATGATGCGCATGTTTTAATCAAGACAGGATCCATCCGTCCTGCGGATATCACAGCCCAAAGATCGCTTTGCCTGCGCATTGCTGTGTGTTTTTTTCGTTCCAGTTCACAGACCAGCCAACTCTGCTCAGACAATATGTAATGACCTCCGATTTGTAGATTCGTGGATTTACCTGTATTCTATGAATTGGCACACTCAACAGAATCAGGGA
>CAJOKX010000117.1 GCA_905235415.1 uncultured Lachnospiraceae bacterium
TCCTATAGAAGCGTGGTCGCTTCCGTGGCTGCAGCAACTCGCAAAGCTCAGTCGGCTGCCTATGGTTTTCAGTTGTGCCCACAGAACTCCATGCAGAAGGTCGGGGGCCTGTGAACTGAAACCATCAGGACAGGGAGAGGTTTGACAGAGAAGCCTTACCGGAAGTATCATGAGAGCGGCGTTAACACAGCGAGGGCGTTTTGTGAGAGGAAGAGGATATGCTTGAATACAGATATGATACGCAGCTTTTGATCGACGGCGACGATCTGGACGAGGATGAAGTTGCCGAATATTTCACAGAGAATTTCCAGGGCGACTGCCTGCTGGCGGTCGGCGGCGACGGGGATCCGATCAAGATCCATTATCATACCAATGAACCCTGGAAGGTTCTGGAGTACTGCAGGACACTTGGCGAGATCTATGATATCGTCGTCGAGGATATGGACCGTCAGGCAAGAGGCCTGAAGGGCTGACGCAGGGACTGCGAACAGAGAAGAGATAAACGCAGAACAAACGAACAGGGGGCAGTCTCCTCACATTTTGTGAAGAGGCCTGCCCCCTGTTTATTGCTGCGCCCTGTTTGCTGCTGCGCCCTGTATGCTTACCCTGCCGGGCAGCTGCCCGCTGTTTGCTTATACTGCCAGGCAGCTGTACCCTGATTGCTTACTCTGCCGGGCAGCTGCCCGCTGTCTGCTTATACTGCCGGGCAACAGCTCCCTGTATGCTTACCCTGCCGGGCAGCTGTGCCCTGTTTACTTACCCTGCCGGGCAGCTGCTCGCTGTTTGCTTATACTGCCGGGCAGCTGCGCACGACTGCTTTTAAGAGCCTCGTGAAGTCGGCGGCGACGCGGTCTGCGGTCTCCTGCACTTCCTCGTGGGTGAGCGGCGCACTGTTGAGGCCGGCGGCCATGTTTGTGATGCAGGAGATGCCGCCTATGCGGATCCCCATGTGGTTCATCGCGGTGGCTTCGCAGGCGGTGCTCATGCCTGCGGCGTCGGCGCCGAGCGTGCGGTATGCGGCGATCTCGGAGGGCGTCTCGAAGTTGGGGCCGGGAAGCTGGATGTAGACGCCTTCCCGCAGAGCGATCCCTTCTTCCTGAGCGGATGTGCGGATAACATCCTGCAGACCCGGATCATATACGTGGCTCATGTCCGGGAACCGGGTTCCGAGCTCTTCCGCGTTGGGCCCGCGCAGCGGGCTGGGAACATACACGGAGATATGATCCCGGATCATCATCAGCGTGCCCGGTCCGAAGGTGGGATTGATGCCGCCGGCGGCGTTGGTCAGGAGAATCGTCCGGATTCCGAGCATTCCCATGAGGCGGACGGGCAGTACGACGTCGGTCATATCATACCCTTCGTAATAATGAACCCTGCCCTGCATCATGACGACCTGCCGGCCCTCGAGTTCCCCGAACAGATATCTTCCGCTGTGGCCCTTCACGGTGGAGGTTGGAAAGCCGTCGATCTCCCCGTAGTTCACGATCTCGCGCACGTTCATCTGCGACCCGAAGGCGCCCAGCCCCGATCCCAGAACGATGCCGATCTCCGGGCGTGTCCGGATGCGGGAAGCAACCTGATCCGTGCAGTGTTTCAGTTTCTCATATACCGGTGTACTCATGGGGACTCCTTTCTGTCTGTACTCTCTGGATGGTGCATCTGATCATATTATCCTGTACGTTTCTTCAATTGTCCATACCTCAAACACGCCGGAACTGAACGGCCGCCCCTGGCAACCGTTCGGCGACTCCGTTGACCATTCGGCGACTCTGGCGGATCGCAGCCGTGCTCTAAGGAAGATGGCGCTAACGCACCGAACGCGGAGCAGAAAGAGGGCTGAGGTGTTCTGGAAAACCGCCTGCAGACCGGGTGACAGAATGCGCCCTCATACGGTATACTGTTGGAAATGATCCTTGCGAAGAAGGATCCGCAAAGAGTGGGCGGTATCGGTTTTACCGGAGAAGATCTTCTGAAGACAGCGTGCAGATGTGAGGGAGCGGAATGGAAGAGAGACTGATGGATAAAGAGGTTCTGTGTCTTCTGGACACCAGACAGATTCAGCGCTTCATATTCCGGGGCAACACCTATATCGATACACTGGGCGGAAGCGACCTGATCGTGCACGTTCCGGATGACGCAGTCCGCTATGCGCTGCAGCATACCGATCCGCCGCTTTCTGAGGATGAATATGACCTCAGCATGGATCCGGACGCCCCGATCCCTTATTTCACATCGAAGAAGATCCAGTTTCAGATGATCCTGTGCGCGGCAGGCAATACATTGTGCATCGTCCGCACCGGGGCGCTGTGCCGGCAGATCATCCGGAAGGTCTCCAGATACTATCTGGATCACTCCTATTCCCTCAACCTGGCTTCGGCCGTCACCGAAAAGACGGACAACCTCGGGGAAGACGTATTCAGGCTCTACCGGAATCTGTACGCCAATAAAGCCTCGTGCGAAATCTCGGATCCGTTCGGGGCGCTTCCGGTCACCGTCCGGGAGAACAATTCCGGTGAAAATGCAATCGGGCGGGATCCGAAGAACGGCGGGTATTATTCCGTATCGTCCGCCATCCGCAGGCAGGAAGCGCTGAGACGAGACTGTATCGTGGAAATGAAGGATATGAACGCGTCTGTCGGAGGAGACGGCAAAAAGTATCTGGCCGTGATTCATGCGGACGGCAACAACCTCGGCATCTCGATCGGGAGAATCCTTCAGAACACCAGGGGGTATGAAGAGGGAATCCGCGCAAGGCGGAAAATCAACCGGAACATTACGACCGTGATCCGGAAGACGCTGGATCGGACCCTCTCCCATCTGCGGGAGGCGTACGCTGACCGCTGGACGGATGAGCGCGATTTTCAGCATTCCTTTTACATTGTCCTTCAGGGAGGAGACGATATCAACTGCATCTGCTCGGCAGATCTGGCGATGCCGTTCCTGAAGCTGTTTTTCCAGAACCTGCGGGGAAGCTTCCTGTGGGAGTCGGAGGAAATGAAGTTCCCCCTGTATGCGTGCGCCGGCGTTGCATTTGTCACGCCCGAAACCGGGTTTCACAGAGCCTTTCACCTGGCAGAGGAATGCTGTGAAAGCGCCAAGACGACTGCGAAGCTGGAATGCAATCTGCGGGATGGATTCGCCGGCAGCTGGATCGATTATCAGATCGGAGAGCAGGGCAATATACAGGAACTTCCCATGTGGAGGCAGCATTCCTATATCACGAACGAGGGGGTCAACCTGCTGCTTCGCCCGTACTGCGTGGATCCGGAGGCGGACGGTCAGCCCTATTCATTCGACGCACTGCTGGCGCGTACGGAGGCGCTTCGAAAAGCGTCCCTCAGTGAGGAACAGAAGCGGATGCTTCTCCAGTCCTATGTAATGGGCCGCATGGAACACAGGCAGTGGGTTGCGTCCTGCAGAAGGGGCGGACTGGATCTGGTGAGAATGCTCGGCCAGCCGCTCTATGAGGATGAGGAAGGCAGGCTGCACGCCGTGTGGTTTGACGCGGCGCAGCTTTTGACATGCATATAACAAACGCGGAACGCATCTGCGGCATCCATGAAGGCGTGCGCAGCCTTTTTTCGGAGAGAATCAGCTATGTACATCATTCAGATCAGGACAATCGGAGAGGTGTCTTTCAGGGACCCTTCAGACAGGGTGATCGGGTATCGGTATGATATCCCGTTTGATTCCCTGCATATCCCGTTCCTGCCCATGTATAAGATTCTGTCTGAGGCCGGACTTGACATGCGCGGCATCAAGGTCGGATTCGCGCGGCCGGACGGCTATGAAGGCCTGGTGAACAGCGCGCAGAAGCTCCTGCTGGACATGCCGGGCTGCGCGCCGTTTATCCGTTCTTATTTCACCAGGGATCATTACGTGCAGGAGGAAGGGTGCCATATCCGCAGCCTGAAAGCCGGCCGGATCCTCAAGGCAGGCATCTCATTTGCCGATGAGAGAAGAGCGGAGATTGAACAGGTTCTGGCCGGGATTACGCATCTCGGAATAAAAACCGGCAGTGTCAGCGGGCAGGTGCAGATGTCCCTGAGCGAAGTGCAGAAGACAACGCATCCCGCGCCGGACCTGCCCGGGCAGTGCAGCTTCCATTCCCTGGAGTATTCCGCCATGCTGATCTCACCGGCCTGTTTCCGGCTTCCGTATGGTGAGCGCAGCAAGACCTGTGACTATATCCCGGGAGAGTATGTGCGGGATGCGGTGAGCCGGATCCTGCAGATGGGGAAATCTGCTTCCACGCAGGAGGGCACATCTGCTTCCATGCAGGAGGAAGCGGCCGGCACTCCGCAGCCCCTCATCTGTACGAATGCCTATATCAGCGACGGGGAACGGCGCCTTCTGCCGGTTCCGGCCTGCGTGTCGGTTGTGAAGCTCGACCGCGGGCAGCTGCGGTATCGTCTGGCACCGGGGAAGGATCCGCGCATCGTGGAGCAGGACATAGAGCTGGAAGGCGCATACACCTATGATGTGACAGGGCATCTGGTGCGCCATACGACGCCTGAGACGCAGCACATCATGACTGCAGAGGGGGAAATGTATGACGCCCTGTCGACCGGCCAGGTCTTCCGCGGAAAGATCTATGGGACGGATGAACAGATCCGGGCGATTGCCGGATACTGGTTTGAGAACCCGCTCGGGTATATCGGGGACCTGACAGAGGAGGGCTTCGGTTCTGTGTACTGCACAGTGGAGCGGGTGGACGAGCCGCATGTGCAGTCCCCGATGCTCGCCAAAACCTTCGACGTGTACTGCGCGTCGCACATGGCACTGTACAATGAGAAAGGGGTCCCTGTCTGCAGCGCGGAGGATCTGCTTGGCGAACTGGAATATAAACTGGGACTGGAAGGGAAGCTGATCCTGCGCGGGAAATATACGAATGTACAGATCGATGCAAGTCGATCGATTGCATGGGGAATGGAGCGGGAGGCTGCGAGACTGCTTGCAGCAGGCTCCGTCCTGCGTGTGGAGGCGGCCGGGGATCCGGTTGACATATCTTCGATACGGCACTGCTTTATCGGAGAGAGGACAGAAGACGGATACGGAGAGGTGATCGCGTATCCTGCACAGGGGCAGTATTATCGTCTCGCGCAGGAGATCCCGCCTGCCTGGTATACGGTCCGTTATCCGGAGAGCAGCCGCGCCCTGAAATACGGCTCCGGGCTGACCGACGCGGTGATCAGGGGCATGCTGAGATCGCGCATCGAAGCGCTGGCAGCGGCCGACCGCCAGGAGTACGCGGCCGGTCACAGCGCGGAGGAACTGATCCCGACAGATATCCTTCAGATGTTCCGGGAACGGTATGACCCGATGGTAGAGGATGCTCTGATGCGGAAGTGGTATCAGGACGCGCTGGAAGGAGGGCATTATGAAGGCTGATTTCGCCCGGAAGATCCCAAAGAAGGGATACCTCCTTGCGTATTTCCGCTCCGCCCTGCTGTTTGAGCCCTATGTGGTCAATGGCGGCGACATATGCTTTGACGGGGAAGAGCAGTTTGCGCGGGAGACGCCCTTCGAATGTCATTTTTTTGATGCTGCGTGCGACTACCACATCGTGCACAGGCAGTCGAGAGGAGACGTCATCGAAGGGATGTCCTGCAGGGAAGAAGAAGAGCAGATGGATCCGGACCTGGTCTATGTGCAGGATGTCCTGGTCAGAGAGGAATATGCGAAGAAGCCGGGCTTCCCGGAAAGGCTCCGGATCGTCACCCGCTACCGCTATTCGGAAATGGATACGCTGGTGATGGATTCCTACCGGATCGGCTGTATGGAGACGCCGGATCTGAAGGACAGAGATGAAGGCATCGAGGGAGGAAACAGGGAATGAACTTTATCACTTCATGGATCACGCCGAAACCGGCTCTTTCGCAAGACCGCCAGTTATTCTCCAACCAGGCGCTGAAAGCGATGATTATCCCGCTGTTTATCGAACAGCTTCTGCAGATGATCGTGGGAATTGCCGACACCCTGATGGTGAGCTATGCGGGGGAGGCAACCGTGTCGGGCGTTTCTCTGGATACCATGGTATATACCATTTTCATCTATCTGTTTACGGCAGTCGCGACAGGCGGCGCCGTGGTTGTCTCCCAGTATCTGGGAAACCGGAATAAGGAGATGGCGGATCTATCCGCATCCCAGCTCTACCGGATCGCATTATTCATCTCAGCGGCCTGCTCCATTTTGATGCTGCTCTTCGGAAACGGGATCCTGTCGGTGCTGTACCCGTCGGTTGAGCCGGAAGTGATGCAGGCATGCAGGACGTATCTCTGGATCGTCACCCTCTCCTTCCCGGCGAATGCACTTTATAATGCTGGCGCCGCGCTCTATCGATCCATGGGGAAGACCCGGACAACCATGTATGTTTCATTCTCCATGAACCTTCTGAATGTCGTCGGAAATGCGATCGGCATATTTGTCCTGCACGCGGGAGCGGCCGGCGTCGCGTGGCCGACTACCATCTCCTGGTATTTTGCGGCAGTCGTCATGACGGGACTGTGCCTCAACAAAAACAATGCAGTGACGCTTCGCCCGGCTCTGACTCTGAAAAATGACCGCAGTATGGATCTTCGCATCCTGCGGATCGCAGTTCCGAACGCGTGTTCCAGCTGGCGAAAGTACTGCTGGGAGCCCTCATTGCCACCTTCGGCACTTCCCAGATCGCCGCAAACGGAATCGGTCAGACCATCTGGTCACTGGCGGCCTGCATGTCCGTCTCCATGTGTCCGGTCTTTATTACAGTCATCGGCCAGTGCATGGGTGCACAGGATCCGGAAGCGGCCGACTGGTATATGCGCAAGCTCACCCGGATGACGCTGGTCCTTGCGATCGTCTGGAATGCCCTGGTTCTGGCCCTCGTTCCGCTGATCCTGCCGCTGTACAGCATCTCCGACGAAACCCGTACCCTCATATGGATCATTGTCATCATCCACAATTGTTTCGCCGCTGTGATACAGCCGTTCACATCGCCGCTCTCGTCCGGCCTTCGCGCCGCCGGAGATGTGCAGTTTACCCTGTGGAGTTCCATTTTCGCCACAGTCGTCTGCCGCACGGCGCTGTCCTTCATTCTGGGCCGGGGGCTGCAGATGGGCGTCATCGGCATTGCCCTTGCCATGGGACTGGACTGGTGTGTGAAAGGAACGCTGGACGTGATCCGTTTTCGCAGCGGAAAATGGAAAAACTTCAGCGTCATCTGATCCCCTCAGAAATATCCGTTTATAAAACCTTCGCAGAAAACCCCGTCCATCCTGGATGTGCGGGGATGAATGCGCCCGTCAGGCGTTTCATGCCTTTTTCTTTTTTCGGCCTCGGGCG
>CAJOKX010000118.1 GCA_905235415.1 uncultured Lachnospiraceae bacterium
GATCTGCCGCTGGAGGAGGTTTGCAGAATTGCGTCCAAACTGGGATATGACGCGGTTGAGATTCCGGCCTTTACCGGGAACGGGCAGACTGACGTGGATGAACTTCTCAGGGGAAACAATGCAAAAAAACTGAAGCAGATGGTGGAAAGCTATGGGCTGTTTATTTCCGGTCTGTCCAATCATGTTGATTCACCGCTGATCATGGGCCCTTATTCCAAGGGAATGGACAGTATCTGTCCGGGGACCAGGGAGGAGAAAATACGATTCGGTCAGGAAAGCATGCTGAAGGCCGGTCGGTTGGCTGCGGAGCTTGGACTGAAACATGTGGTGGCTTTTTCGGGAATGGAGAACTACGGACATATCAATGACTGGCCTGAAGCGGACGGCTGGAAGTATGAGGAAGAAGCCTTTGCGGAAAAATGGGGATATGTATTTGACGAATATAAGAAACTGGGAGTCAAAGTTGCTTTTGAAGCTCACCCGAACAACGTTGTTTATGACATCCAGTCTACGCTGCGGCTGCTGCAGGTGGTGGATGGGCATGAAAGCTTTATGTTGAACTTTGATCCTGCAAATGTATATTTTTCCGGTATCGATGTGTATTGCTTCGCTCAGGTATTATGCGACCGCATTGCCACGGTGCATGCCAAGGACTGTGAGATTATTCAGCACAATCTGCCGATGGGCGGCCTCAATATGTATATGCAGGATCGATTTGTGCGCAAGGACAGATCGTTTCGTTTCCGTATTCCCGGCTGGGGAGATATAAACTGGAAGAAACTCATCAGTCTGCTGTACCTGGGGGGTTATGACGGAGTTTACAATTATGAAGATGAGGATGTGATTATGAGTCTGGAGGACGGAGACCGGAAAACAATCGATTTTCTGCGGCCGCTGATGATCAGCGCGCCTTATGAAGGCCGCAGCGACAAACTGTTTACAACCTGAACAAAAAAAGGAGGATTGCAATGGCGGGTATGAGAGCACAGGTACTGGAGCGCCCCTATCATTACGAACTGAAGGAGGTGCCCATTCCTGAAATAAATGATGATGAGGTTCTGGTCAAGGTTAAATACTGCGGTATATGCGGCTCTGACTGGGGGTCCTACACCGGAAAGTATGCGGACGAAGTCGCCTGTCTCCCTCTGATAACGGGGCATGAGGTGTACGGGACGATCGCGAAGGTTGGGAAAAATGCGAAAAATATGGAAGTCGGAGATCGTGTAACCTACGATATCTGTATCACATGCGGCACGTGTTATCATTGCCGTATCGGAGAGCCGCTTCTCTGCTCAGACTTCAGGCAGATCGGTATTCATGTGAACGGCGGATTTGCCGAATATGTAAAGGTGCCATGGAAAAACATTTATAAAGTTCCGGACGAGGTGTCCGACGAGTGCGCTGCTTTCGTGGAACCTCTGACCGCCTGCCTGAACGCTTCAAGGAAGATGGACGCCGTCATGGGACGGTCGGTCGTCGTGATCGGTGCGGGGCTGGGCATTATGCATGCGCAGCTGGCGAGACTCCGCGGAGCCGCTCCGGTCATAGTGATTGATACAAATCCGTACAGGCTTGAAATTGCGAAAACAGTCTGCGCCGATTATGTCATCAACGCTCAGACGGAAAACGCGGAAGCACGGGTCCTGGAACTGACGAACGGAGTCGGAGCAGACTTTGTGCTGGAAGCTGTCGGACATTCCCAAACCTACGAACAGGCGTTCCGGATGCTGAGAAAGGGAGGCAAACTGGAGTCCTTCGGAATCTGTTCAGATGACGATGCAGCCTCCTTCTATCCTGTGGATTTTGTAATCAGTGAGAAGAAAATCAGCGGAAGTACTGCCGGAATCGGCTATGACTGGGGGGATGCGTTAACCCTGATGAAGTATCGGCGCGTGGATCCAATGCCTCTGATTTCCGCTGTCGTTCCGCTGGAGGAATTGGAACAGACGGTGAATGAGATCCGCAAAAACCAGAAGCTGATCAAGGTTCTGGTCAGCCCGGAAGCAGATCATCGGATTAATTTCTACAGAGAATAGGGCAGAGCTGTAAACTGCCGAAAGGCACAGCCGCTGAAAGAAGAAAGTACAGATGAAAAGAAGGAGGTACAGATGGGATACAGAGAAACACTGCTGGCTCCGATTCAGATCGGCCCGCGCGTCTGCAGAAACAGGTTTTTTGCGCAGCCTATGGAATGTGTTGATTCAGACAGCGAGGGAAATCCGACAGATCTGACGCTGCAGAGATATACAAATCTCTACAGAGGAGGGTTCGGACTTGTAGATCTGGAAGCGATCACCGTCACCAACGAATCCCGAGCGCGCAAGACGCAGCTTGAAATCATGCCCCGCAACGTGAAAGCACTGAAAAACTTTATCGCACGGTTAAAGGAAGTAAACAGCGAGACACTGATTGTTTTCCAGCTGACGCATTCCGGAGAAATCAGTGAATCCGATTTTTCGCGGAAGGTTTGTGTGAAGCCGATGTATGGCATCGGGGGAGATCTTCTGACGGAAGAAGAAGTAGACCGCATTATGGATCAGTTTGTGGATGCTGCCAGAATCTGCGAGGAAGTCGGCGCTGATGGAATCGACCTGAAGTTCTGTCATGGATATCTGGGTTCGCAGATTCTGCGCCCGTATAATGACCGGGACTGGAAATACGGCGGGCCGTGGGAAAAAAGACGTCAGTTTGCTTATGACCTGATGGAGCGGATCCGCAAGGCGGTTCCGGACAAAAACTTTCTGATTGGATCCAAGATGTCCATGTGGGAAGGCTTCCCAGGTGGATGCGGCAGCGCCGGGCCGGATTCTCCGTTAATGGATCTGACAGAATCCATCGATCTGATTCAGGGACTGGAGGAACGCGGCGCAAGCTATTTTGTCGAAAGCCTGGGCAACGTTCACGCTGCGATGCACTATATGGAAGCGTGCAAGGATGAGGCGGAGCTTTCATATCTCCATATTTACTTTGCCGATTTGATGAAGAAGGCGCTGAAACCGGAGACAGTCGTAATCGGATCAGGCTTCTCTCCCTTCCGTGGAAAGCGAAATACATTGCTTTGCATTGATCCGGAAAAATCGCAGATGCTGGCAATGGGAGCCAGGGTGATAGAGGACGGGTGTATGGATATGATTGGTCTGGGACGCCAGTCCATGGCGGATCCGTACACTCCGCAAAAGCTGGCAGAAGGCAGGGAGGAAGAGATCAGGTACTGTACGCAGTGTATGAACTGCGAGGAATTAATGATCCGTCAGCAACCGGTCGGATGTGTCGCATACAATCCGATCTATACCCGGAAATTTGTTGAAACCCGCAAACAGTTTGGGAAACTGACGGAGCTGCATACATAACAGGGTCAGATTATTTGGAAAGAAGGAGTATGCTTATGAAGGAATACAGAAAAGACATCCTGAATGCAAAGGACATTGCTTACATGATGGATCCCAGTGTGCTGAAACTGGACACAACTCCTGAAGATGTGGATCACATGGTAGAGATTGCGAAAAAATATGGCTGTGGAACATGCTTCTGCTGGCCTTGCTACTATCCTCAGCTTTCAGCTGCGCTGAAAGGGACAGGAGTAGCCTTCGGCACATCTCTGGCTTTTCCGTCCGGTCAGGAGGCTACGTCCACAAAGGTTTATCTGGCCAAAGAATGGGCTCAGTTTGAGCCTGCCGAGCATGATATGGTGATGAATGTTGGTCTGCTCAAGTCCGGTCGGTATGACGAGTGCCTTGCGGATATGAAGGCTGTGAGAGAGGCTGCGCCGGATATATCCATGAAGGTAATCATTGAGGCAATGCTGCTGACTGACGATGAAATCCGTAAAGCCTGCGAGCTGGTTATAGAAAGCGGTGCGAACTACGTAAAGACCGGGACCGGTTTCTCCGTAGGCAAACCCACGACGCTGCATCATGTGAAGCTGATTAAGGATACTGTGGGCGATCGGATTAAGATCAAGGTTGCCGGAGGAGTACGCGATCTGGGCACTCTCCTGAAGATGTATAAGCTTGGAGCATGCCGGTTTGGCGTCGGATGCGCTGCTGCGGAGAAGATTCTGGCGGATGCTGTCGCAGTAGGTCATGATATTGATATCAATGATATTGTGATCGATCCAAGTGAGCTTTGAGTATAATGCTTTTGAACGGATGATTCATCAAGAACTGCCGGCGGTCTCTGATAACCGCCGGTAGTTCTCTGCTCCCATGACCCTGTTCGAAAGCTGAAAAAAGAAATATATGCTGTTATTTCGCTTTGGGGCCGTGACGGGGAGGGGATCGTTAGCTCGACGGTTCAGCACAGACAGGTTTGCAAGGCGGAGAATCGAGATGGGAAAAGGAGCAGCAATAAAGAAGATCGTCTCCGGGAAAGGCAGAATTCCCGATTCTGATTTTTTTCTTGACAGAAGATACACATGATGGCAAAGTGTTCTTGTTTGGAAGGATTGCGAGAACGAGCACTATGAAACGATTGATTTGCGACGGTATCGTTTATGATGGAACGGGATGCGGGCCCCGGAAGATGGATGTGATGATCCGCGACGGTGTTATTGCTGCAGTGGGGAAAGATCTGCCTCGGGAGGATGCGGAAATCATAGAAGCGGAGGGAATGGTGATCACTCCCGGCTTCATTGATATCTTTTGCTCACAGGAAGAATATCAGGATCCCGGTGTCACCAGGCAGTTTCTGTGAAACACCCGATCCGGAAACTGATCGGCCGCAATGAATCTAAGAGTTCGAGACATCCGAAGAAAGAACAATAACGTTCCAATTGCTACCGGGAATTTATCAGATGAAAAAGGTGGTATGCGTTACATGCGAGAACAGACAGCAAATCATTACGTGCTCGGCATTGACAGCGGCGGTACGAAGTACCTTGTGCGTGCCGCGGCGTTGGACGGCACTGTGCTGGCGGAATACATAGCACCGGGTTGCAGCCATTATTTCTATTCTTTTGAAGAAACAACCCGGCGAATCGAAGCAAACCTGGCGGAGTGCCTGGCCCGTTTCGGCGGAAAGCCTCAGAACTGCCGTGCCATTGTCTGCGGAACGACAGGCTATGACAGCCCGGAGGACGGGGAAATTCTCCGGCAGCTTTACGAGAGCTGTAAAGGGTTTTGCTGTCCTGTCCTCTGTATGAATGATGTGGAACTGGCATTCCGTATTGCCTGTGGGGACACGGGAGTTATCATCCTGGCGGGAACAGGCTCTATCTGTTTTGGCAAAAACGCTGCCGGGGAGAGTCTGCGAGTGGGCGGCTGGCCCGTTGCCATCTTCGGAGACGAGGGATCGGGCCGGTACATGGACGCTCTGGCTTTGCGCCATTTCAGCCGGTGGATGGACGGCTGCCGTCCGGACTCCGCGTTGATTGACCGCATCCGGGAGAAAACCGGTATTACGACCCGGAAAGAACTGATGGACTATGGTATGCGGATGGCCGCGGCGGAGCAGGAAACGCCCGGCCTCGGAGCTGTCATCAGTGAAGAAGCGGAAGCCGGCGACCCTTATGCGCGGGATATCCTGACAGAAGCCGCGAAATGCCTTTACGATCTGACGCGGGAGGTTATCCGGAAACTGGGGATGGATCAGACAGGGGATTTGCCTGTGGGTGTTTGGGGCAGCGTGCTGATGCGCTCCCGGATCGTACGGGAAGAACTGTTTCGGCTGCTGCAGGCGGAATATCCTGATGTCCGTCTGAGTATCCCCCGGAAAGATGCTGCGCAAGGCGCAGTGGAAATCGCCCTGGAACATGTGAGCAGGAATCTGTAAGAAATGATACATCCTTGATGCAATGTCACATCTGTGGCTCTATAAAGAGAATTGTTTGCTTTGCATGCTGTGTTCATGAGACAGGCCGTCTGTGCAGCATGCACTTTTTTTGCTGTGCGGAACAGATCGTGGAGAAATAAAGCCGTCTGTCTGTCTCTGCCGGGTATTCCTGCAGAACAGCTCACCCGGATGGAGCCTGAAGATGTCCGGCGTATCTGCATATTCCACGGTCTGAACCGGCTTTGCCGCGAAACAGCGAAACCCGCCCGATCCGGCCGGTCCCGGAAGCGGCGGAGGAGCAGTGTACGGCCGTGAATGAACGGTGTACGAAGAGCTTGAGATACTGTACGGTTCTGTGATATAATCCCAAAGAAAAAGGATCGTGGAAAGGGGGCGGAGACCGTGGCGGAGAGCAGAGGAATGCCGGCGGCGAGCTGCGTCGTGGTGCTGCGGCCGGAGGAGAAGCCGGACGTTTCCCTGACGGAAACGCTGCGGGAGCTGGCTCCCATGGAGGAAAACGACCTGCTGGCGGAGGATGGCGCCGGGCGGGCGCTGCTGATCAAGGCCGGCGAGGATCCGGAGGAGATCGCGGAGTTCGCGCTGGCGCTGATCGACACCGTCGAGGGCGAGACGGGCATCCGGCTGCGGGCCGGGATCAGCAACGTGCACCGCGCGCCGGAGGAATGGCCCGCGGCGTACCGGGAGGCCCTGTCCGCGCTGGACATCGGCGACCGGTTTCACCGGAAGGCGCCGGTGCAGGTCTACGGACGCCAGCTGCTGGAGCGGATCGCGGAGGAGACGGAGGGCGCGGCCCTTCGCTTCGCGGTGTATGAAAATGC
>CAJOKX010000119.1 GCA_905235415.1 uncultured Lachnospiraceae bacterium
CGTCCACTGGACGTTCAGCACCCATGGCTGCAGCAACTCGCAAAGCTTAGTCGGCTGCCTATGGTTTTCAGTTGTGCCCACAGAACTCCATGCAGAAGGCCGGAGGCTGGCCTGTGAACTGCAACTTCCTGATCAGTGCGCCCGCGTAATCCGCGCGGCGAAGCTTTGACAGATGCAGTATAATGGAAGCGGCACTTTATCAACACTTGATGAAACGGAGATCCGCACTCTATGTCTAAAAGAATCGTTCTGACCGGCGGCGGCACCGCAGGCCATGTCACACCGAATATCGCACTGCTCCCTTCTCTGAGAGAAGCGGGCTATGAGATCTTCTATATCGGATCCTACAACGGGATTGAAAAGCACCTGATCGAAGAGCAGGGCGTCCCTTACTATGGGATCGACTCCGGCAAACTGCGCCGGTACTTCGACGTGAAGAACTTCTCGGACCCGTTCCGGGTCGTGCACGGATACGGGCAGGCAAGAAGCATCTTAAAGCAGCTGCACCCGGACGTTCTCTTTTCCAAGGGCGGATTCGTCAGCGTGCCCGTTGTGCGCGCCGCCTCCGCGCTCCATATCCGCACGATCATTCATGAGTCCGATATGACGCCCGGACTTGCGAACCGCCTGGCCATCCCCGCAGCCGACAAAGTCTGCTGTTCATTTCCGGAGACCCTCTCGTATCTGCCGGAAGAGAAGGCCGTTCTGTCCGGCTCTCCGATCCGCGCCGAGCTTCTGGAGGGCAGCAGGGAGAATGCCCTCTCGTTCCTGAACTGGGGTCCGGATCCCAGGACCGTTCTGCTGGTGACCGGCGGCAGCCAGGGCTCGGTTGCCATCAACCAGGCGCTGCGCGCAGCCCTCGATCCTCTTCTTGAAGACTTCCGGATCATCCACCTGTGCGGTAAAGGCCATCTGGATGAATCGCTCAGCGGAAGGGAAGGATACGCCCAGTTTGAATATGTTCAGGATGAACTCAAGGATCTCTTCGCGCTCTGTGACATGGTGCTTTCCCGCGCCGGCGCGAACTCGATCTGCGAACTTCTGGCGCTGCGCAAGCCCAACCTCCTGGTTCCGCTGTCCGCTGCCGCAAGCCGCGGGGACCAGATCCTCAACGCCGATTCCTATCAGAAGCAGGGATACAGCATGGTTCTCAGGGAGGAGGACCTGACGCAGGACAGTCTCATCTCCTCCCTGCGCGCGCTCAAAGACAGCAGACAGTCCTATATCGCGGCCATGGAAAAGAGTGCGCAGAGCAGCGCTGTCGACATCATCATGAAACTGATCACCGAAAAATAATCGCCGGGACGTTCTTGAACGCTCGCACAATTTATCACAATCACGCGGCGGGGCGCGCGCTTTCCTTCAGGAGGGCGCGCGCAAACTGTCCCATCCTGCCGTATACCAGATCATCCAGAAGCGCGCCCTGGCTGTTTCTGACCGACACCTCCGGAAGGTAGACCCGGGTCATGGCTGAAAGCAGCTTCTCCTTTCCGAGCGCCTCCATATTCCTGTCAAACTGGCTGATCTTTGCACGGGACACCGGATCCTGCAGCACAGGCATATACCACCTGTCGCACATTTCCAGCAGATCCGTCACTCCGCTCACCTGCATCCCCGCATCCAGGACAATCGTCTTATACGCGCCCGCCTCCGACGCGCGGGCCAGAAATGTTTTCCAGTCCCTGCAGGAGATGTCCCGGATATCCTCCGGGAAGAAGACCGGCGGCACGATGTCCAGACTTCCGAAAGACTCCACCGACGATTCCATCAGCATCGCCAGGTTCTGCTCTTCCTCCCCGGCCGCATAGACCAGGTCCGCCGTATCGCTGCGGTACGTGGTCCGAAAGAGCGGCTCGAATCCGCTGTATCCCTCCAGATTCAGGTACATGGTCCGTCCCTCCTCCGCCGCCAGCATCGCAAGCGTCAGCGCGAACATCGTCTTCCCGCAGCGGCCCACCGGCGAGCAGACCGCGATCATGCGGCAGTCCTGCGGCATCAGGGCTCCGGCGCCCTCCTGCGCATAATCCATCACCGCTCTTGCGATGCTGTCCGAATCCTGATACTTGCTGATCTGCATCTGCTGCCTGTCCAGGTCCGGCTCTTCTCCGTCCGAAAGGATCATCACCCGTTTGATCCGCATCCCCTTCACCTCATCCGACATGGCGTCCGGCGAGATCAGAAGAATCTCGATCTCATTTTCCTTCGCGTACGCCCCGAGGCGCTCCAGGCTGGTAAATGCAAGCACCTGATACGGCAGCTTCCCGCTCTGATTCAGGTAATCCGCAAGGCGCACCACATACGCCTCCTCCAGGTCACAGATTGCAAAGATCTTTTTCTTTTTCATGTTCATGTGTTTCTCTCCTTTCACCCAACCGTTGTGTCAACTTCTTTGCGGCGCGTGCCGTGGGAAATCCTTTGTATACCGGGATATCCGGTCCCTGTCACATTTTGATGCAGCATTTTTATGCGGCTTTTTTGCGGCTTTTTTCGCAGATTTACAGATGGATCAGCAGATACGCGGCCAGTGCGGTCCATACAGGAACCGCAAACGCAAACTCTCCGTCATTCTCTCCGGCGCTTCTCTTCCCTCCGGCGCGTCCATTCTCTGCGGCGCTTCCGTTCCCTCCGGCGCTTCCGTTCTCTGCAGCACTTCCGTTCTCTCCGGCGCTTCCGTTCTCTTCCGCGGCCGCCCGCACATCAGACGCCTGCCCGGGAAAGCTCCGAAACGCTCCGCCCCGGGCGCCTTCTCTGTATGGAAGCGCTCGTCCTGCTGCCGCCACATCCCGTATATAGCCGCGCAGGTACGCCAGCCGCGCGTGCAGGTTCCGCCTGCGAAGGACGATCACCGCCGACTCGGCTGCTGCTGCGAGAAATGAATACCATACCACCCGGAGGCTTCCTCCGGCGCCGAGCTGCAGGCCGATCACACACAGCAGCTTGAGGTCGCCGCCGCCCAGCATCCGCAGGCATACGGGGACAATGAGAATCGCAAACGGAATCAGGCACCCGGCGGCCATATCCCCCAGCATCAGAAGCAGACGGGCGAAGAACGGCCCGGCGTGCTGCGCGGCAGGCTGTGCAAAGAGCTGCGCGGGGCTTCCCGCAAAAAGCAGCGCGAACCTGGAAATGACAGCGCACGAAAGGCCGCAGAGGATCAGGGAATTGGGAATCTTCCCGGTCAGATAGTCCGAAACCGCGCAGACCGCGGCAAAGACAAGAAGTGTCAGAGACGAGAACAGAATCAAAGAGAGCATGGCAGACAGACCCCGCAGGATAAGATGAATCGGGCGAACAGAAAGCGAATGAGACTCAGCGGACAGATGGCGCTGAGAAATCAGTGGGCAGATCACACTCTGAAACGAGTTCACAGAAGGCACGGATCAGATCGGATTCTGAAACGAATGTGCAGATGACGCGGATCGGATTCTGAAACGAATGTGCAGATGGCGCGGATCAGATAAGATCCGGCCGGAAGAAGCATTTTGCAACATACAATATGTTGCATGCAGATAAACTTATATGTTGTATGGTGTGTCTGGGATCATCTTACCACGATCCGCAGAAATTGCAAGCTTTATTCTTTTGTGCGCTCACACCGCACGGCGCAGCGAGTCTGCCCGCCAGTGTTGCACGTGAAGAGCGTCAGATCCCAGTCGGCCAGGCTCTCACTGTTGTTTTCATTATTCATCATCTCCTCGACGGAGGTCGGCGCAAGCGTCTCCCTGTTCGAGACTGTGTACTCATAGAGCACGCCGTCCACCGTCAGGAAATCCACCTCCGCACCGATTCCGATGCTCTTGATCGGGCTGAAATGCCGCGCATAATTGTGCGCGCATATAACCATGTCGTCCGTCTTGTAATTGCCGCTGTATCTGCAGGGGCTGATCTTCAGCCGGGTGTAATCCCATTCCTTCATGACCGGAAGTTCCAGATCCAGGCTGGGGATTATCAGCTTCCCGATATATTCATATCCATCGATCTCTTCCGTGGGCATCGTAAGATCCTGTCCGCCGATCCGCTGCAGTGCATTCTGCGCGTCATCCGGAGCGCGCAGTCCATCCGGAAGAATCTCATCCATCTTCCCGATGATCTGTTCGCTCTCCCGCGCGGCGCGTATCCCGTCCCAGATATTGTAAGCCGTCAGCCCTGCTGCCCCGAGCAGCAAAACCAGTCCGAGCACGATGAGTACATTCCCGGTCTTTCTGCGTCTGCTGTTCTTTGCGGTGGTTTCCTGTTTCATACGATCTTCTTTCCAGCTGTCTTTGGTGATTCCATTTTACTCATTATACACCGCATGTACTCATTCTTCAGCAGGAATTCTCCGTTTTGCATATCCAATTGAAAAGCGCAATCCATTGTCAGTTTTTGGGGGCAGCAGACTGGATATACTATATTTAAGTTTGGACGTGTTCCGTCGAGTGGGAGGAATTTAAAATTTATAGTTTAAAGGTGTATATTTTAAAATAATACGAACATTTACCCCCTTAACTTGATTTTATCGCAATCGAAAGCATAATAAATGCAGATACGACCGCCATTCAAAATGTATTTATGCTTATCGTCAGAGATATTAAAGCACAGGGAGAAGCGATCGTTCTGAAAACACGGCGGCGCTGTACGGATCCTGCCCTCCGCCGCGCGGATCCGTACAGATTCTCTCTGTTCACCGTCGGCGGAATGTAGTATCATAGCAAGGTAATTATGTCTGCGCGGTATGATCGCGCAGGCATTTCAGAATGTACGGAAAATATGCACACGACTATGCATGCAAAAGGAGGCACCGGAATGAATCAGTGCGGAATCGGAACTAAATGTGTACAGGCAGGCTATACGCCGGAAAACGGAGGTCCGCGTCAGATCCCGATTATCCAGTCTACAACCTTCAAATATGATACCAGCGAGGATATGGGGAAGCTCTTTGATCTGGAAACCTCCGGATATTTCTATTCCCGTTTGCAGAACCCCACCTGCGATCATGTGGCCGCCAAGATTGCCGCGATGGAGGGCGGATGTGCCGGTATGCTGACCTCTTCCGGACAGGCGGCAAACTTCTTCGCCCTTTTCAACATCTGTGAATGCGGCGACCACATCGTAGCCTCCTCCACCATCTACGGAGGCACCTATAACCTGATCAAGGTGACGATGGCAAAGATGGGGATCGAATCCACCTTTGTGTCACCGGACGCGTCGGACGAAGAGCTCGACGCGGCATTCCGGCCCAATACAAAGGCAATGTTCGGTGAATCGATCGCCAATCCCGCCCTTACGGTCCTTGACATCGAGAAATTTGCCGCGGCAGCACACCGTCACGGCGTCCCACTGATTGTGGACAACACATTTCCGACGCCGGTAAACCTGCGGCCGATTGAATGGGGTGCGGATATCGTCACTCATTCAACCACAAAATACATGGACGGACACGGAGCAGCCGTGGGCGGTGCCATCGTGGACAGCGGACACTTCGACTGGATGGCGCACAGGGACAGATATCCCGGACTTACCTCTCCGGACGATTCCTATCATGGTATCGTCTACGCAGAGAAGTTCGGTCTGGAAGGCGCCTTTATCACAAAGGCAACCTCTCAGCTGATGCGTGATTTCGGATGTGTCCAGTCACCGCAGAGTGCATTTTACCTGAACCTCGGTCTGGAATCATTGCATGTGCGCATGCCCAGACACGTAGAAAACGGGCAGGCCGCCGCCGAATTCCTTGAGGCGCACCCGCTGGTCACGCACGTCAACTATTCCGGCCTCCCGTCCAGCCCGTACTATGAGCGCGCAAGAAAATACATGCCGAACGGCGGATGCGGCGTCGTCTCCTTCGAGCTGTCAGGCGGACGGCCCATGGCGGAGGTCTTCATGAAGCACCTGAAGCTGGCAGCCATTGAGACACATGTTGCGGATGCGCGCACCTGCTGCCTGAATCCGGCTACAAGTACACACCGGCAGATGAATGATGAAGAGCTGGCAGCCGCGGGCGTTCCGGCCGGAATGATCCGTATGTCCTGCGGACTCGAAGACAAGGAAGACCTGATCGCTGATCTCGCACAGGCACTTGACGCATGCAGCGCTTGCTGAAAAGCCCTGTTGACAGGCCGCGGCACTGTCTGCTTTCAGGACTGCGTGCATATTCAAGTACTGCAAAGTTCACCATTGCGGGATCCATTTCCGAGATGCACGATTCCCTGTCCAGAAAGGTAAAGCCCATGAACTGGAATGAATATGTAGGTTGTCGGAACAAAACTTGTTTTTGATGTTTCACCCATGCTTCTTGGGATTTGCTCTTGGGATTTCTTATAGATGTGATATTAGATCAAGAACTGAATTGACTGCGAACGTTTGTTCTGATATGATAGAAACGCTCGTAAGAGCAAAGGGGCACTGCTATAGCGCAGGCGGTTGGCCATCATCTTCGAAAGGAGGTGATGCGTATGCCGATTACTCTGACATTCCATGTGTTAGGTTTCACCTTCACATTAAGAATTATGAGAAAAAGCAACAACCGCCACTCGGCCAAGTGACGGTTGAAGCTTTAAGTAGTTTAACCAGTTCGAAACGAGGTCAACCGCTTGTCGCAGTGCTCCTCTTTTCGCCGTCATTATACAGCCAATTTATATTCTTGTCAATGTTCAACGCTGTCACTCTGATGTCCGAGATTTTCTCGAAGGGTTTCAGATTGAAGTCTTCCACCAGCAAAGATGCAAGGATCCAATATCAACAATTGGCCCGTTACATCTGGCTGCTACAGGAAAATGGAACTCATCTTCCTCAGGAAATTACCAAACATCTTAAAAATGACATTTGGGAACTTCGTCCCGGAAACAATCGTGTTTTCTACTTCTTTTTCAAAGATGACACCTATGTTTTGCTTCATCACTTCCGAAAGAAGTCACAGAAGACACCGCAAAGAGAAATTGACCGTGCCATTTCCGAGATGCACGATTACCTGCCCAGAAAGGAGAAATAATCATGAACTGGAATGAATATGTGGATCATGTAAAAACAACAGATCCTGAAGCCTACACACTTCTCGATGAAGCAAAAGCAGAAGCTACCATCATCTCTGCGATGATCGAACAGCGAAACGCTCTTGGTCTGAGCCAACGAGAACTTGCTGCCATGTGTGAAATCCCTCAATCCTCTGTTGCCCGTATCGAATCCTGTAAAACCACTCCAAAACTGGATACGATCCTCAAGATCTTCAAGCAACTTGGATTGTCCATAACAGTTTCACCGGTTAGGACTGCTAAATAACAAACTAATGCATCATGTAAGTGGTTTGTAACCACCGGGAGCCAGGTCATCAGACCTGGCTCCCTCTGTGTAGCTTTATATATAGCTTTTTGTTCGTGTCCTCTGAGACGCCGATTATTTCGAATTCATACGGCGGCGGGTTACCAGAAGCACAGCAGCAATAAGTACAAGAATCACACCGACTACGTAGAAGATCGTGGTACCCATACCACCGGTGGAAGGAAGGACTGAACCCGACTGGTTGAGAACCATAACTCTTCCAGTTCCTGTCTCCTCGCCGATTGTATAAGATACAGTATGGGAAGGAGTCGTATCGCTATCCTGTGTAGTATCAGTAATTGTAACCATAATCGGGTCAGTCAGAAGATTATAACCTTCAGCAGTCGTCAACTCTGTAAGCTTATAAGTTTCTGCTGCAAGACCAACGACGTTGATTACGTCAGTTCCATTAATAGTAATTGTGTTAACTGTGTTCGTGTCATTGGAATCTGCCTTTTCATACTTTGTGCCTGTCTGCACGAAGGAAATTCTGTTGCCATCAGCATCCTCAAGTTTGAATGTGGCAGAATAATTAGAAGCATCATCACCTTCAACTCCCTGGAAGTTCTTATCAAGCTCGAAATCGAATGTGTAAACCTTAACTGTTACAGGAACTGTCTCATAAGAAGGTGTATTGGTATAAGCATCATTGACATATCCAGTATCGTCTGCAGCTGTGCTAAGAAGTTCTGCCTTATAAGTAAGGACTACAGAACTAGAATCAATAATATCTTGTGTTGCAGTAAACTGCTTTGCAAAGGTTTCACCAGTTTTAAGAGTTCCATCAGTAAGAGTTACTGGATTACCATCACCATCAACAGCTGCAATAGCATAATCTGTTGCAGCTGCAGCAATCTGATTATTGCTGTTAAGCAGAGCAAGGTGTTCATCGATAGTATCATGAACACTGAATATCTCTCCAACTTTTGTGGTTGCCGGAATGGTAACAGTAACAGTATAGGTTACGATATCGCCTACTTCCATGTTGGTCTTGCTAGCGGTTTTTCCAGTTCCCGGATAAGTATTCTTGGTCTGAATTGCCACATCACCAAGTGTCTGAAGAACCAGTGCAGTACCAAGGCTGGAAGTGACAAGATAATATCCATCATCAAGATTATCAGCAATAGCACTTCCAGAACCACTATCATATGCAAAACGGTTATGCACGACTGCAGCAGTTTTAATAGCATTGGTGTTCAGAGCAGCAGCAATTTTAGCACCATCGGAATCTGTGTAGTCTGTATTATCAGCCTTTTTATTAACTGTAATGTTCCAACGTGTACCATCAGCAGATTTTGTTACAGTAAACAGATCTGCGCCATCAACAGTTACTGCATCGAGCATACCAGCAAGAGTATCAGATGCCGGAGATTCTACATAGTAGGAAATCTTATCACCATTAATAGAGGCCTTCATAATCTCATAATATTCGTAACTGGTTGTAATTTCGCCAGTAGCATCAGCCGGCGGGGTGATTGTGATGGAGCCCGCAAATACGCTTGTGCTCAAACCAAGTACCATAACCATAGCAATCAGCAGAGCGAAGATCTTTTTCATTTTCTTCATGATCGTGTCATTCCTTTCTTGTTGTTCGTCCCTTCAGGACTAGTGATTAAGTTCCAGCCCTTGAAGGGCGTTATTTTGCTGTTTTGCACCTTTTCGCGCTGCCACAGCTGGCATGGGCTGACCTGTTACGTCTCGACTGACCAATGATAGAACAGCCCATTTATTATGTTTGTATACTACGGTTTCAGATTTCGGCGCAAGTTTTTCGTCGAGATCAGAGGCTGTTAGTTTAACCTCCTTTCTCTACGCCTCATCCTGAAGCCGTACATTAAAGCGGATATGACAAGAAGCATCAGACCGCTTAATGTATAAGGTAATGTGCCGGTGCCGCCGGTGGCGGGGAGTGCAACGCCGGGGTTGTTATGAACCGTTATCTTCCATTCCTCTTCTTCCTCATTCCATTCTGAAATGTTTGGCGCTGTAGTATCACTCCCCAAAGTAGCATATACTCTTGTACTTTCTACTGTGATAATTACCGGCATATTCAGCCGAACATACCCGGACGGCGCCTCTGTTTCGATTAAATAGTATATTCCGACATTTAAATCTCCCAGATCTATTTCACCTAAAGGAACTTCGGAACCATCTCCGGATATGAGATTGCTTTCCAGGGCCGTTCTCTCATCCTCACCTTTTGCATACTCTTCTTCCGTAAAAAGCGAGAATACCGCATTCGCAAGGGAGGTACTCCCTTCGTTTAGCTTCATGACTCTGACAGGCAATGTGGATGGCTTATTCGTAATGGCCGCAGTGATATTATTATTCAGGACGAATGTGGCTGCATGGTCCGTCACCGTGACCGGATACCCGCCGACAGAGGCTGACATTTCGTAACCTGTAAGCCCGGGCTCGGCAACGGTATAACTGCCGCGTTGCAGCGCTGAAACAGTGATGCTGCTCCCGTGTTTTACCCTGAGCGTAATAGATCCCGGAACGTCTCCGGAGGCAGGCACTGCGGAAATCGTATCCACCGTAACCATCTGTCCCCCCTGCTCAATCGTATATCCACTGATGGAGTACCTGCTCTCCGTGATCGCTGGCGAAGTGATTGTCAGGTCAAATTCTCTGTCCGTTTCTATACCGTCAACCGTTTTCGTGACGGTCAGATCATATCCCTTTTCTCTGTATATGACATAAACCGTCGGATCATCTCCGCTGAAAGCGCTCCATGTGGTTCCGCCAAAACTGTATTGTACCTGGCCGTCAATCACCTTGAGCTGCAGAGTCTTATCTTCAGACACCCCGTCAAGTCCATTTACGTTTGTAAGGCCTGCTGTCCCGGCACCGATCTTAACATAGTTCAGTGACAGCGATGTGTCGCCGTCCAGATCCGGCGGTACGCGGAATCCGCCTGCGGCAGACTGGTCAATAACAAATGCGTCTGCACTCACTTCCAGCTGAGTATTCTGAGCAACGGTCACACCATTCAATGTAACAGATGCATTATTCCGCGTAATCGGATCAATCTCCGATAAAGCTCCGTTTGCGCCTTCCTTCATGTAGACGATCTTTGGCATAGGATAATATACATAGTAAATATTATATCCTTCTTCTACCAGTTTCGAAGGATCGTCATTCATATATACGCCCAGATACTCACTG
>CAJOKX010000120.1 GCA_905235415.1 uncultured Lachnospiraceae bacterium
GAGTGGCTGCAATGCAACCGATGCAAAGCGCAGGTAGGCAACGTGTTTTCAGTGTGCCCACAAACTCGAAGCAGAGTTGGCTGGCCTGTGAACTGTAACGTCCTCCTCCATCCACGCTCCCCGCTGATATTGTGCGGGAGACGGACGGATGCTATGATGAATGTATACATGAATCTGCACACTCTGATACGATTATCGTATCATCATACACAGTATTCGGAAAGGATCTTTGGCATGGATATTCCTATTAAGAATGCGGTTCCCGGAACCGGCGGCGATGTGTACGTTCCCTATGATGAAAGAAGCGGCGAAGAATCGGTTGTATTCTTCACAAGAGACCTCTCGGAAGCGGGACTCCTGAAGATCTACGATCAGGTCAGCAGCGTTCTGAAGGGCCGCATCGCGGTCAAGCTGCACACCGGCGAGCCCCACGGACCGAACATTCTTCCGCGTCCCTGGGTCCGGAATCTGTTCGATCAGCGCCTCGCTGACAAGGACGCAACGATCATTGAAACCAACACCTATTATGCCGGCGAGCGCTATACGACGCCGCAGCACAGAAAGACCCTGGAGGTCAATGGATGGATCTTCTGCGGCGTGGATATCATCGACGAACCCGGCACCACGCTCCTTCCGGTCCGCGGCGGCAAATGGTTCGACGCGATGTCGGTCGGAAAGAACCTGCTGGAGTATGACAGCCTGCTGACGCTGACGCATTTTAAAGGACACGTCATCGGCGGGTTCGGCGGCTCCAACAAGAACATCGGCATCGGCTGCGCGGACGGCAGGGACGGAAAGGGCTGGATCCACTCCGACACCGGTCTGCAGGACCACTGGGAGATCGAGCAGGAGACCCTGATGGAGCGGATCACCGAATCCACGAACGCAACCCTCGGATATTTCGGCAAGAATGTCTGCTACATCAACGTCCTGCGCAACATGAGCGTTTCCTGCGACTGCGAGGGCGTGAACGCCATGCCCGTTACGGTTCCGGATATCGGGATCGCAGCGTCCCTGGATATTCTGGCCGTTGACCAGACCTGCGTGGATCTTGTATACGCGCTCCCGAAAGAAAGCAGCCAGGATCTCGTGGAGCGGATCGAGACCCGCCACGGACTCCGCCAGCTGTCTTATATGAAAGAGATGGGCATGGGCAACAACCGCTACCGCCTGATCGATCTGGATCACGACGGCAGGCAGATTACCGCCGCGCAGGCCGTCGAAGGCATCAGCGGAAAATGGGTTCCGGATCAGTGGAACGATTCGTTTAAGAAGATCACCGTATAAGTTTCTAATCCCGCACATGACTGCAGGGGAGGCTTTCGTCCGGTCAGGACGGAAGGCTCCCCTGTTTTGCGTAATCTTTCACTGTAAAATTCACTCTTCCCTGCAGCCAGATGGTTCCTTTGAACCGCCTGCCCGCCTCCGGCTCTCCGCCCAGGTCTTTTTGGTTGATGCACACGTCAAACTGCATCCCGTTGCAGCGGATGTTCAGAATAACAACCTCTTCCCGCGTCAGACGATTGATATCCCGCCGGACATCCAGAATGGTTCCCAGGATCCTGTACTGGTCGCTCTCCATCCCGTACGGCATGAAATACGTTTCCACGATCGACAGGATGTCTTCCTGCTCAGACCGGCGCGTGAGCATGGCGTACAGATCCATATCCTGCACGGTCAGAAGCTCCATCGCCTCCTCGCTGCCGGCCTTCGCCTCCGCCACCGTCCGGGTGCGCGCCTCATAGTAAGCCAGCCTCGGATCTTCCGGATCCGGATCCGCATCCTCTTTCAGGGGCAGCAGTATAAGTCCGCTCCTTGAAAGCGCGGAGAGCGTCGTCGTGACACGCCCTTCCTCCAGCCGTCCCAGCCTCAGTTCCCTCTGATAGTCCCCGGGATTCTGGAGCGCGAAGATCAGAGACGTCCCGACGCGGCCGTCCTCCAGGACGCCAGCATAGGAATCCCCGTCCGTGCACTGCGAGATCGACACATTTTCCTCACTGGTGATCCCGCTTCCGGTCAGATACGGAAAATAATGAAGCCGGTGGAACCCGTACGCATCCTTCTGCCCGCATACGCGGATCCCGAACCCGGAACCCAGCAGGCGGGAGACTTCCAGGTAGGAAGTCCCGCTCGTACTGCCGATGACAGATACCATACTGTCATAGTCCCGGTACACATCGTCCAGGATCTGCTCCATCTCATGTTCAGTTATATTTCCGTCGGAAAACCCGACCGCTCTGAGAAATGAATGCATTTACGGAACCAGGACCTCCTTGCCGCCCATGTACGGCTGCAGCGCCTTCGGGATCGTGACGCTTCCGTCCGCCTGGAGGTGGTTCTCCAGGAATGCAATCAGCATACGCGGCGGCGCCACACAGGTGTTATTGAGCGTATGCGGCAGATATTTCTTTCCGTCCTCGCCCTTCACGCGGATTCCCAGTCTTCTGGACTGCGCTTCTCCCAGGTTCGAGCAGGATCCGACTTCAAAATACTTCTTCTGCCGCGGGCTCCACGCCTCGACGTCCAGCGACTTCACCTTCAGGTCCGCCAGATCTCCGGAGCAGCACTCCAGCGTGCGGACCGGGATCTCCAGGCTGCGGAAATAATCAACCGTGTTCTGCCACAGTCTGTCGTACCACATCGGGGACTCTTCCGGCTTGCAGATGACGATCATTTCCTGCTTCTCAAACTGATGGATCCTGTACACGCCTCTCTCCTCGATTCCGTGCGCTCCTTTTTCCTTGCGGAAGCACGGGCTGTAGGAGGTCAGTGTATAAGGAAGCGACGCCTCGTCAATCGTCTGTCCGATGAACCGTCCGATCATGGAGTGTTCGCTCGTTCCGATCAGGTACAGATCCTCGCCCTCGATCTTGTACATCATGTTTTCCATTTCCGAAAATGACATGACGCCGTCTACAACTGCGCTGCGGATCATGTACGGCGGAATGACGTAGGTATAGCCCCGGTCGATCATGAAGTCCCGCGCGTAGGACAGGCATGCGGAATGGAGTCTCGCGATATCGCCGATCAGATAATAGAACCCGTTGCCGGCCACCCTTCCGGCCGCGTCCATGTCGATCCCGTGCAGCTTCTCCATGATCTCCGTGTGATACGGAATCTCAAAGTCCGGAACGACGGGTTCTCCGAATCTCTCGATCTCCACATTCTCCGAGTCGTCCTTTCCGATCGGGACAGACGGATCGATGATGTTCGGAATCACCATCATCTTCTTTTTCAGTTCTTCTTCAACCGCCTTTTCCTTCTCGCTCAGCTCCGCGACCCGGTTCTGGTTCCGGACCACCTGCTCCTTGGCTTCCTCTGCCTCTTCTTTCTTCCCCTCATGCATCAGCTTGCCGATGCTTTTGGAGATGCGGTTTCTCTCGGCCTGGAGCGCCTGCAGCTCCTGCTTGATCGAGCGGTTTTCCAGATCCAGCGCGATGACGTCGTCCACCAGCGGAAGCTTCTCATCCTGGAATTTCTTCCGGATATTCTCTTTGACCACTTCCGCGTTTTCTCTGACATATTTGATATCTAACATATTTGTCCTCCTGTTCTGCGCGCTCTTGTTCTGCGCTCTCTTCGCTGCGTTTTATTCCTGGTCCCGGTTCTCGTATGTGACAACCGCCTGGCGCAGCGCTTCCTTCTCTTCCTCACCCAGCTGGATATAGGATTCGCCCTTGACGATTTCCTTGATGTATGTGTAGCACCCCTGTTTGCTGTGAATTGCGTTGATGACAAATCCTGTATTGTCCATGTCCAGCATGGCAAGCGCAAAGCTCATGCGTCCGCCCACGTCCGCAAATGCATCGTACTTGACAATGCCCGTCTTCACGGGGGTGCGGTTCATCTGGTCGCGCAGCTGCGCAATCTCCCGGGCCTGGTTTTTACTCTGCTCCGCGATCCGGTCAACTTCAATAAAATTACTCTCGAAGGCCCGCTCCAGAGAGACGCCGTCTTTCCCCCGCATGAAGAGTTTGTAGCGCTTCATAAAGCGCGACATCTTCATGGACATGCTTGCGAGGTAGACCAGCACAAAGACCATCAGAATCATCATTCCCAGAATCAGAATTCCGGGATCAAACCCCAGCCTGTTCAATATGGAATCCTGCATACGGTTACTCCCTCCCCTCCGTCAGCGGCGATCTCAGCAGTTCGCACAGACGATCCAGATCATCTGACGAATAGTATTCGATCTCAATCTTTCCTTTTTGCGCATTTTTCGGAGCGATGCTCACCTTCGTTCCCAGAGCGCTCTTCATGGTCTCTTCCATGCTCGCGTACACGGCCAGCAGCGTATCGCTGACTGCAGGTCTCTTCTCCGCGGCCGGACCTTTCTGCTGTCTGCGCACCATCCGTTCCACGTCGCGCACGCTCATTTTTTCGTCAAATACGCGCTGCGCCATCGTATACTGAAGCTCGGGATCGCTGACCGCAAGCAGTGCTCTTGCGTGGCCTGTTGAAAGCATATCGCTGATCACCATCTGCTGCACGCGCTCATCCAGGTTCAGAAGACGCACCGAGTTGGCAATCGACGCTCTGCTTCTGGAAACTCTCTGTGCCACTTCATCCTGGCGCAGATCATACTCCTCCATCAGGTTCTTATACGCCATGGCTTCCTCGATCGGGTTCAGATCCTCTCTCTGAATGTTCTCGATCAGGGAGATCTCCATGACTTCCCTGTCCGTATAGTCCTTGACGATCACAGGGATCTTCTTCAGGCCGGCCATCCTGGAGGCTCTCCACCTGCGCTCGCCGGCGATGATCTCGTAATAGTCGTCCTTCTTCGTGACGATCAGCGGCTGAATTACGCCGAACTGGCGGATCGAATCGGCCAGCTCCTGCAGCGCGTCCTCGTCAAAGTTCTTTCTCGGCTGCGCGCGGTTCGGCTCGATCTGTTCGATCGGAAGTTCAACCGGATCGCGAAGGGCCTGCGCATTTGCATCCGCCGCCTGCGCGGTGCTGCCGGATGCCTGTGCGGTGCGCTTCACAGTCTTGGAGATGTCAGATGCACCGGTTACTGCCGCTTCCTCTGTATGTGCGCCTGCATGGTATATGTTTGCATCTGCATTCTTTGCAGTTGCCTTTTTGGTTTGCGCGTTCTTTGCCGCTGCACCCTTTCCGGCGCCGCTCTTTGCGGACGTCTTCGCAGATGTGCCTTTTCCGGCAGTCTTTGAAGTTGTACTCTTGCCGGCGCTCTTTGAAGATGCACTCTTGCCGGCAGTCTTTGAAGATGCACTCTTGCCGGCAGTCTTTGAAGATGCACTCTTGCCGGTGCTCTTCGCAGCCGTTTTCTTACCGGATGCTTTGCCGGACGTATTCTTCTCTTTGCCGTCTTCTTCCTGCACGGGATCGTCGTTATCCTGAGCGGCGGAAGGCGCAGAAGCAGAGATCAGAATATCCAGGCCTCTCTGGCCCAGTCCTCCTCTCTTAGGCATACAAGATTCCTCCTTCCTGGAGATGAGCAGTCACAGGGTGCCTGCCATTTTATGATTTTCTGAAATGGTACCGGATAACCTTCTTCGCAAGTGCGTCATACGCCCTCGCGCCCGAGGACCGCGAATCATATTCAATAATCGGCATTCCATAGCTGGGCGCCTCCGCCAGACGGACATTGCGCGGAATAATCGCCTTATATATATTCTTATCGGTATTCTTCTCAACGTTCTCAACAACCTGGGCCGCAAGCTTCGTCCGGCTGTCATACATCGTAAAGAGGATGCCTTCGATGATCAGCTTCGGATTGAGTCTCTCGGAAACCAGGCGGACCGTCTGCATCAGCTGCGCCAGACCTTCCAGCGCATAATACTCGCACTGCAGCGGAACCAGGACGGTATCCCCCGCGCACATCGCATTCAGCGTCAGAATATTCAAAGAAGGCGGGCAGTCAATCAGAATAAACTCATAGTTGTTCCGGATTCTGGCAAGCTGCTCTTTCAGGATCGTATTCCTGTTCTCCTGATCCGAGAGCTGTATCTCACAGGCTGCCAGATTGACATCCGACGGAATCAGCGCCAGACGCGGACGGACATCTTTGATAACCGCCTCTTCGATGTTCGCCTCTCCCAGCATGACATCATAGATGTTTTTGTCCACTTTACTTCCGGAAATATCAAATCCGCTCGAAGAATTGCCCTGCGGATCCATATCGATCAGCAAAACCTTTCTCTTCCTTGCCGCCAGACACGCAGCCAGGTTGATCGCGGTCGTGGTTTTCCCCACTCCGCCCTTCTGATTTGCAATAATAATCGTTCGATTCATCGTTTCAGCTCCTTTGCAATGCATTGAATACTATATCACATATCCGTTGCGGAATACAGAACAATCCTTCCAAAACCGAGAAAAATAGTTGCAGTTCACAGGCAAGCCTCCGACCTTCTGCGTGGAGTTCTGTGGGCACAACTGAAAACCATAGGCAGCCGACTGAGCTTTGCGAGTTGCTGCAGCCACGGTGCTGAACGTCCAGTGGACGTTCGTCCAGC
>CAJOKX010000121.1 GCA_905235415.1 uncultured Lachnospiraceae bacterium
TTTCGGTATAAAGTTTTTTTGGTCGAAATCATTATAACCTCAAGGGGCCAATACTCATTCTTTATTTTCTTTTCTAACTGACTATTTCTTTACTCCAACGCACCCGTCTGTCAGCAGGTCATCTGCCTGTCAGGAAGATCCGCCGCTCTCTCAGCTCGACTTTCCCCTCCTTCATGAGGTGTCCGACCGCCCGTTTGAAAGCATTTTTACTCAGGTTGAACTCTCTTTTGATGATCTCCGGGGAGACCTTGTCATCAAACGGAAGCACACCGTCATACTCCCGGATGACCTTCAGGATCAGTTCCGCGTCCTGATCCAGCTGCAGATATGCTTTCTCCCGCGCAGACAGGTTCAGACGCCCGTCCGGCCGCACCGAGGTGACCCTTGCCTGTATCACGTCGCCGATCCGAAATGTGCCTGCCGCCTCCTGCTTCGGAATCAGGGCGCTGTACAGGTCGTCCACCGCCGCGAAGATCCCGAAATTCTCACTGGTCTCGTAGATGCGCGCCTGCACCCGGTCCTCTTTCTGATACGGGGACTCGCAGCTCAGGAACGGATAGACGTTCATGGTGGCGGCAAGCCGCCCGGACTTGTCGATATAAAGGCCTGCCAGAACAGTCTCTCCCGCTTTGACCCGGCGGGTCTGCTCATGGAAGGGAAGCAGCAGATCCTTCGGAAGCCCCCAGTCCAGGAACGCACCGATCGAAGAGGTCTCCTTCACCTGAAGGAGCGCTGTATGATGCAGCGTGATCAGCGGGGCCGCCGTGGTCGCGATCAGCCGGTCCGATGAATCTTTATAGAGAAAGACCGTCAGTTCATCTCCCTTTCCGGCCTCTTTGGGTACTTCCTTTGCAGGAAGCAGTACACTGTCATTTCCGTCTGTCAGGTACACGCCGAAGTCCTTCACGCGGTCGATCGTGAGTGTCTGTTGTTCTCCCAGGTGCAGCATGGTGATTCCGTCCTTTCTTTCAGGTGTTTCCGTCTTTCAGGTGTTTCCGTTCTTGATGGAGGATGCGCTTTCCGCTTTCTGCGCGAATCTGACGATGCAGTAGCTCCGGCCCTCTTCGTTTCTCAGCGATACCGTGACGACGTCCTTCTCACGGCGCACCTTCGGGCAGATCAGGTCGCCCAGATGCGCCTGCGCTTTATACTCGACCCTTGTCTCATACAGGCGGAAATGCTCCGGCAGGTACATGCGCGCCATCTCGATATACTGTCCGTTGTTGACGTGATGGTTGGTGTCCAGGTGGGACTTCAGGACCGCGAACGGCTGCATCTTCCCGCCCTCTGCGCTCTCTTCGATCTTGCGGGGCGCATATTCCATCTCCAGCCGCGGACTGAGCCCGTACAGATCCAGCAGCTTCTGCGGCACCCTGACGGGGCGCATATGTTCCATATCCATCAGCACCCAGACACTGTTGGCCCAGGCGGCGTCACACCCGTTTCCATCCTTCAGAACCAGGTTGCGCATTCCGTAAAAGCCGCGGAAATCATATGCCCACGTCTGGACCGTGACAGGCTCCGCCAGCTTCGGAAAATGATCCGTAATAATCTGCCATGAACTCAGGATCCATGCGATATTCTGTGCCTTCAGATACCCCACGCCGATCCCCAGATGCTCTCCCTGGAAGGTCGCGGTATCCTGAAAATAATCTACAACCGACTGCAGGCTCAGCCTGCCGTCCTCCCCGCATTCGGAGTACCGTACGCGGGACTGAAACTCATATACACTCATCTGATTCCTCTGTCTTCATTTCTTTGACCGGTGTGCGGACGCGATGTCCGCCAAAATAATAACCTTATCCCGCCTTTTCGCGCAAGACTCTCTTTTCAAAGGACCGGGCAGGTAGAAAAAAGAGACGTGTGTATCTGACTTTTTAAGACATGGTCTGCAGCAGTATTCTTATTTATAATAACAAATGACGACCAAGAATATACACAGCATCATATTGCTCCATTTTTGTTTCCCTGTTGCGGGGGCCGGACAGAAGAGAACGTATGAAAGACCAACACGATAACACGCTTGCAGCTCCGATCGGGGAGCGCCTCAGATTATTTCGTGAAAAAGAGAATATGACGCAGCAGGAACTCGGCGATATCCTGGGATGCTCCGACCAGACGGTCAGCAAGATGGAGCGCGGCGTCCACATGATGAAGGTCTGGAGGATGATCATCCTGTGCGACCGCTTTCAGATCTCCCTAGATTACCTGGTCCGGGGCGTCTGCTCCGAAGATGTAGACGAGGTGCCTGTGCAGCTGGTCGAGATGTACAAGAGTGCGGATCAGGAAGAGCTTTCCATCCTGAACGATCACATGGACAGTGCCATCAGGGAGATTCAGCGTCTTCGTGAATTGAAGAACCTGCATTCCGAACAGATAAAGAACCTGCATTTCGAACAATAAAAAGTGCGCCGCCCGGTGCACTTTTTTCTTTTCACGGCAAATAAATAAAGAAAAAAGAACTTCCGGTCATCCCGGAAGTTCTTTCAGCAGGGGTACAAGGATTCGAACCTTGAAATGACGGAGTCAGAGTCCGCTGCCTTACCGTTTGGCTATACCCCTTTGCAGGTCCGCCGCATGCCTCTTGTGCCTGCGACGAAGGTTATTATAATCGCAAAGTTTTCCCTTTGCAAGTGTTTTTTGCTTTCATTTCTTCAGAATTATTCGCTTTCATTTCTTCAGAATGCTATAATGCCGTTGATATGTTGACAGGTCTGTAAAGGAGACGGCATATGAGTACCATGAACCTGACACTGCTGACGGATTTCTATGAGCTTACCATGATGCAGGGCTATTTTAAAACCGGACGCAATCCGAAGGTGGTGTTTGACGCTTTCTACCGACACAATCCCGATGACGGCGGCTACGCAGTCTGCTGCGGTCTGGAGCAGGTGATTGATTATGTGAAACGGCTCAGCTTCTCTGACGAGGATATCAGCTACCTGCGCTCCACCGGAACGTTTGACGAAGATTTCCTGGAGTACCTGCGGGGATTTCATTTTTCCGGCGACATCTATGCGATCCCGGAGGGAACGGTGGTGTTCCCGAGAGAGCCGCTGATCAAGGTTGTCGCGCCGATCATGGAAGCGCAGCTGATGGAGACCGCGATCCTGAACATCGTCAACCACCAGTCCCTGATCGCCACCAAGGCCGCGAGAGTGTGCTACGCTGCGCAGGGCGGCGCTGTGATGGAGTTCGGTCTTCGCAGGGCGCAGGGGCCGGACGCAGGCACCTACGGCGCAAGGGCAGCTGTGATCGGAGGATGCTGCGGCACTTCCAACGTGCTGACCGGGCAGCTGTTCCATGTTCCGGTCCTGGGCACACACGCGCACAGCTGGATCATGAGCTTCCCGGATGAGTTTGAGGCTTTCAAAACCTACGCAAGACTGTATCCGGACAACTGCACGCTTCTGGTTGACACCTATGACACGCTCCGCTCCGGCGTCCCGAACGCGATCCGCACCTTCCGCTATATGCAGGAATCCGGTATCGGACTTCGCAAGTACGGCATCCGTCTGGATTCCGGCGACCTGGCGTATATGTCCAAAAAGGCGCGCGCGATGCTGGACGAGGCGGGATTCCCCGAAGCGACCATCACCGCAAGTTCCGACCTGGATGAGTACCTGATCTCCTCTCTGATGGCGCAGCGCGCAGAGATCAATGCATGGGGCGTCGGCACCAACCTGATCACGTCCAAGGATACGCCCGCTTTCGGAGGCGTATACAAGCTTGCCGCAATTGAGGATGAGCAGGGGAATCTGACTCCGAAGATCAAGCTCTCTGACAACACTGAAAAGATCACGAATCCGGGCAGCAAGAAGATCTACCGGATCTACGACCTGGATTTCCATAAGATTCGTGCTGACCTGATCTGCCTAGAGGACGAGACATTCGATCCCGCAGACGACCTGATTCTCACCGATCCGATAGAGACCTGGAAGAAGACAAAGCTCAAAGGAGGCACCTATGAGATGCGCGAACTCCTGCAGCCCATCTTCCTGAACGGAGACTGTGTATATGAATCTCCGAGCGTCATGGAGATGCGGGACGTCTGCACCAAAGAGAAGGAAACCCTCTGGGATGAAACCAAGCGGTTTGTCAATCCGCACGAGATGTACGTCGACCTCTCCGACAGACTTCTCAGGCTCAGGAACGCGCTTCTGGAAGAAATGAGTCTGAAACAGCTGGATCTGGAATGAAATGAGTCTGAAACAGCTGGATCCGGAATGATCCTGCGCTAAGCGGCGGGCAGGACAGGCTAGTCCTGCTCCTGTATGTGCAGTTTTCCGCACATGGCCGGAAGCGACAGAAGCAGCGCCTTGCACACATTGTCAGCGATCATGCAGTACCAGACCTCTCTCAGGCCGAGATGCCAGACGCAGACTGTCAGATACGTGAACAGGATCCGCACGCCCCACATGCTCAGTGATTCTACCAGGAAGGGATACCGGGTTGATCCCATTCCGTACTGGATCCCTTCCATGACGACCATCAGTCCGAAAAAGGGTTCTGAAAATGCGACGAGCTTCAGCATGGAGGATCCCAGCTCAACCACCGCCGCCGACGGCGTAAACAGGCGCATCAGGGGCACTGCGGCAAAGAACAGAATCACGCCGGACAGACAGCTCATCAGAAGCGTCAGGCTGACGGCGATCCGGCAGTAGAGGGTCAGTTTCCGGTCATTCTTCTCTCCCAGCGCCGCCCCGACCAGGGCGGACGTCGCCGTGCGCAGGCCGTATCCCGGAATATAGAAGAGCTGCTCTGCAGTGACGGCGATGGAGTGCGCCGCAAAGATCGTCGTTCCCATTCCGGATACCATCCCGGCAAACACAACATACCCCGCGCAGTTGACAACGGAAGTCCCCAGAATCGGGAGCGCGATCACGCACACCTCCTGCAGGATCGGAAGATCCGGCAAAAGAGACACGCCCCAGCCGCGCAGGGTGCGCCCGCCCTTTTGCTGCGGGTAGAGAAACCCGGTGTGCAGGAATGCCATCAGCATCAGGATTCCTCCGACGGTATAGGAAACCGCCGTCGCAATCGCAGCGCCGGTGACCCCGAGTCCTGCTGTATAGATCAGCAGATAATTCAGCACCATATTCAGAATGTTGGACGCCAGTGTGATGAGCATCGGCGTCTTTGTGTTCTGCGTCGCGCGGACTGCCGATCCGAGAATCGCTGTGGATGTCCGGAAGATCATGGGGATGCTGATAATCAGAAAATAAAGACTGGCCTGCTTTCGGACCGCTTCCTCGGCCCCCATCCATCCCGGGATAAACGGACTCAGAGCGATGCTGACCGCGCCCAGAACGATCCCGGAAAAGATCGTCAGCAAAAGCGCCTGATTGGCAAGCCTTGCAGCCTTGTTCCGATCCTGCGCCCCGTAGGCGCGCGCAACCAGGGCAAGCACCGCAGCGCCCAGCGAATATGCGATGCTCCCCACCAGCCAGCCGATCGTCGTCGTGACGCTGACAGAAGCAGTCGCCCGCTCCCCCAGATGTCCGACCATGGCAGTATCCACGTACTGCAGAAGGGTGGCCAGGATCTCCTCCGTCATGGTCGGCAGCGCCAGCAGAATCATCCGCCTGAGCAGATCGGTATATTGTGATTTTGATGTAGACTGTTCCATATTCCGCTGAGTTGAAACAAGTGTAAACAATGCGGGGGCCACGCGGTAAAGAGTGAAAAAAAGAGAGACCACAACTGATCTCTCTTCGCAGTGGAGACGGCAGGACTTGAACCTGTGACCTACTACACGTCAAGCAGTTGCTCTCCCAGCTGAGCTACGTCTCCATATCCGGCACGCTGTCTGCGTACTGCATTACTATGCCACAAGCGCGGGAAAATTGCAACCCCTGATTCTTTCTTATTTTTTCTTTTTGTTCTCCATCAGCATCCGGATCGTCTCGATATCATGCGTGTTCAGCCGCATATTCATAACGTGTTCTTTCCCGTCCGGGTCCGTCACTTTCATTTCATAGATAGAGCCTTCCTTCAGCCCTTCCCTGTTCAGCATCTCAAAAAACGGAACCACCTTCGGATGATCCTTTCCGAAAAGCTCTAACCGTTCCTTTAATTTCATCATTGCCATCGGATTCATTGCCATCTGATTGCCCGCCTTTCCCGTACGATTCGTTTGATACCGTATTTTCCTTCTATCGCTTCCACTGCTATACTATACCATAGATGCAGTTCCAAAAACAGACCTCACCGGCGCTTTCCTGCGGGCAGGGGGGTACAGTTCACAGGCCAGCCAACTCTGCTGAGTTTGTGGGCACACTGAAAACACGTTGCCTGCCTGCGCTTTGCATCGGTTGCATTGCAGCCATTCCCAGCTCCTATAGAAGCGTGGTCGCTTCCATGGCTGCAGCAACTCGCAAAGCTTAGTCGGCTGCCTAT
>CAJOKX010000122.1 GCA_905235415.1 uncultured Lachnospiraceae bacterium
ATTACATTGATATATTTACAGGTTATTTATTTCCAAAGTAATCCTGCTCCATCAGCTCCTCCAGAAGCTGCGCAAAAAGAGTGTTGGCCCACGCGAACCAGGGTCTGCTGTATTTCTCCGGATCGTCCGGATCAAAGGATTCATGCATAAAGTTCGTCCCGGCGTGCGTTTCGCTCAGCATTTTCAGGATGCCGTCTATCTCCCCTCGGTCCGAGGAGGTCAGCGCCTGCATGACCAGGCCGATATGCCACACATATCCGTCCGGGGTGTGCGGGCTTCCCACGCCGCTGGCGTATTTTCCGCTGAAGAAGAAGGGGTTGTCCGCGGAAAGGATAAACTGCCTCGTTCTCTGATACAGCGGATCGTTCTCCGGCGCGTACCCGAGGTACGGAATAGCCAGAAGGCTCGGGGAATTGGCGTCATCCATCAGGTTCACGCCGCCCATGCCGTCCGTCTCGTACGCGTAGATCTCTCCGTATTTCGGATGCTGAACGATCCCGTACCGGCGGATCCCTTCTTCGATCTCGTCCGCAAGCCCGCGCGCGGCGCTGCCGGTCGCAGTGTCGCCGCAGACCTGCTCCGCGATGTCCGCTGCCTTCCGCAGCGCACAGACGGCCATGATCTCGGAGGGGATGAGATATCCGTATCTGCAGGCGTCATCCGACGGGCGAAAGCCCGACCAGGTCATGCCCGTCACCGCCACAGGCTCTCCTTTGCCCTCGTGCGTGAGCGTATCGGAGGGCGGGCAGTCATACCTGCGGAAATAATATCCGGACTTGCTGTGGTCCTGCTCGGTCCTGAACACTTCAATGATCCTGCGGACCATCTTCAGCCAGTCATCCGTAAAGACCTTCGTCCTTCCCGTTGCCTTCAGGTAGGTATCCGAGAGATAGAGGGGCGCGCAGAGGGAATCGACCTCATACTTCCGCTCCCAGACGATCGGCCCGCGCTCGGTCTCATCCGGGAAGCCCCTGTCCGGATCTGACGCGTCCGGATTGAAAGCGTTGGCGTAAGCGTCCGCAAGGACCTGCTCCGTCTGTTTGCGGATGATCCCCTCCAGGATCTCCTGCAGCTCCGGATCGTCCTTCGCGAAGCGCGCGTAAAGACCGACCTGCGCGGCGGAGTCTCTCAGCCACATGGCCGGGATATCCCCCGTGATGACAAAATAACTTCCGTCGTCCAGCTGTCTCACCGTCGTCTCGATCGTATTCAGGAAGCACTGCTTCGCCAGCGGCGCGAGCGGCGGATAATTCTCTTTATAATAGGCCTCCAGAAGGTCGGCCTGCCTGATCAGTACCTGCGGTATCTTCATCTTTTTCACCTCAGTCTCTGCTGCCCGCTCGCCACATAGATCTCATACCACTCCATGTTGGTAAGCTTAACGTCAAGTGCCGCGATCGCTCTGTCAAGCCTCTCCGCGTTCCTGCTCCCGCAGATCGGTATCGCTCCGACGGGATGATGCATCAGCCACGCGTAGACGATCGTATCCGGTGTGGTGCCGTGTCTTTCGGCGATCTCGGTTATCTTTGCCCTTGCCTTCACGCACGTCTCTTCATCGCTGGTGAAGATTCGGCCGCCGGCCAGCGGAGACCAGATCATGGGGTGGATCTTTTTCTCCACGAGCACATCCATCATGCCGGAATTGAAATGCTCAAAGCATACCGGGTTCCACTCGATCTGGTTGGTCACGAGCGTCCCGCCCATACAGTTGTTCAGCGCCGTAAATTTGAACGGATCAAAATTGGAGACGCCGGCCTCCAGGATCACGCCTTCCTTCTTCAGATCTTTCAGCGCCCTTGCTGCCTCGTGGTGATCGATGCAGGGATCCTCCCTGTGGATCAGCAGCAGGTCGAGATATCCGCATCCCAGTTTGCGGACACTCTCCTTCACGGAGTTTACGATCGTATCATAGCGTGTGTCGTAGTGCATGAAGCCGCCCTTTTCAGGATCCGACCACGCGATGCCGGTTTTGGAAATGACCTGGAACTCCGTGCGCTTCAGGCCGGAGACCTTAAGAGCCCTGCCGAGCTGTTCCTCGCAGGCCCCAAGTCCGTATACCTGCGCCGTATCGAAGGACGTCACTCCCCGCTCTACGCAGTCCCGAAGAAGCTTTGCGTTCTCCTCATCAGACATGTGCCAGTCCGGAAGGCGCCAGAAACCCTGGACGATTCCGGAAAGCGACACCTTGTCAGAAAGCCTTACATATTTCATGAAAAATCCCTCCCTTTGCGCCCCCTCCCGGCGGGCAGATCATCTGCAAAGATTATACCATATAAAAGTACTATATGGTTAACTCGCATCTAAGGTGATCTTTTTATTTTTTGCGGAAGACCCGTTTCAGCGCATAGATGCCCAGTGTGATCCCCACCAGCAGTACGATCAGCGCGATGAGAGGCATCCCGGCAGGCGTTAAGGGCTGGATATCCGTCTGACACAGCCGGCAGCCTCCTGAGAACAGTACACAGGCTATGATGACCAGGATAATGTCGTTGACCTTTTCTCCAAGATCCCTGATCAGATCTTCATATCCTGTCAGCCCCATGTTGATCTTCAGTCTTCCCTTCATGACGTCCGTCAGTGCTTCCGCCGCGAGCTGAGGAATCTGGGACACTTTCTTTCCCACGTCCAGAACACCCTGACCCAGAGACATGATCTCCTGTTCAAGACTGAAAGACTTCTTCATGCGGTCCATCAGTTTCTCGGAGATGATATCGAACAGATTCAGATCCGGGCACAGCTGCTCCATCACACCCTCTATCGTAAGGAAAGAGCGAACCAGCATGGTGAATCTGCCCGGCATCACAATATGATGCTTATCCGCCAGGTCACAGACCTCGCCCAGCAGTGCCGAAAAGTCGATGTCGCTCAGCGTGGAAACATTCATATACTTGGCACTGAATGCCTCGAGGTCTTCTTTCAGTTTATTGCGGTCTGTTTCCGCACAGCTGGTTCCGATCGCCAGAACGCCGTCCGCCATCGCGTCCACATCTCCGCGCAGAAGGCCGACGATCAGTTTCTGAAGGGCATTTATATCCGCTTCCGTGATCTCTCCGATCATTCCGAAGTCGATCCAGTACACCTTGCCGCCGCTGACCATGATATTTCCCTGATGAGGATCCGCATGGAAGATTCCGGCGTCAAATACCTGATGCAGGTAGCTCTCCAGAATATCCCGTCCGGCCTGCATGGGATCGATCCCCTGTCCGGGAAGCGCCTCGAGCTTGCCGATCGAACAGCCGTCCACAAAGGTCATGGTGAAGATGCGCTCCGTCGTCAGTTCATCCACCACCGTGGGACAGGTGACATTCCCGTCAGTCAGGATCTCTTCCTTGAAGAAACGCGTATTAGCGGCTTCAATACGGAAGTCCAGCTCCTCTTTGGTGACTTTCTCAAATTCTTCGATGATGGTCACCAGATCCAGGGCATCGCCGTCCGATCCGGTGCTGTCTCCTCCGCCAAGCAGTCCGCCCAGTCCCTTGAGCAGATCGAAATCCTTCTGCATCATATCCGCGATCAGAGGGCGCTGCACCTTCGTCACGACCTTCGTTCCATCCTTCAGAACGCCATAGTGGACCTGGCCGATGGACGCTGCACCGATCGGCTCATCCCGGAATTCACTATAGATCTCGTCGATCTTCTTCCCGGTCTCCGCCTCGATCACAGCACGGGCAACAGCCGGATCCAGCGGTTTCACGTTCTGACGCAGTTTCTCCAGTTCCCGGCAGTAACTCTCCGGCAGCAGATCCACACGGCTGGACATGATCTGACCGATCTTAACATAGGTCGGACCCAGATCCTCCAGCGTCGTTCTAAGTTCCTCCGGCGTGAGCCCGTTTGCGTAGAAGTTGTGCTTCGCCAGAACGCCCAGCATCTCGGCGGCTCTCTTTTTCTCCTTTTTGTCCTTGCGGATCTGAGACGCGAGCAGGTCCTCCAGCTCCGGTGTCATCTCCATCGCGGTGTGTTCAAAGCCTTCCTTGCTTGCAGCAAGTTCTCTCTGCAGTTCATCCTTGCTCTTTACCGGAGCCTCCTGCGGCACATCCGGATTCATTTCTTTGTTTTTCGTATCGGACATCTCTCACCCCTCCTTACACGTTCCTGAGCGGCCATACCAGAATGAGCCGCACGATGCCAACCGCCGATGCGAAGAGGACCGTTCCGCCGATCACCTTCACAAAGGAATGTGTTGTATCCCACCAGGGGTTATTGAGTATGATGATGCCGGCCCCGATCAGCAGCACGCTCAGCACAAGCAGGACCCACCACCATTTTTCCCCGGCACGGCGCGCGTACATCCACGCATGGGCTGCGCTGTGCACACCGTCTACGATCAGCAGAATGCCAAAAAATACGCTCAGCACGACCAGGGTATTGTCTATCGATATCAGGACATAGATCCCGAGCACCATCAGCAGCAGTGCTGCGATAAACAGGATGTAGTCCTTGAATTTTCTGTTCCCGCCAATAAAGTCCCACACCATCACGCCGCCCAGCAGCAGAGCGGCATATCCGAGAATCCGGACGAGAATCTCGTCATATTCTTCCGGAACGATCAGCAAAAAAAGCCCCAGAATCATCATGAGTATGGATGAAATGATGATCTGGTGCTTCAGCTTGCCCAGAGCTTCAAAAAGCATATGTAAGTCCTCCCTTTTTATGTTTATCCTATCGTTTTCTCAGTCATCAGAGGCGTTACTGAATCTCCGACTCGGTTTCAGGCGGAAACAGGGTCAACAGCCGCTCGGCGGCAATATCTTCCAGTTCCTCAGCCGTAAGCATCTCACCATCGTATTCGAGTCCGATGTATTCCGGATGTTCCTCCAGATAATTCGCCAGTGTATACGGAGAATATGCTTTCGCAAACTCTATCGATTCCAGGCATTCTTCCGGTGTATCGTCTGTATTTTCGCAGAAATCCTGCAGAAATGTCTCATAGTCTTCTTCCACGATCCGCGGGTCCAGAGCCGTTAAGCTCCCGTCCTCTTCCTCCTGAAGCGTCATCAGGAGCAGATCCCCGCTTCCGCAAAGATAGTGAAGCTGATGTTCCTCATCCTCCTCATAGTTATATTGCAGGACATACGTCAGATACGGAAACTCCTCCGAACGTCCCATCTCTTCGTAAATATTGCCGACATCCACGATCTGTACGTCACCGCTCTCCAGAATGTCCGCATTTTTGTCCAGTATATAATCTGTCGCCAGTTCTCTTGCCATATCACCCTGTGCAAACAGGTTCTCGAAGTCTAAGCCTTCCAGATCCGATCCGTCTCCCAGAAGCTGTCCCAGAACAGGCGTCAGAATCTCTTCCAGCGAATCAAGATCAAGAGAGCCGTATTCCTCCTTAGCCTTGTCAAGTATGCTGCCCGCCACCTGGGCGATCTCACTGTCTGCTTCTCCCAGCTGTTCCTTCAGGGTATCGATCATACCATCAATATCCGTTCCCTCCGGAAGTTCCCCTTCCAGCAATCCGCCTTCTCCAAACAGCTGACCGGCTATTCCATCTTCCCCCAGTATGGCATCCAGGATCCCGCTCTCTTCTCCGGCCGGCTCTTCTTCAGCTGCCTGCAGCGGCATCGCGGCAAAGGCTGTCATTGCAAAAAAACCTGCCAGGACCATCATTCTCCGATTCATGTCAATATCCTCCTTCTGTCATTGATCCCTGACTTTTAATGTTCATAATGATCATGCACTTCGTTCAGTCCTGTGTCTCACCCCCCTGTCTCGTCATATTACATTTGAACAAGGTGTTTGTCTTTATTTTAACCGAGTATCCGGACTTTATCAATTGTTCTCGGTCTTTAGCTGTAAAAAAGGGTGCCATCAGGCACCCTTTTTCTGTATTACAAACCTTATATGAGCTGGTACTGCACCAGTTCGGCAAATTCTCCGCCCTTTGCGAGCAGCTCGTCATAGCTTCCTTCTTCTGTGATTCTCCCCTTGTTCAACACCAGAATACGGTCGCAATCCCGGATCGTGCTCAGCCTGTGGGCAATGACGATGCGGGTACAGTGCAGA
>CAJOKX010000123.1 GCA_905235415.1 uncultured Lachnospiraceae bacterium
GTGTGGATGTGATCATCGTCGGGCGCGGCGGCGGATCCATAGAGGATCTGTGGGCGTTCAACGAAGAGAAGGTGGCGTATGCGATCTGGAACTGTTCCACGCCGGTTATCTCGGCGGTCGGCCACGAGACGGATACGACGATCGCGGATTATGTTGCGGATCTGCGCGCGCCGACGCCCTCGGCAGGCGCAGAGCTTGCGGTTGCGGACATGGCGAAGGTGCAGCAGATGCTTCAGGAAAAAAGGCTCCGAATGCTGGGACTGATGAACCGGCAGATCGACCAGAGCAGGCGCGCGGCGGAGCGCTGCCAGCTCAGGCTCCGCCTGAAGGGGCCGGAAGGAATGCTGCAGCAGAGCAGGTTCCGTCTGGCACAGTCCTCAGAGAGACTGCAGGCGCTGATGGAGCAGAAGATGGAAGAGAGCCGGGGGAAGGCGGACCGCGTCCGGCAGGCGCAGGACCATGCGATGGGGCAGAAGCTGGACGGGGCCATTCACAGGCTGGAGGTTCTCTCGGGAAGAGTGAGGGCCCTCTCGCCGCAGTCCAGGCTGGATCAGGGATATGCCTATGTCGAGGGAACAGACGGCAGGGGCCTTGGGTCTGTACGCGGCGTTCACGAAGGCGACGGACTGAAGATCGTGATGAGAGACGGACGCGTGTACGCTTTGGCGCAGAAAGTGGAGATGGATGAAGATGGCAGATGATGCGAACAGGGAAATGACACTGGAAGAGATCTTTGCAAGGCTGGATGAGATTACAGGTTCCCTGGAGGATTCCGGGACAGGCCTGGAGGCGTCTTTTGCGCTTTTTCAGGAGGGAAGCGCCCTGCTTGGGAAGGCCGGTGAAAAGATCGATCTTGTCCAGAAGCAGGTCCAGGTGCTTACGCAGGAAGCGGGCACAGACGGATATGTCCTTCGGCCCATGGACGAGGATTCATTTCAGGAAGAGAAGGACAACGGGTAATAGAGAATGGCAGGTGCACAGATGAATTTCAATGATGAATTAAAGGCAAGGACAGTGCATGTCAATACAGTGATCAAAGACTATCTTCCGAAGGAAGAAGGCGAGCTGTCCACCATTGTGTCTGCGGTCAATTACAGTATGGAGTCCGGCGGCAAGCGCCTGAGGCCGCTTATGATGGAGTGCACGTTCCAGATGTACGGCGGGAAGGGGACGCAGATTGCCCCGTTCATGGCGGCGATGGAGATGGTGCATAATTCATCCCTGATCCATGACGACCTTCCCGCGCTTGACAACGATTCCATGCGCAGGGGAAGGAAGACCACGCACAGGGAATTCGGAGAGCCGCTGGCGATTCTGGCCGGGGATGTACTGCTGAACTATGCGTACGAGACGGCGATGCTGTCCTTCGATATGGTGAAAAACATGCCTGATCAGGCGGCTGCCTGGGAGCGGACGGCGCGGGCGATGTCTGTCCTGTCCGCCAAGTCCGGCCTGACGGGAATGCTCGGCGGCCAGTCCTGCGATGTGGAGCATGACGGACATTCCCTGACGGAAAGACAGCTGTCATTTATTTACAAGACCAAGACTGCCGCGCTGATAGAGGGCAGCCTGATGATCGGGGCGATCCTTGCAGGCGCTTCGGAGGACCAGATCCTGAAGCTGGAGGAGATCGGGTCGGACATCGGCCTTGCGTTCCAGATCCGGGATGACATCCTGGATGTGGCGGGAAGCACGCAGGAGACCGGCAAACCCGTCGGATCCGACGTGCGCAACCGGAAGACAACCTATGTCTCCATGTTTGGTATTGACGCCGCGCGTGCGCGCGTAGAGCAGCTGTCGGAGAGCGCTCTTCAGAATTTCGATTCCCTGGGTGCGAAGCATGATTTCCTGCGTCAGCTCCTGGAAGAACTGGCGACCAGAAGAAAATAAATATGATCCTGGATTCGATACAAAAACCCAACGATATAAAGCAGATTCCGAAGGAAGACTATGCCGCGCTTGCGCAGGAGATCAGGAACTTCCTGATCGAAAGCCTGTCGAAAACAGGCGGGCATCTCGCGTCCAACCTGGGGGTGGTGGAGCTTACGATGGCCCTCCACCTTGTGTTTACGCTGCCTGAGGACAAGCTGATCTGGGATGTGGGACACCAGTCCTATACGCACAAGATTCTGACCGGCAGAAGGGACTCTTTTGACACGCTTCGCCAGTACGAAGGCCTGTCCGGTTTCCCGAAGCGCCATGAGAGCGCGTGCGACGCATTTGACACAGGGCACAGTTCCACGTCCGTCTCGGCAGGGCTCGGGATCGCGCAGGCAAGAGATCTGGCGTCGGAGCAGTATTCGGTTGTCTCCATTATCGGGGACGGTTCGTTTACGGGCGGCATGGTGTACGAAGCGCTGAACAATGCCTCCCGGCTGGATACGAACTTTATCATCGTTTTGAACGACAACGGCATGTCCATCTCCGAGAATGTGGGAGGATTCGCGTCGTACCTGTCTTCTCTGCGTACCAACAACGCGTATAACGGTCTGAAGAAGGCGACGGAGGATAAACTGCGTCAGCTTCCCAGCGGCGGCGAGAATGTGATCGGACGCATCCGCGACGTGAAGAACGGACTGAAGGGGATGCTGCTTCCGGGCGCATTCTTTGAGCAGCTGGGCATCAAGTATTTCGGGCCGATCGATGGCTTCAACATTGACCAGATGGTCAATGTCTTCAGGAACGCGCGGAAGGTGAAGGGTGCGGTCGTGGTGCATGTGCTTACCCAGAAGGGGCACGGCTATTCCCCGGCGGAACGGATGCCTGCCAGGTTCCACGGAACCGGCCCGTTTGAGATCGAAACGGGGCTTCCGGCGCACAGGAAGGAGAAGGCGGACTGGAGCGACATCTTCAGTACCGTGATGTGCAAGGAGGGGCGCAAGGTGGAAAACCTTGCTGCAGTGACCGCGGCGATGCCGGACGGAACCGGACTGAGGCGGTTCCGCGGTATGTATCCGGATCGGTTTTTCGATGTGGGAATCGCGGAGCCGCACGCAGTTACGTTCAGTGCGGGACTTGCAGCGGGCGGCATGATACCGGTATTTGCAGTCTATTCCTCCTTCCTGCAGAGAGGGTTTGACCAGATCATCCACGACGTATGCCTGCAGAACCTGCATGTCATTTTTGCGATAGACCGTGCCGGCCTGGTCGGCGCAGACGGGGAGACCCATCAGGGCATCTTTGACCTGTCTTATCTGAGCCTCATCCCGAATATGACGGTACTGGCCCCGAAGAATAAATGGGAGCTTGCCGACATGCTGACCTGGGCGATCCATACCGCGGATTATCCGGTGGCGATCCGGTATCCGCGGGGAACCGCATGGGACGGAATGAGGGAGTTCAGGGCCCCGGTCGAATACGGGAAATGGGAAGTCCTCTACGATGAGAGCGACGTGTGCCTGCTTGCCTGCGGCAGTATGGTTGAGACGGCCGCTTCGGTGCGTGATCATCTCAAACGCAACGGTTATAACTGCAGCCTGGTCAACTGCCGGTTTGTGAAGCCGCTCGATGAAGAGGTGCTTCGCAGGGCAGCAGCAGAGCATACTCTGCTGGTGACACTGGAGGAAAATGTAGAGCAGGGCGGATTCGGGGATTCGGTTGTTTCCTTCTTCAACAGGGAGGGAATCGATGTTCCCGTGGAGCAGGTTGCGCTTCCGGATGAATATATCGAGGCAGGCTCGGTGCAGCTGCTTCGTGAAGCGACGGGAATCGACGCAGATTCGGTCTCAAGGCGGATCCAGACAAGAATGATCGGAAACATCAGATGAAAGAGAGACTGGACGTCCTTCTTGTGCGGAACGGCTATTTCAGTTCCAGAGAGAAGGCGAAGACGACAATAATGGCCGGCCGGGTCTATGTCAACGGACAGAAGGAAGACAAGGCCGGGATGAAGTTTGACACAGACTGTGAGATAGAAGTAAGGGGCCATGCGCTGCCGTATGTCAGCAGGGGCGGCCTGAAGCTGGAGAAGGCGATCGCTGCGTTTTCACTGGACCTGAAGGATCTGGTATGCATGGACATCGGCGCTTCTACAGGCGGTTTTACGGACTGTATGCTGCAGAACGGGGCCCGGCGGGTGTATTCCATCGACGTAGGCCACGGGCAGCTTGACTGGAAGCTGAGAAACGACCCCAGGGTCGTGTGCATGGAGCGCTTCAACGCCAGGAATCTGACCCCGGAAGATCTACCGGACATTCCGCAGTTTGCATCCGTGGACGTTTCCTTTATTTCGCTTCGGCTGATTCTGGAGCCGGCAGCAGGCGTTCTCGGGCAGAAGGGGCGGATCGCCGCGCTGATCAAGCCGCAGTTTGAAGCCGGACGGGAGAAGGTCGGGAAAAAGGGGGTCGTCAGAGACCCGAAGGTGCACGAAGAAGTGATCCGCTCTGTCCTTGACTTTGCACGCGGTGCAGGCCTTTCCTGTGCGGGACTGACCTATTCACCGATTACGGGACCGGAGGGCAATATTGAATATCTGGCTTATTTCGTAAAAGATGAACCGGACACAGAGGGGCCGGATGAGGACGGGATCAGAAGCGTGATCGAGGAGGCCCACGGACATCTTGCCTGAGGCGCGGAGAGAAGAATTCATGGACTGCTTTTATGTAATTGCAAATGAATTAAAGGAATATGCAATAAAAGAGAGTGTTTTTATAAAAAACTATCTGGAAGACAGACATAAAGTGTGTTATCTTCATAAGTGTGGGGGAAACGACCTGAATGAAAGAGGACAATACACAGACGCATCGTCCATTCCGGAGGATGTGGAGTGCGTGATTGCCATCGGAGGCGACGGGACCCTGCTTCATGCATCCCGGGATATTGTCGGCACCGGACTCCCGATTCTGGGGATCAATATGGGAACGCTGGGATATCTGGCCGATATTGATGTGGCGAATGTCGAGGATGCACTGGACCGGCTGATCGCGGATCGGTTTTATATTGAGGACCGGATGATGCTGCGCGGCTGCGTGGAGAAGCAGGACCACAGTACGGTGGAAGACATTGCACTCAACGATATTGTTCTGAGCAGGCGCGGCAAGCTTCGCGTTGTCGATTTTAACATTTACGTAGACGAAACATTTCTTTGCTCTTACAGGGCAGACGGCATCATCGTGTCTACTCCGACAGGATCTACCGGATATACTCTTTCGGCAGGCGGTCCGATTGTCTCACCGGACGCATCATTGATTCTCCTTACAGCACTTGCGCCGCATACACTTGCGTCCAGGACGATTGTGCTTCCGGACCATGTGAAGGTAACCATTGAGATCTCTGCGGAAGAAGGACACAGAGACGGGAAGGCAGAGCTTCTGTTTGACGGAAATGCTCTTTCCACCATGGGATGCGGCGAGAGAGTCACTATATCGAAGACGGAACAGAAGACGCATTTGATTAAAATGGATCATAAGAGTTTCGTCACCAACCTGAGGGAAAAACTCAGATGACAGACAACAGGATGGGCAGGACATGAAAATTGGAAGACAGGCAAAGATTATTGATCTGATTGGGCGTTACGACATTGAGACGCAGGAGGAACTTGCGAAGTATCTTCAGGAAGAAGGCTTCAGAGTGACGCAGGCGACCATCTCAAGAGATATTCGTGAACTGAAACTGACGAAGATCTCTGTCAGCGGGGGACATCAGAAGTATGCGGTCCTGTCTCCGGGCTCAAAACAGATGAGCGAGAAGTATCTGCGGGTGCTCCAGGACGGTTTTATCAATATGGACCGCGCGGGCAATATCCTGGTGATCAATACGGTCTCCGGCATGGCGATGGCGGTCGCGGCTGCGATCGACGCTATGAGCTGGCCTGAAGTGGCAGGCTGCATCGGCGGAGATGACACGATCTTCTGCGCTGTGCACAGCGAGGAAGAGACCATCCAGCTGATGGATAAGCTGCGCAAGATTGTCAACTGACCCGCTGCGACATGGGGCTTCCGGCCGGCTTTTGAGCCGGCCGTTCTTTGTGCCCAAAAGATGTTTCAG
>CAJOKX010000124.1 GCA_905235415.1 uncultured Lachnospiraceae bacterium
GCTTCTATAGGAGCTGGGAGAGGCTGCAATGCAACCGATGCAAAGCGAGGGTAGGCAACGTGTTTTCAGTGTGCCCACAAACTCTGAGCAGAGTTGGCAGGCCTGTGAACTGTAATGGCAGGGGGCTTGACAAGGTTGATACAATAATCGTGAACAAGTTTGATTTTTCCTGAACAAGCTTTTCACCCCGCCGGACACAGCGCTGCGCGCAGAATGTGCCGGCGCCTTCCATATATGAAAGAGAGGAGGAAACAGACATTTATGGATAACAAGACAATCATACAGTATTTTGAATGGTATCTTCCGTCAGACGGTCTTCTGTGGAAGAAGGTTGCTGCGCAGGCTCCTGAGCTTGCGAAAGTCGGTATCACGGATGTGTGGCTTCCGCCTGCCTATAAAGGAGCTTCCGGCGCAAAAAGCGTCGGCTATGACGTCTATGACCTGTTTGACCTGGGCGAATTCGACCAGCGCGGATCTGTCCGGACCAAATATGGGACGAAAGAGGAATATCTTGCCGCCGTGAAGGCGCTTCACGACGCCGGGATCCGGGTCATGGCGGATACCGTGCTCAACCAGATGATGGGGGCGGACGAAACCGAGAAGATCGAAGCCATCAACACTGCCGCCTATGACAGAGAGCAGGAGATCTCCGGTCTGCACGAGATCGAAGCCTGGACGAAGTTTACATTTCCGGGAAGAAACGGCACGTACTCGGAACGGGTCTGGACCGCGGAGAACTTCTCCGGAACGGATCTGGACCAGGCAACTGGTGAGCGCGGCGTCTTTCTGTTCTCCGGAAAACACTGGAGCGATGAGACCGACTCTGAGAACGTCAACTATGACTATCTGATGGGGGTCGATCTTGACTTTGACAACCCGGATACCTGCCAGGCTCTTCTGGACTGGGGAAAATGGTACTTTGAAACGGTCCAGCCGGACGCCCTGCGTCTGGACGCCGTCAAGCATATCAGCTTTGAGTCCTACCGTGAATGGCTGAAGCTGATCCGCCGCGAAACCGGGAATAATTTCTTCGCAGTCGGCGAATACTGGAGCGGCGACGTAGACAAGCTGCTTCATTATATTGATGTCGTCGAGGACGGAGCGCCCTCGCGGATTCCCGAAAAAAAGGCCGAGCAGCTGTCTGCGGCCGAGATGGAAGAAAAGCAGGGCCATGAGCCGGGCGATGGGCAGGACTCTCCCGAAGCGGATGCTGCAGCCGAAAACAGCGGCGCGGATGCTGCATCTGAGAACAGCGGCTCGGATGCCTCTGCCCGGAACACCGAAGCAAAATCCCCTGCTGTTCTGTCGAAGGGAATCTTTACGGAGGAAGCAAGGCTGTCCGCGCATGCATACCATGTATTCAACGCAGTGCGCACGCGCCATGCAAGGATCACGAAGCCGCAGCCGGAGGAGGAAGTATCCCAGGAGCCTGTCAGCAAAGAAGCGCTGAAGATTGCGGACGCAGGCAATGCGGATCAGAAGTCAAACAGAAAAACGCGCGGCACCCAGATCGCGCTGTTCGACGTTCCGCTGCATTTTGCATTTCTCAGCGCCGCCACCTCCAACGGGATGTTCGATATGCGCACACTGTTTGACGGAACGCTGGTACAGGCAAGGCCGGAATGCGCGGTCACATTTGTCGACAACCACGATACCCAGCCGGGACAGTCGCTGGACAGCTATGTGCCCGAATGGTTCAAACCGATCGCATACTCCATGCTCCTGCTGCGCGACACGGGCATTCCCTGTGTATTTTACGGCGACTACTATGGTCTGGAGCAGAATAACGAATCGCCGATTCTCGATCTGAAGAAACTGATCGCGATCCGCAGATACTACGCATACGGTTCCCAGACCGATTATTTTGACGACTGCAATATTGTCGGATTCACAAGATCCGGAGACCGGGCGCATCCGCATTCCGGCCTCGCCGTTCTTGCGACCAACGGCGGAGAAGGCACCAAATATATGACCGTCGGCGCAAAATACGCCGGCAGGAATTTCTATGACGTCCTGGGCCGCCACGATGATCCGATCACGCTGGATGAAAACGGCGGCGCACAGTTCCACGTCCACGGCGGATATGTATCCGTGTGGATGCCGGAGGAGGCTTACAGGCATATCCGTACAGATTACGAATAATTTAAGGATTCTGCTGCTCATCTTTATGGATTCCGGCACACAGATCCTGTACTATATAAACATGCAGAACCCGGATCATTTTCAAAAGGAGGTGCGTGTTTATGAAACGATTGACAGCCAGTATGCTGACACTCCTGCTGTGCGCAGGATGCCTGCAGAGCCTTCCCGCATCCGAAGTTCAGGCTGCGGACGGAATTCATACCTACAGTCTGGTTGCATCCGATGCGTCCTGGACAGAGGCATTCCGGCAGGCGCAGGACGCAGGCGGTTATCTTGTGCGTTTTGAAACCAAAGAAGAGTACCAGTATGTTCTCAATCAGATTCAGGAGACGGGTCTGACCGACACCATATTCCGGATCGGTGCAAGACGTGACAAAGATTCCCAGAATTATTACTGGGCTGACAACAGCAACGCCCTCGGAGGGGTGGTCCTGAACAGTCCTTCCTTCTGGGGATATTCTGAATGGATGAAAGGCGAGCCCAGCTTCAGGGACAACGGTATCGAGGAACAGTTTGTCGATCTGTTTTACTATCAGAATGAGGGCCGGTGGGTCTGGAATGACGTTCCGGATGATATCCTCTCAGTCGTTCCCGGATACAGCGGAAAGCTCGGCTACATTGTAGAGATCGAAGACGCTGCCCCGTCGAAGGCCTCAGGCAGCGCAAAGAATGCTGCCTGGAACGAGGCGTACCGCAGCTTCATCCTGAATCAGTCATTCCTGAACCAGGGCCAGACTTACGGAGACGAGATTTCCTCCGGCAATGAGAACGTTTCATTTGCGCTGCATGATATAGATATGGACAGAACGCCGGAACTGATCGCCTTCAACGGAAATTCTGTCTATGCCGGAAGCCAGGACTATCTGTACCGGTTTGCAGACGGGGCCGTTCAGTATGTGGGCAGCCTGCCCGGGAGCAATTACAACCCGATGACCTGGGTGAGCAACCCGGCATTTCCCGGCATCTTCAGTTCCGGAGCGCATACCGGCGGCTACTGGACCGACTATTTCTGGCTGCAGAACGGCCGCATTGTATCCGAAAAGGTTTCAGAGAGCAGCGACAGCCCTGACGGCGTAGAGCAGTATGACCCCGACACGGGAGAGCTCATTCCCATTGAAACGTACCGGACCGAAAACGAGGATCTCTACGAGGCCTGGATTGACAGCAAAAACGAAGAAGGCTTTGAGCTGGATTTCTATACGCTCAATGACATCAACCAGATGGGATGGGATGCATTCGTGACACATTACGGATATGCGCGCCCGTAAATGAAACGTGCGCTGCAAGACGACCATCAAACAGGCATCGGTGCCGTCGCACCGATGCCTGTTTTCATGCGATATTCTCAGCGCTCAGCCTTCGAACCTTGCGGTGACATCCTGCAGATAACGGATGATGGGAAGATGCTGGGGACATACGCCCTCGCACTGTCCGCACGCGATGCAGTCGCCCGCCTTTCCGAACTCTTCCGTCAGCCTGGTATAGCTGATCGAGCTTGCAGACCACCCCTTCTCCTCGCTCTCGCGCATGTCTTCATTGTACAGAGCGAAGTACTTCGGGATCGCGATATTCATCGGACATCCGTCCGTGCAGTAGGAACATCCGGTACAAGGAACGGTAATATTCCCGTTGATCACATCCGCAACCATCGCCAGCGTATCGGTCTGCTCTTTGGTCAGCGGCTTGAAATCCTGCATATAGGATGTGTTGTCATCCATCTGTTCCGGCGTACTCATGCCGGAGAGGACCACCATCACATTCGGAAGAGACGCCGCAAACCGGACCGCCCAGGAGGAAACCGACATCTCCGGATCCATTCCCGTGAGCAGCTGCTGCGCCTTTTCAGGAACGCTCGCCAGGGTGCCGCCCTTGACCGGCTCCATGACGATCACCTTCTTGCCATGCCGGACGGCTGTCTCATAGCACCTGCGCGACTGTACAAACTCGCTCTCCCAGTCCAGATAGTTGATCTGCAGCTGGACAAATTCCATCTCCGGATGCTTTGTCAGGATCTCATCCAGAAGCTCCGGCGAATCGTGGAATGAGAATCCCGCATGCTTCACCAGCCCCTGCTGCTTCTTGTCCAGAATCCATTCAAAGCATTTGAACTGTTCATACTTCGGATAACTGCCTGCTTCAATCCCGTGCAGCAGGTAATAATCAAAATACCCCGCTCCGGTCTTGCGAAGCTGCTCCTGAAAGACCTTATCCCGCTCTTCCAGAGAATTGAAAAACGCGGAATGGAGCTTCGACGCCAGCGTATAGCTGTCTCTCGGATGACGGCTTACCAGACATTCCCTGGCGGCATTCTCACTGTTGAAACCGCAGTACATCCAGGCGGTATCAAAATAAGTAAAGCCCCGCTCCAGAAACAGGTCCACCATCTGTTTCGTCTTCTCCATGTCGATGCTGGCCTCATCGTTTTGATCGGTCAGCGGGAGCCTCATCAGTCCAAAGCCCAGTTTTTTGTTCACATCCATTGTATTCCTCCTCCTGTCTGTTCATGCTGTCTGTTTCTGATGTCTGTTCATGTGTTTCATTCTTCGAGCGATCCGTCCTTCAGCGCCAGGACGGCGTCATCCAGCGCTCTGACCTCCTCTTCGCTCAGCTCCCAGTCTGCCGCTGCGCAGTTCTCCTGCACTTTGTCCCTGGTCTGCGCCCCTGCGATGCAGGTCGAAACATAGTCTTTCCCGCAGGACCAGTTCAGCGCGATCTGAGAGAGCGGGACGTCTCCGTGGTCCTTCGCAATCTCATCCATGACGCTGAGCAGCTGCATCACGCGGGAGAACATCGGCTCCTGAAAATGCTTGTAGAACCGGTTCCGGTTGTCCGCCGGATCATACTCCCGGACCTCCCGGATCTTCCCGGTCAGGATTCCTCCGCCAAGGGAGCCGTACGTCATGCATCCCATGCCTTCTTCCAGGGCCCACCGCATCAGATCCTCCGTTTCCGTATAGACCATGGAATACTGCGGCTGGATCACCTCGATCTTTGAGATGCGCCCTGCTTCCTGAATCTGTTCCTTCGTGAAATTGGAAACGCCGATATGCAGGATCTTCCCTTCTCTCTTCAGGTCATTCAGCGTTCCGAAGGTCTCCTCGAAAGGGACGTTCGGATCCGGCCAGTGAACCAGCATGAGGTCGATATGATCGGTCTGAAGGTTCTCCAGCGACTCTTCGCACTGCCTGCGTACCGTCCCGGCCGATCCGTCTCTGCGGTAAACCTTCCCGCCCATGAACACGTTGCCGCACTTGGTCGCAATATAGACCTGATCCCGGACCTTCTGCGGTGCAAGCGTCCTGCCCAGAAGCCGCTCCGCCGCACCGTTGTTGTAGGCCGGCGCCGTATCGATGAGATTGATCCCGCATTCGATCGCTGACCGGACCGCGTCCATCCTGGTCGACTCATCATAAGGATCCCAGCCTGCGCCTCCCAAGCCCCATGTTCCGAGCGTAATCTGAGAGACATTCATCCCGGTCATGCCAAGTTCCGTATACCGCATCTTTTCTCCTCCCCGCAATTCGCATTCCAATTGTTACAGTTCACAGGCCAGCCTCCGACCTTCTGCATGAGTTCTGTGGGCACAACTGAAAACCATAGGCAGCCGACTAAGCTTTGCGAGTTGCTGCAGCCTCGAAAGCGACCACGCTTCTATAGGAGCTGGGAGAG
>CAJOKX010000125.1 GCA_905235415.1 uncultured Lachnospiraceae bacterium
TGGAGAAGCGACCACGCTTCTATAGGAGCTGGGAGTGGCTGCAATGCAACCGATGCAAAGCGAAGGTAGGCAACGTGTTTTCAGTGTGCCCACAAACTCTCAGCAGAGTTGGCTGGCCTTTGGACTGTAATGTTATTTCTTCGATACGTGTTGAGAAGAAAGGGTCCGCATGGTATAATGACTAATCGCGCCGGACCCTTTTCATCCGGGGAAAAGGAATTCCAGACTTATGGAAAAAAGCAATCAAGGAAGAAAACAGGTCCTAAGATAGGCGCATATGCGGGTTCGGAAATCGCCAAACCCCGTATAAACACTGTTCTTTTCAAAGGAGACTATACAATCGATGAAATTAGGTATCGTGGGCCTTCCGAATGTCGGAAAGAGTACCCTCTTTAATTCTTTGACGAAAGCGGGCGCCGAGTCTGCAAACTATCCATTCTGCACGATTGATCCGAACGTGGGCGTGGTTCCGGTTCCGGATGAGCGCCTGAAGCTTCTGGGAGATTTCTACCAGTCCAGGAAGGTGACCCCGGCAGTGGTGGAGTTTGTCGATATCGCCGGCCTGGTAAAGGGCGCATCCAAGGGTGAAGGACTGGGCAACCAGTTCCTTGCGAACATCCGCGAGTGCGACGCGATCGTCCATGTTGTGCGCTGCTTTGAGGATGCCAACGTGGTTCATGTGGACGGAAGCGTGGATCCGGTCAGGGATATTGAGACGATCGATCTGGAACTGATCTTCTCCGACCTTGAAGTGCTTGAGCGCAGGATGACCCGCGTGGGAAGATCCGCCAGGAATGACAAGGACGCGGCTGCGGAGCTGGCCATGATGCAGCGCCTCAAAGCCCATCTGGAGGAAGGAAAGAAAGCGATCACCTTCGAGCGCAGAAGCGAGACGGAGGAGGCTCTCCTTGCGGAGTACGGTCTTCTGACAGACAAACCCGTAATCTATGCTGCCAACGTATCCGAGGAGGATGCGGCGGATGACGGAGCGAATAATCCCTATGTGCAGCAGGTCAGAGAGCGCGCGAAGGAAACGGACTCTGAAGTGTTCGTGGTCTGCGCGAAGATCGAGGAAGAGATCTCTGAGCTGGACGATGACGAAAAGCAGATGTTCCTGGAAGATCTGGGACTTTCCGAGTCCGGGCTTGATAAACTGATCCGGGCAAGCTACAGCCTGCTCGGCCTGATGAGCTTTTTGACGGCAGGCGAAAAAGAAACGCGCGCCTGGACCATCAAAAAAGGAACCAAGGCGCCGCAGGCGGCGGGCAAGATCCATACAGACTTCGAGAGAGGCTTTATCCGCGCGGAAGTCGTCAACTACAAAGACCTCCTGGAAAGCGGTTCCCTCAATGCGGCCAGAGAGAAAGGGATTGTCCGTCTGGAAGGCAAAGACTACATCGTCCGGGACGGAGACGTCATCCTGTTCAGATTCAACGTTTGATAAAGCTGCAGGCAGCGTGTGCCGCGGACATATATGAATTATGATGTCAATTGCTTTTCCGAACATCGGGATATACCTGTCTTATGTGCCGAAGTCCTTTACCGTATTCGGGTATGAGATTGCACTGTATGGAATCACCATGGCGCTCGGCATCCTGGGCGGGCTGTTTGTCGCATTGCGGATTGCGAAAAAGACGGGTCAGAATCCGGATGATTATACGAATATCGCGCTTCTGGGGGTCGTCCTGGGACTGCTCGGTGCAAGGACCTACTATGTTGCGTTCAGCTGGGACTACTACAGCGCGCATCTGTCGGAGATTTTCAACTTCCGCGGCGGGGGAATGGCCTTATACGGTTCCCTGATCGGCGCCATCCTGGCGGTATTGATCTACTGCACCCTGAAGAAGCTGCGGATCCGGCTTGTCCTGGATACAGCCTGCCTGGGGATGATTACCGGGCAGATCATCGGCAGATGGGGCAATTTTTTCAACAGGGAAGCCTTCGGGGATTATACGGACGGACTGCTTGCGATGCGGCTTCCCCTCGATGCGGTGCGCTCGTGGGAAGTGACGCAGAAGATGCTTGACCATCAGCAGGTCATCGGCGGCATCCCCTATATCCAGGTCCATCCGACCTTCCTGTATGAGTCCCTGTGGAACCTCTGCGTGCTGATCCTGCTGATCATCGTCACGCTGAAGGGATGGAAACGTGTGGACGGAGAGATCTTTCTGGGCTATCTGTTCTGGTACGGCATCGGCCGGTTCTGGATTGAGGGCCTGAGAACGGACCAGCTTAAGCTGTGGGGGACGCAGATCGCAGTGTCGCAGCTTCTTTCCGCCGCTCTGGCGGCAGGATCGGGCATCCTGCTGGTCTGGGTGCATGTCCGGTCCGGGAAGAAAAGACAATAAAGCGGATCTAAGAATCCGCAGAACTGAGAATACAGAAACAGGTGCAGCCCAGAGCGCTGCGGAGATACGCATATGGCAGTTACAGATATAGGAATCGATCTCGGGACTTCAAGTGTCCTTGTATATGTGCGCGGAAGAGGCGTCGTCCTCAAGGAACCGTCGGTTGCAGCCTATGACCGCGACGAAGACAAGATCCGCGCCATCGGAGAGGAGGCAAGGATCCAGCTTGCACGCTCCGAGGGCAACCTGACGGAGATCCATCCGCTGGAAAACGGAATCGTCGCAGATTATGTCGTGACAGAGCAGATGCTCCGGGTCTTCATCCAGAAGGCGGTTGGACGGCTTTCCTTCCGCAAGCCCAGAGTCTGTGTCTGCATACCGGTCGGACTGACCGAGGTCGAGCGGCATGCGGTGGAGGATGCGGCCTACCAGGCCGGCGCCAGAGACGTACACATGGTGGAGGAGCCCATCGCGGCAGCCATCGGGGCCGGCATAGACTTCTCCAGACCCAGCGGCAACCTGATCGTTGACGTGGGCGGGGGAAGCACCAGCGCTGCCATTCTGTCCATGGACGGGATCGTGGTGAGCAGCCGCATCAAGGTTGGCGGAAATGACTATGATGAGGCGATTATCCGCTACATCCGCAATCAGTTCGGCGTCGTGATCGAGAAAGCTGCCGCCGAAGAGATCAAGATGCAGGTCGGATGCGTCTATGAACGCCCGGAAGAAAAGTTCCTGGAATTCATCGGAAGAGATATCGAGACAGGACTCCCGAAGAGAGTCCGGATCAGTTCTGAGAACTGCCGGCTCGCATGCAGGGAGCTGACAGGCAGGATACTGGAGACCGTGCACAGCGTGCTGGAGAAGACGCCTCCCGAGCTTGCGTCCGACGTCGTCTCGCGCGGCATCGTCCTGACCGGCGGAGGCGCCCTGATCGACGGGATGGAGGAGCTGGTGGAGGCCAGGACCGGCGTGAATACGGTGACATGCGATGATCCGCTGTGCGCCGTTGCGATCGGAACCGGGCGCTACGCCGAGCTGATGCTGGATTAAGTATGGATTCTGTAAAAGGTTATGTAGAGCATATCACGTACCGCAACGATGAGAACGGGTATACGGTTCTCTCCCTGTCGGATCCGGAGCGGGAGAAGACAGGGGAGGACAGTGTATTTACGGCGGTCGGCTCCCTTCCCGAAGTCGGGGAAGGCGAGCTTTTGCATCTGAGCGGTTTCTGGACAACCCATTCCACCTACGGAGAACAGTTTAAGATCGATTCCTTCGAGATCCTTGCGCCCGAAGGAGCCGCTGCCATGGAGCGGTACCTGGCGTCGGGCCAGATCAAAGGAATCAAGAAAGCACTCGCGCATAAGATCGTGAGCCGGTTCGGAGACGACACATTCACCATCCTGGACCAGGAGCCGGAACGCCTTGCCGAGATCAAGGGGATCTCTCTGAAAAAAGCCAGGGAGATCGCGCAGCAGGTCTACGAAAAGCGCGACATGCGGGACGCGCTCCTGTTCTGTCCGGCTACGGCATTCCGAACGCGCTTTCCATGCGCATATGGCAGAAGTACGGGCCGGATATCTACCGCATTGTCAGGGAGAACCCGTACAGGCTGGCGGATGAGATCAAGGGCGTCGGTTTCAGGACTGCGGATGAGATTGCCAGGAAAGCGGGGCTGCGGGCAGATTCGGAATTCCGCATCTCCAGCGCCATCCTCTATGTGCTGGAGAACGCTTCCGGAGAAGGAAGCCTGTATCTGCCCAGGGATGTGCTCATGGGGCGGACGGCGCGTCTGCTGGGAACGGCACAGGCCGTCTCTGATCCATGGGAGGATGCGGACGGATATGACCCGTACGCAGAGTGGGAGGAGGCGCAGAGCTTCCTGATGCCGGAGGCGCTCAGGGGAGCGGACGATCCCATTGCGTCTGTGCTGCAGGGATTGTGCGTTGAGAAGAAGATCATTCTCAAAAATGAGGAGGAAGAGGAGCGGGTCTACGCGGCCCAGTCCTATTACACGGAGCTTCGGGTCGCGCGGATGCTGCAGGAGCTGAACCATACCATAGACTGCAGCCGGGAGGAGGCGCGTTCTCGTGCCGTCTCCGCGCTCAGGACGAGCGGAAATGAACTGGACGAGCGGCAGCTGGAGGCGGTCCTCGAAGCCATGGGGCACACGCTCATGATCCTGACGGGCGGACCGGGCACCGGCAAGACCACGACCATCAATATGATGATCGCGGTGTTCGAGGCGCAGGGACTGTCCATCGAGCTGGCGGCGCCGACCGGAAGGGCTGCCAGGCGCATGAAGGAGGCAACCGGCAGGGAGGCCAGGACGATCCACCGGCTCCTGGAGGTGAGCGGTGATCCCGAGACGGGGACACATTTCAACAAAGGAACGGACGAACCGCTGGAGACGGACGTCATCATCATCGATGAAATGTCCATGGTGGACATTTACCTGTTCCAGTCGCTGCTGCGCGCGGTGATTCCGGGAACGCGTCTGATCCTGGCAGGGGACGCCAGCCAGCTTCCCAGCGTGGGGCCGGGGAGCGTGCTGAAGGATATGATCGAGTCGGGCATGATCCCGACGATCACGCTGGAGCGGATCTTCCGTCAGGCGCAGAAAAGCGATATCGTTGTCAACGCGCATAAGATCCATGCCGGAGAGCATCCCGTCCTGGACAATAAGAGCTCTGATTTCTTCTTTATCCGGGAAAATGATCCCGGGACGATCATCGGAACCGCGGTCAAGCTGGTGAGCGAGAACCTGCCCCGGTATCTGAAGGTGGACAGGTCCGAGATCCAGGTCATGGCGCCGATGAAGAAGGGCGTCCTGGGCATCTCCAACCTCAACAGGGTGATGCAGACCTATCTGAATCCGGCAGCGCCGGGCAGGGAAGAGCACCGCAGGGGCGACGTCCTGTTCAGGGAAGGCGACCGCGTGATGCAGGTGCGTAACAACTACCAGATTCCGTGGACGCAGCGCGGAAGATACGGCGCCGTGACCGGAAACGGGGAGGGCGTATTCAACGGCGACATGGGCATCATCCGCCAGATCAGTCCTTTCTCGGAATCGGTGACGGTAGAGTTCGATGAGATGCGGTATGTGGAGTATGATTTCAACGAGCTGGACCAGCTGGAACTGGCCTATGCGGTGACCATCCACAAGGCACAGGGGAGCGAGTATCCGGCAGTGGTGATCCCGCTCCTGCGCGGCCCGAAGATGCTGATGAACCGCAATCTGCTCTACACGGCCATCACCCGGGCGCGGTCGCTGGTCGTGCTGATCGGGGATCCTGCCGTCATGTATGAGATGATCGACAATGTGCAGGAGGCGAGACGCTATACGACCCTTGCCCTGAGAATCCGGGAGACCTATGCCCGCGAGGAGGCAGAGCGGGCAGAGGAGGCGGGAGACAGGCCTGCGGACGAATGGGAAGACTTTGATCCGGATGACCCGTTTGCGGGATGGGATGATTTTCCGGAATAAATGAGGAGAGAGTGCGCGCGGGATGACCCATGACGCGTGAGAAACTGAACAGAACAATCAGATCGTCGCTGATCGATATGATCTATCCGCCCCGCTGCGCTGTGTGCGAGAAGATCCTTCCGCCCGGCGCCATCGGCGCGTGCCCGGACTGTATACGGGCGCTGCCCTGGGTCAGAGGGGCGCGGTGTGTAAAATGCGGAAAGCCCATCGATTCTCCCGAGAGGGAGTACTGTCTGGACTGCGGGATGCATCCGCACTGGTTTCAGGAGGGGCGGAGCGCATTTTTGTATGAGAAGGGCGCAAGGCTTGCAGTCGACCGCCTGAAGTTCTATAACAGAAGAGAATACGTCGGATTCTTCGGGCAGGTCCTGCAGGCACTGTCGGAAGAAACCTTCCCCCGCTGGCATCCGGACTGCCTGGTTCCGGTTCCGATGCATCCGCGAAAGAAGGCGGAGAGGGGATACGACCAGGCGGCGCTGCTGGCAGAAGAACTGGGGCGCAGGCTCCACATGAGCGTGCGGGAAGATCTCCTGGTCAGGGCGCGGTACACGGGCGCTTCCAAGAAACTGGGACGCTCCGGCAGAAGAAAGAATCTGCGCGGCGCCTTTGCCGTGCAGGACAATGTTCAGATCCCGGAGAGGATCGTACTGATAGACGACATCTATACGACCGGTGCCACCATGGATGAAGCCGGATCTGTACTGTGCAGGTCGGGCGTGAAATCGATCTTTTTTCTGACCCTGTGCATCGGCAGAGGCCAGAACTGAGCAGTTGGGAGGAATTGCAGAATGAATAAGGAAAATAAGAAGATGGCGCAGGAGAGAAGGGCCAGGGAGCGGGAAAAGGCGGAAAGATCCGCCAGGCTCGGAAAGCTGCTCCTCCTGATCGTGGTCGGAGTGGGGATTGCCGCGGCCGGAGCCGCAGCCATGGTCCATCAGGGAAAAAGCAGTTCTGCCGTGGTACAGTCGGAGCCGGAAACGGAAACCTCTGTGCAGGCGGAGGAAACAAAGACAACAGCCGCAAAGGCACAAGAGCTGCAGACAGAGGGCGACGGATCCTATGCGCTCTTTAACGCTGCTTCTTTAAAGGGATGCTATGACATCTCGAAAGACGACCTGACCTATGTGCAGATCGCTGTGAAAGACTATGGCGTCATCACTGCCGCGCTGGATGCCACCGAGGCGCCGGAAACCGTGAAGAACTTCCTGGAGCTGGCAGAGGCCGGATTCTATGACGGCCTGACGTTCCACCGCATCATGGACGGATTCATGATCCAGGGCGGAGATCCGCTTGGGAACGGAATGGGCGGCAGCGATCAGACGATCATCGGAGAGTTTGCGCAGAATGGAACAAAGAATCTGATTACCCATGTCAGGGGCGCTGTTTCCATGGCGCGCGCGCAGGATCCGGACAGCGCAAGCTCCCAGTTCTTTATCGTTCAGTCAGACAGTACCTTCCTGGACGGGCAGTATGCCGGATTCGGATATGTGACCGATGGGATGGAGATCGTCGACCAGATCTGCGCGGACGCAGTGCCGAGTGACAACAATGGGACGATCGCTCCCGATGAGCAGCCTGTGATCGAATCTGTGACGATTGTATCAGAGTGATGGACCAGATAAGGGAAGACGGTATGCAGAAGGATCATCTCAGATGGGAACTGGTCAGCGAGACAAAGCTTGTTGACGACGAATGGATCGACTTTCGCAGAAGTGAATGGAGATTTCCGAACGGTGTGGAGCTGGGGCCGTTTTACACCTATCACAGAATCGATTACGTCGTCATCGTGTGTGTCGATGAGGACGGGAACTATGTGTGCGTCCGCCAGTTCCGGCAGGGAATCGGCAAAGTCACCTGCGAATTCCCGGCTGGCGGGATGGAAGAGGGCGAAGAGCCGCTGGACGCTGCGAAGCGGGAACTGAGGGAAGAGACGGGCTATGTCTCTGACAGGTGGACCTATCTGGCAGGCATTCCCTCCAACGCGACGATGGCAGATAACTATGCGCACCTGTTTCTGGCGCAGGACTGCCGCAGGGAGGCCCCGCTTCATCTCGACGATACGGAATTCGTCGAGACGGAAATCAAAAGCGGGGAGGAGCTGGATAAGCTGATCCGCGAAGGGGCGTTCCATCAGGCAGCCCACTGCGCCGGATTCTATATGGCCCAGCGTTTTCTTGACTGAAAATCTGCCCGGAGCACAGGTCACGGGGCCTGGGAGATCCGGATCCCGTTGACGGTCAGTTCGTCCGTAACCGGGATCACCAGACAGCGCCTTCCGTCCACGATCCGGTCCTCGATCAGGTCGGTCCGGTCCGGACTGACGCTGATGGAGATATCGGGCGTGTGCACCTCGAATTTAGTCCGGGTTAGGATGTTGGACGCCTGGATCGTGTTGTCCTCTCCGACATTTTCGTCATAGACCGAATCAAAGTCTGCAAGCGCATCTTCCTCAACCCCGGCTTTTCCGAGGATCACCCGCACGTCATGTCTGTCAAAGGATACCGGCTCCGGATCATCCTTCGCGTTCTGCGCCTCCTCGCGCAGGAGGTCATGGATCTCCCGGACCGTCTCAAAGCTGCACGCATCCCCGAGGGACTGCTCGATGACCTGCTGGAAGGCTTCCTTCTGCAGGCCTGCCGACAGGGGCAGCGAGCACCCGAGGACGCGGTCCGTGAAATCAAAATGAAGGTCTTCGGAATCTTTGGAATAGTACAGGACACTGTGGATATCGGCGCTGCGGTCATGAAAGGCCGGGAACAGGAATCCGAGGGCAGGCGCACCCACGATCCACTGGCGGCTCAGGCTGTGGAAAGACTGCGATTCCCGGTCGTAGGACAGGGCCGGCTTTGCCAGATCCACAGGGCACAGCGCCACATGAAAATAATCGTAGACCTCGTCGGATGCGTCAAACATTTCCATTTCATCCGTGCCCTTCCCGGGGACGTCATACGCGCCGGCAAGCAGCAGGATCAGATAGCTCTCGCCGGTCAGGTAGCTGTCAATCACGCTGGTATAGAAGGCGTCGAGCAGATCTTCATCCTCCAGATGGCTCTGCCGGAGGTCGTACAGAAACTTCTCCGTTCCGCCTTCCGCCTCTGATTCGGCGGGAAACTCCATATTCAGGAGATTCTTTCCGAGTGTGCCGGACATGGTCTTTCTGAACAGGTCCAGATACTTGAAGACCTCTTCTTCCTCCAGAAGGCCGAAGTTCTGGGAGAAGGTCGTGATCCTCTCTTTTTCCGCGCTCACATAGCATCCGCAGATCCGGGTAAATGTCTGACGGGTAAAGTTGAGCTGTTTTTTAATCTCCGAAATCTCTTTTTTATTCATAGAGCTGCTCCTTTGGGACTCATATTTTCTGCTGAGGGTGTCATTTTATCACAATCTGCGGATGCTTTCACCCGATTCAGGACACGAAGGCGGAAGAATCGTTACAGTTCACAGGCCCGCCAACTCTGCTGAGTTTGTGGGCACACTGAAAACACGTTGCCTACCCTCGCTTTGCATCGGTTGCATTGCAGCCACTCCCAGCTCCTATAGAAGCGTGGTCGCTTCTCCA
>CAJOKX010000126.1 GCA_905235415.1 uncultured Lachnospiraceae bacterium
CCCCTGGGACGCGCCATTGTGCAGGAAGCGCAGGAGAGAGATCTGACGCTGCCGGAGGTTTCGGACTTTGAAGCGTATCCGGGAAGCGGCGTAGGCGGCAGGCTGGAAGAGGGCGGAGCGCTGCTGCGCGGCGGAAGCCTCGGGTATATCAGCTCTCTCATACCGGTTCCCGCGGACATGGAGCGCCGTGCACAGGCGCTGGCGCAGGAGGGCAGGACGCCGCTCCTGTTTGCGTGCGGCGAGAGGGTGCTCGGGATCATCGCAGTTTCCGATACGCTCAAGGCAGACAGCAGGGAGGCGGTTGAGGAACTGAAGGAAATGGGCATCCGCGTCGTGATGCTGACCGGAGACAATGAGCGGACGGCCGGGGCCGTCGGAGGGCAGGCGTCGGTGGACGATGTGATTGCCGGCGTTCTTCCGGACGGCAAGGAAGCTGTGATCCGCCGCCTGCAGGAGCGCGGAAAAACAGCGATGGTGGGAGACGGCATCAATGACGCGCCGGCACTGACGAGGGCCGATACCGGCATCGCGATCGGAGCCGGGACGGACGTTGCGATCGATTCGGCGGATGTGGTGCTGATGAACAGCGCGCTTTGCGACGTGCCCGCAGCCGTCCGGCTCAGCCGCAGGACCCTCCGGAACATTCACGAGAACCTGTTCTGGGCATTTTTCTATAACACGATCCTGATCCCGGTCGCCGCAGGGGTGTACTATCCGGCGTTCGGGCTGAAGCTCAATCCGATGATCGGCGCGGCGGCCATGAGCCTGTCGAGCTTCTGCGTCGTGATGAACGCCCTCAGGCTGAACCTGGTGGATATCAGGGATTCGAAGCATGACAGAAAGATCAGGCAGCAGGCGGATCTCACCGCCCTTGCCTTATCAGATATACAGCATACCGTTCCGTCACCGGAAACAGTGACACAAGTACAGGAGGAGAAGGCTATGACAAAGACAATGATGATCGAAGGCATGATGTGCGGGCACTGCGAAGCGCGTGTGAAGAAGGCGCTGGAAGCATTGGATGCGGTTGGCAGTGCGGAAGTCTCCCATGAGAAAGGATCCGCTGTCGTCACGCTCACGCAGGATGTGGCAGATGACGTCCTGAAGAAGGCGGTCGAGGATGCGGACTACAAAGTGGTCTCCATTTCATAAAGTGGGGAAGTGAAAGAGGCTGAAATGAAATACCTCTGCATTCTCAGGAGCCGATCCGGCAGACGCCGGGCCGGCTCCTTTTGTCGTTCCGCATCTGTCGGCCCGGCTCCTTCTCGGCCTCACAGCTGTCGGCCCGGCTCTTCTCGGCCTCACAGCTGCCGGCCCGGCTCCTTTTTTATCCCGCATCTGCCGGCCCGGCTCTTTCCATCCGGCAGATGTGACAAATCTCTTATGCAAATGAGACAGTGCCGGAACTGTATTGATCTTTGCCATCCGCCATGGTATCCTCACCTCACATTTCTGAAACACACATCTATATCATTTCTGAAAGCGAGGATCTTCTATGAGGTACATGCGCAGTCTGATCTGTTTTCTTTGTCTTTTTCTGATGCTTGGAGGCGCCGCTTTATACGCGGCTGAGACCGAACCGGATCCGTCCATCCCGTCGTCGGATGCTTCCGCAGACAGCTCTCCGGGCGGCGGCGAGGCAGAATCCGGGGAGATGTCGGCGCAGGAAGATGCGCCGCAGGCAGACGCAGGGCAGGCAGATCCGGCGCAGGGCATATCGGCGCAGGGCGCCCCGGCGCAGAGCGCCGCGGCAGATGCGGCCTCCATACAGACGGGCCAGGAGGATGCCGATCCGGAGACAGAGCCGGTTTCGGAGTCAGAGAGCGAACGGGGGGAGATCAGGGATCCGATGTTCGCGCTGGCCCTGGGAGAAGAGGTGACGATCAGCGTCCGGATCGATCATTCCGAAGACGGATTCCTGTCTGCCGCCGCGAATGATACGACCACTGTCAAGGTCAAGGTCCTCGACGTATATGACTACGACAAGGCAGGCCTGGGAGACGGGACCGGGATGTTCACCAACAAGTACCAGGTCACGTTCAACGATATCAAGGCGGTCGCGTACTGCCTGGATCCGGCCAAGGACAACCCGAAGATGAGCGATAACTTCTCGATCAGCAAATACGATGACGGGAAGAGTGTGGCCAGGATTCTCTATTATGCGCAGGCAGACGCCGAAAACGGAGGGTATTTTGCCCTGAAGCATCCCGGATACAGTGACGCCAAGCAGTTTATCATCACGCATATGGCGGCTGCGAAGGCGTCCGGATCCTCCAGCTGGGACGCGCACGCGAACAGCGATGCGAAGAAGGAAGCAAATGCACTGATCGAATACGCCGAGTCCATGCCCTCCATACCGGATCCCGAGATTTCATTTACGCCCGCCAGCGTAACGAGTGTGCTGCAGGGCAATGCCATCCGGACAGGGACGGTCACACTGGTGGGCTCCGAAGGCAATTCGGCAAATGTGACGCTGCCGTCGCGCGTTACACTCAACAACCTGACCAGCGCCTCCAGGTCCGGGACGGGCACCGTTACCCTGGAAGCAGGCGACCGGTTTACGCTGACCTATCCGCTGCCGGCCAGGACCAACCTGACCGCGACGATCCAGGCAGTCGGACAGCAGACCCGCGATTATTCGGCCTACAAGATCAAGACGGATTCCGATACCCAGAACCTGGGACTGATCTTCGGGGAAGGCCTGCAGGGGGAGAATACAGCGTCTGTGAGCGTGCGCTTTTCTCCGCAGGTATCGGTCAGGGCTGGCAAGAAGGATGCAGATACGCAGCACGCGCTCCAGGGCGCCACTTTCGGTCTGTACGCCGCGGAGGATATGACGGAGGCGGACGGAACCAAACGCAAAAAAGACCAGCGGATCGCTGGCGCAGTCAGCGGTGCGGACGGAAGGGCCGTCTTTTCGCAGAATCTGACAATCGGCCTGAATTACTATGTGATCGAGGAAAAAGCGCCGCAGGGGTATCTGTGCAATACGCAGCTGAAGATGCCGGTCAGCGTGGGGATGCAGTCGGGAAGCGCGCAGGCGCAGACGATCGAGCAGACATTTCCCAATGAACCGGTCACGGGCCGGATCATGCTGTACAAGGTGGACCGGGAGCTGCAGGAGGGAAAAGAGGACGGCGCTCCTGCAGGAGACGCAGGGAATACGGCAGGGAATGAGACCGAAGCGGAGGGGTCAGACGCCCCGTCTGCACAGGGCGACGCGGTCCTGGAAGGCGCGGAATACGGCCTCTATGCCAGAAAGGATATCCTCCGCTCCGACCAGAGCGGTACGGTTCTCTACAAGGCGGGCGACCTGGTCTCAAGCAAAAAGACCGACATGCTCGGACAGATCCTCTGGGACGACCTTCCGCTCGGGAGCTACTATATCCGGGAGATCGCACCCTCCGAAGGGTATGTCCTGGATGAGACAGAGTATCCTGCAGAACTGGCCTGGAAGGATTCGGGAACGCCGGTGATCGAGACGAGTGTCACAGTGACGGAGCAGGTGGCAAAACAGGCATTTTCCCTGATGAAGCGCTCCCTGAAAAATGACGCGGATCCGCTTCCGCTTGCAGGCGCTGGATTCAGCGCGTGGCTGGTCAGTTCCCTGAAAAAGAATCAGGATACCTATGACACAACCGGTGTGGATCCGGTTGTCCTGTGCGCGGACGGATCCACGGAGATGTTTACGGATGAATCGGGGATGGCGGTCAGCGTGCCGCTTCCATACGGGACCTATCTGGTCAGAGAGACGACGGTTCCTCCGGATCATCTGGCAGCGGACGAATTCATCGTCCGGATTGACGAAAACAGCCCGGATACACCGCAAACCCCGGTCACACGGGACGATCAGAAGGTGCAGGGACAGATCCGCCTGGTCAAGACCGGTCCCATGCTGACCGGATACCGGAAGGGAAAGTTCATCTATGAAGTAAAAGGACTGGCAGGGGCCGTATTTGAAGTGACTGCGGCGGAAGACATCTTCCGGACGGATGCGGACGGGTATGAAAATGGAAAAGAGGTGCTCCTCTACAAAGCAGGGGAAAAAGTGACGCAGATGACAACGGACAGCAGCGGGCAGGCCCTGTCAAAGGAACTGCCGCTCGGCAGATATACCGTGAAGGAAGTCACCGCGCCGTACGGAACCGTCCTCCAGACACAGACCTATGGCGTTGAACTGAAGGCGGACGGCAGCACCCCGGTGGTTGTCCGGGACCTTGCGATCGAAGATCCGAGGCAGAAGGTGGAGATCCAGGTCGTCAAGGTCAGCAGCAAAAATCAGAAAACAACCCTGAAGGGAGCGGAATTCACCCTGTTTGCAAGAGAGAATATCTATGCGCGCAGCACGGACGGCTCTTCCCAGGGGCAGCTTCTGGTCCGTGCAGGAGAGGCTCTGTGCAAAGCAAAGAGCGGAAAGGGCGGAAAGGCGGTCTTTGACCTGGATCTTCCGAACGCCTCTTACTATGTGCAGGAGACCAAAGCGCCTGCGGGGTACGAGATCAACACCAGGCAGTATAACTGTGACTGCACATACAAAGATTCTGCAAGGCCGGTTATCTCCATCCGCCTGAAGATTCCGGATGACCCGGTCCCGGGGGAGAACAACAGGGCCGGCAATGCCCCGAAGACCGGCGACAATACGCCTGTCGGGCGGATGGTGCTCCTCCTGCTTCTGGCGCTGGCGTCCATCGAGCTGTGCTTTGCCGGGATCTGGAAAAGGAGGAAGCCCCGGATCCGGTAGGGCGCAGGGCTGAACAGCCGCAGGCAGGCGCGGGAGAGGAAGGACTGCCCCGGTGCGGAAAGGCGCAGAGCTGAGGGCACAGGAATCAAAAATGAACACGGCGCACGGAAAGGAATCCGGGTGCGCCGTGCACATATTGCTTGACCGGGCCGGGAGATCCGCTCTAAAATGAGTGTGCAGCATGAATGACTGGCATGGTCCCTGACCCGGAGAGTACGATGAGACGTAGGTGGAGAGCTCTGAAAAAACAGCTGAACGCGCCGTGGGCAGCGTATACGTTCGCAATCTGTGCGGGCGTTCTGTTCTTTGTGCTGCTGTGGAACCTGCATTATCTGTGGGATTTCTTCAAGGCCTTCTTCCACGTCATCTCACCGGTGGTCATCGGCATTATCATCGCCTATATCCTGGATCCGCTGGTCAAGTTCTGGGAGCAGAAGGTATTTTACAAACTGAATAGAAAAGCTGCCAGAGCGCTGGGCGTGACACTGACGTTTGTGCTCCTGGTGCTGTTCATCTCCATTTTGCTGATCGCGATGGTTCCGGAACTGATTGCGAGCATCCGGATGTTCATCGGCAATCTGGGGAACTACGCGGATTCGATAGAGGACCTGCTGAAGGAAGTGAGTGATTTTGCCGCGGAGCACAACGTGGATATATCGAATATCACGACCTCCGTCGAAGATTTTCTGGGGAACAACAATATCCCGAACACCCTCAACAACATCCTGAATACAACCATCTCTTACGGTGTCGAAGTTGCCAACGGAGTGATTTCTTCGATTGTCGCGATCTACATCCTGATGGATAAGGATGCCCTCCTGAAGGGACTCAAGAGACTGTGGAAGCTGCTTACCAATGAGAACTCCTACCGCAAGTCGGATGATTTCCTGGGACGGGTCAACTCGATCATGATCCAGTACATTTTGTTTGACCTGATGGACGGACTGATCATCGGGATTACCAATGCAGTCTTTATGCTGATTGCAGGATATCCCTATGTGCCGCTGATCTCAGTGATCGTCGGCGTGACCAATCTGGCGCCGACCTTCGGCCCGATCCTGGGCGCCATACTCGGAGGCTTTATCCTGCTCCTGGTCAATCCCCTGTATGCGCTTGGATTCCTGATCTTCACAGCCATCCTGCAGACAGTGGACGGATATATTCTCAAACCGAAGCTCTTCGGCGGGCGGCTGGGCGTTCCTTCGATCTGGATCCTGATCGCACTCATTGTGTTTGCAAGGCTGTGGGGCGTGATCGGCATCCTGCTGGCCATTCCGATCGCTGCGATTCTGAATTATATCTATCAGGACGGACTGATGGTATGGCTGGAGCGGAGAAAAGAACGAAAAGAGGCCGCAGCCGTGGCAGCAAAGGCCGCGACAGAGAAAAGTAAAGAGTAAACCGTACACAGAGAGAAGAGAAGACGGACGGACAAAAGCCCCCTTTCCCGGACAGCCGGGAAAGGGGGCTTTTAATACGCTATTCATAAGAATGAAAGAGAAACGGTGTCAGACTGTACCGGGATCCTGTCAGCTCTCTCCGTTTGCCACGACCGGCGTCGGGCGGTCTTCGTTGAAGATGCCGCTCAGGTCGACCAGCTGGCTGAGGGAGGAATCCTCACCGTTCTGCGCCAGATACAGCCGGTAGCCGTCCACGTCGATCCGGCCCTGCCGCACGTACTGGTCGGTGATCTGTACCCAGTAGGGAACCGACCCGTCTACGTTGCAGTAGAAGTGGTAGCCGACGGAGTTGAAATATGCGTACTTCTCGTTGCCTTCATAGCCTTCCCAGGAACCAATGTCATTGCCGTGGGCGAAGATAATGGTATCGACCGGTCCGACGATGGGCTCAACGGTTGCAACCCATTTCTCATTGTCTGCCTGCAGGGTTTCCACGCTCTTGTCCGTGACGGACAGGTGGCCCCAGGTGTGGGATGCGAATTCCCAGCCCTCTTCCTTGAGCGCGTTCGCGATCACGGTTGCGTCGGCAACGTCCTGGTCATAATTATAATCCGGATGTGCGTCGAGCCATGCGCGCTGGTCTTCCATCAGATTCTGCTGCAGGAGATAATCGGTATCGGTGCGGTATCCGAAGACGCCGTTGTATCCGGTCATGGCCATGATGCCGCGCGCGCCGTGGTACGCACCGTCCGGATGCTCTTCCAGGAAGGTGTTCAGCCTCGGAACCACGTCGTAATCGCCGACGGAGGTGTTGCCTGCGGCGTCCGTGTACAGACATTTGACCTTTCCGTTATCATCCAGCACCAGCTTCTCCGGGAAGCTTGCGCTCTCATAGGAATGATAGTAGCTGCAGTCGTCCACGGACAGGACAATCGCCTTCTTGCCTTCCGGAAGCTTCAGCTCCGTGTTGGGCGCAAAGTGAACATTTCCGTCCGCGTCGGTTGTCTCCACGACGAGATCGCGGAGCCGGACATATACATATCCTGCGTCATAGAGACGCTGGGTAAATGCGTCGAACTCATCGACGGTGACCATCCAGGCATTGAAGCCGTCGACAGCGCCCTGTCCGAGCGCTTCGTAATCAAATGCCTTCGCGGTCGAGTTCACCAGAGAGTGATAGAAAATATGCGGAACCGTGTACGGGTCGACAGCGACACACGCATCTCTCTGCGCGGTATAGTCACTGATCAGCTGCTGGATCGTCTGGTCGGAGTCATATCCGGAGATGCTTGTCAGTTTCGCGATGGCTCCGTCATAGTCATATCCGGCGGCAAGAAGCTTCGCCTCTTCCATCAGCTGCACGGATTCATTTGAAGCCGATGCTTCAGAAGCCGGCTGTTTCTCCGTTTCCGTCTCTGTCTGAAGCTCCGTCTGAGGAGCGGGCGGCACTGCGGCGGGCGCGCTCTCTGACTGCGGTTCAGACTGCGCGGCAATCTGGTTCTCGATCGCATTGAGCAGAGCATTGCCTTCCTGCTTTTTCGTATCCGAAGCAGAACTGTGCAGCTGCGGACGGCTTCCGAGGAAGCCCGGCCACGGAAGGTCAGCGTCTCTCGGAACCAGATACAGTGCGTAGAAAGCGCATGCGGCGGCCGCGAGGCACAGGATGAGCAGGGTGGTAAATATCACCTTCAGCCGGTGGTCTTTCTTTCTGCGCTCCTTCCGTCTGAGGGCAGCAGCCTCCATCTCCTCATCAGTCATATAGGAATTGACGCCGCGCTCATCTTTGTCCATATGAAAACCCCTCCATACCCTCTTATAAGCTGATGCCGGACTGCCCGGTCCTGCCATCAGCCGGTAAATGTTTGTAAACAGCTTTCTTATCTTACCACATCCTGTTTTATGCAGGCAACAAAAGGCTTGAAGACTACAGAGAAATCGATTATTATATCTGAGATAAGGGGGCTCATAAGGGGAGGTATATTATGCGCAATTTATCAGAGAATGAAAACAAAGGCGGGGATGTGTTCCGGGAGTGGCTTTCGGATCGTCTGCGCTATTTTATTTTACTGTTTGCTCTTCTCATCGCAATCGCTGCGATCGTCACCATCTCCGGTCTGATGAAAAACCGCACAGACTACATGAACAGGAATGCGGAGAACCCGGGTTCCGGGTCTTCTTCTGCAGTCGCGGAGAGTGAGAGCGAGGAAGAGATCGTGATCCTGTCTTCAGAGGCGCACGAATCTGCCAAGGCAGGTCAGGAGGAAAATGACGAGAGCGCAGTTACGGATGCAGCGCCTGCAGTGAAAGAGACCGAGGCAAAGGTGACCGAAGCGGCCGAGACCGCAGCGGAGACTGAAGAAAAGGTGACCGAGGCGGCCGAGACCGCAGTGGAGACCGAAGAAAAGGTGACCGAGGCGGCCGAGACTGCAGCGGAGACCGAAGAAAAGGTGACCG
>CAJOKX010000127.1 GCA_905235415.1 uncultured Lachnospiraceae bacterium
TGCAGCAACTCGCAAAGCTTAGTCGGCTGCCTATGGTTTTCAGTTGTGCCCACAGAACTCCGTGCAGAAGGTCGGAGGCTGGCCTGTGAACTGTAACAGATTCAGAAGCGCATCTTCAGCTCTCATCTTCAGCCGAAAAAACCTCCCGGCGGAAAAACCGCCGGGAGGAACCTGCCGGTCATCAGACCCTGCAGGGAATATACTGCGTGATCCTTATGCAACTTCGTCCAGCATTCCGCCTACAGCCTCTTCTGCCGCAGCTGCATCCTGCACCGGGGCACTCAGCGCATCCTCCGGAACCTCAATGGAAACCGTTGAATCATAATCATATGTGATCGTCAGGTTCAGGTTGTTGGTCGTCAGCTCGAAAGAAGGCGTTTCCTGGGACTCATCTCCGGACATCGCCGTCATAGCTGCAGCAAGCTGCGCAAGCAGGGAGAAATCACTGCCCGACAGGTCGTAGACAACGCACACCGGACGGAATGTCTCCACATCGATGTCCTCAATGATATCCAGCCTCAGCGCACCGACAACCATCGACATCATGGAAAGCACAGACTCATCGAGTCCCAGCTCCGGGTTCGAGGAGGCAAGCTGGGTCAGCAGCTCATAGATCTTGTCACCGGTAACCGGAATCGTCAGCTCGTAGCAATCCTTGCCGGCCACATTCACTGCCTCGGGAGAAAGAACAGCGCTCTCCTTGAACTCATTCTGAAGTGCTTCCAGATCCATACCGACCTCACCGCTCAGGGAAGCGAGATCTCCGCTCAGACTCTTTTCAATTGCATCTTTGATCAGCGTTGTCTGCTCCTCACTCAGCTTCACGGCCTGCCATGCGTCATCCCCAAGTCCTGTGACTCTGGCATACGTGATCAGCTCACCGGCGTCATTCGGTACGATATACGTATCCATGCCGGCTGATCCTGCAACTCCAACGGCAGACGCGTCTCCGCTCACGGATCCGGTCAGACCGCAGGTAAACGGATTGAGAATATACTGCAGGTCCACGTCGACATTTGCGTTGATCGGAATCGACTGCGTCTGTTCGCCCGCGGCGTAGCTCACTTCCATATCCACAATCCCGCGCATTGAAGCAGAGAACTGTTCCAGCGACTTGGAAGCTTCTACTGACTTGTCAATGATATCTCCCGCAGTCAGCGCTGAATCGAATCCGGACAGAAGCATGACTGAGGAAACAGCAACGGATGCGATCGCAAGCATTCTGTTTCTGAGGTTTTTGTTCATAAATGTATCTCCTTTCAACTGGTACATGTTGATCAAATCCGGTCATAAACCTGACCTGCCGGATGTTTCAGGCAGATCTTCATAACCCGACATCGTCCATAGTTTACCATTATACGTCTGTCAAGTCGATGAATATTTTCTTAAATGATCGAAGGATCGGTGAAAACGCGCCGCCCGCAGAGTCGGGGGACCCCGGCCGGACCCAAAAGGAACAGGCTGCCGCAGCAAAGCTGCAGCAGCCTGTATTCTTCAACCTTATTTTGCGTAGTCGACGACTCTCGACTCACGGATCAGACTTACCTTGACCTGTCCCGGATACTCCAGTTCAGATTCGATCTGTCTGGCGATATCTCTCGCCAGGAAGGTCATATCGGCGTCACTGATCTGCTCAGGAACCACCATAACACGAATCTCTCGACCTGCCTGAATGGCAAAGGACTTGTCAACTCCCTTGAAGGAATTGGCTATATCTTCTAACTGTTTTAATCTGTTGGTGTACGTCTCCAGTGTCTCTCTTCTTGCTCCCGGACGGGCCGCGGAAATCGTATCCGCTGCCTGAACAAGACATGCGATCAGAGACTCCGGTTCTGTGTCGCCGTGGTGAGACTCCACAGCATTGATAACGATATCAGACTCTTTATACTTCCGGCAAAGATCTGCGCCAATCTGCACATGCGTGCCTTCCACTTCATGGTCAATCGACTTACCGATATCATGAAGCAGGCCGGCGCGCTTTGCAATCCGCACGTCCACTCCGCACTCCGATGCGAGCAGACCGGCAAGGTGCGCAACCTCGATCGAATGATTCAAAGCGTTCTGCCCATAGCTGGTACGGAACTTCATCCTGCCAAGATACTTGACCAGTTCGGGATGAATCCCGTGAACGCCGACCTGCAGACAAGCCTCATCGCCCGCCTCGCGGATCTCATTCTCAACTTCCTTCTTCGCCTTCTCGACCGTCTCTTCAATCCTTGCGGGATGAATACGGCCGTCCACGATCAGCTTCTCAAGCGCAACCCTCGCCACCTCGCGGCGGATCGGGTCGAAACTCGAAAGCACGACTGCTTCAGGTGTGTCATCGATGATAAGGTCTACCCCGGTCAGCGTCTCAATTGCCCGGATATTACGGCCTTCACGACCGATAATACGACCCTTCATCTCATCGCTGGGAAGCTGTACAACCGAGATGGCAGCCTCAGCGATGTTGTCTGCCGCGCAGCGCTGGATCGCTGTTACCACATATTCCTGAGCCTTCTTGGCTGCGGATTCTCTGGCTTCGTTCTCCAGCTCCCTGTAGAGCTTGGCGGCATCCGTCTTTACTTCGTCTTCAACAGATTTTAAAAGATAATCTTTTGCCTGTTCGGAGGTGAATCCGGAGATTCGTTCCAGTTCCTGCTGCCGCTGTCCGAGCAGCTTGTCTGCCGCGGACTGCTTCTTACGGAGTTCTTCTTCCTTCTGCGTCACACTTGCTTCACGACGTTCCAGAGACTCCAGCTTCTTGTCTGCGGATTCTTCCTTCTGCATAACCCGCTTTTCAAGACGCGTTACTTCTGCCCTGCGCTCTTTGGCTTCTCTTTCAGAATCATTCTTGATCTTCAGAGATTCCTCTTTCGCCTCGAGCAAAGCTTCACGCTTCTTTGTCTCTGCGTCCTTCAGTGCATCATCAATGATCTGTCTGGCCTTCTCCTCGGCACTGCCGATCTTCGCCTGGTCTTCCTTCACCTTGCGATCGACAGCAATCCTGGATGTGACCGGGATCGCGATGACCAGTGTGACTACAACAGCAATCAGAACTGCAATAACTGTAGTCAACAACAGGAGCACCTCCTTAAACGTGTATGTAGTTGTCACGTTGCAAAATCACAACGCAATTATCATAATGAAAAACAGCCGGACTGTCAATCACCAATCTTGCCCATCTGCGCTGCATCGGGCAAGCGCTTTTTGCGCCGTGCGGTAGGAAAAGCCCTTCTGCATCAGATATCTGACAAACCCGGCCGTCTCCTGTGCATCTGCGGCATCCGGATCATACCGGCGCTTCTTTGCAAGCTTCAGGATCGCCTCCGTCTCCGGATCCGCATCACTCTCCCCCGCTTCCTGCACACAGGTCTCATACGCCCTGCTGATCAGTTCCCTGTCCAGTCCCCGCCTCATAAGATCCGCCTCGATCTGCCGGCGGCTCTTCCGGGTCATCTGCTGTCTCACATAGGTCTGCGCGTATCGATCATCATCAATATAATGAAAGGAGGCCGCATATGCGACCGCCCTTTCCGTAATCTCTTCCGGATAACCGTCCCGGGTCAGTTTCTCGCGCAGCTGCCCCTCTGTACGGTCCATCTTCTCCAGAAGATGGAGGCAGCGGATCTTCGCGCGTCTGGTCAGGACATCGTCCATGATCTCTGTAAGCGCTTCCCTGCTGATCTGCCCGCCTTCCCGGATCCCGTAGGTCCTGACTTCTCCCGCATACAGCGGAAAACTCAGTCCGTCTTCCAGCGTGACCTTATACTTCCTGCTTGTCAGCTTCTGCAGCAAGACTACCTGCATCTGTTGCGGTCTCCGTTTCTGTCTGTGCTTCCTGGCTGCCCTCTTCTTCCAGTCCGTAGTGGATGCGGACTTTCCGGATGATCTCATCCATCACTTCAGGATGTTCCGCCAGATACAGCTTCGCGTTCTCACGGCCCTGGCCGATCTTGTTTCCTTCATATGCGTACCACGCGCCGCTCTTGACGACAATGTTCAGATCCGACGCCAGGTCGAGTACATCCCCTTCTTTCGAGATGCCCTTTCCGAACATGATGTCGAACTCCGCTTCCTTGAACGGCGGCGCGATCTTGTTCTTAACCACCTTAATCCGGGTCCGGCTTCCGATCACTTCCCCCTGCTGGCGGATCGATTCGATCCTGCGCACATCCATGCGGACCGAGGAGTAGAACTTCAGGGCTCTTCCTCCGGTCGTGGTCTCCGGATTGCCGAACATAACCCCGACCTTCTCACGCAGCTGGTTGATAAAGATGACGGTGCAGTTGGACTTGCTGATCACGCCGGTCAGCTTCCTGAGCGCCTGGCTCATGAGCCTTGCCTGCAGGCCCACATGCGAGTCGCCCATATCCCCGTCAATCTCCGCCTTCGGCACCAGGGCCGCGACAGAGTCTACGATAATGATATCCACTGCCCCGGAACGGACCATGGTCTCACAGATCTCAAGCGCCTGTTCTCCGTTGTCCGGCTGGGAGATATAGAGATTGTCGATATCCACGCCGATGTTCCGGGCGTAGACCGGATCCAGTGCATGCTCCGCGTCGATGAATCCCGCGATGCCGCCTCTCTTCTGCGTCTCCGCGACCATGTGGAGGGCAACAGTCGTCTTACCGGACGACTCCGGTCCGTAGATCTCCACAATCCTCCCCTTCGGGATGCCTCCCTGCCCGAGCGCGATGTCCAGGCTGAGGGATCCGGTGGGCACAGTCTCCACATTCATGTCATTGCTGTGCTCCCCGAGGCGCATGACAGCGCCCTTGCCGTACTGCTTCTCGATCTGGGACAGGGCCGCGTCCAGCGCCCGCATCTTGTCATCGTTGTTCATGTTGGACGGAACCGGCGTCTGACCGGATGCCTTCTTTGCCATAATCTCTTCTCCTTTGTATGAATCTTCGCGTATATACAATCCGCAGTATGCGAACGGATGTTCGATACTTATACTACTTGAGCGGACTGCCTGTGTCAAGCACTTTTTACACCGTTTATGTGACAGTTCACTGGCCAGCCTCCGACCTTCTGCATGGAGTTCTGTGGGCACAACTGAAAACCATAGGCAGCCGACTGAGCTTTGCAAGTTGCTGCAGCCATGGAAGCGACCACGCTTCTATAGGAGCTGGGAATGGCTGCAATGCAACCGATGCAAAGCGAAGGTAGGCAACGTGTTTTCAGTGTGCCCACAAACTC
>CAJOKX010000128.1 GCA_905235415.1 uncultured Lachnospiraceae bacterium
TGTTGTTACCGAAGACGACTGGGCGATCGCGGTTATGACGGTTCCGACAAGAAAGCCCCTGTACCTGTTTCTTGTTGCTTTTCCGATCTTTTCTTCCAGTCCGCCTCCGGTCATCTGAGAGAGCGCCCCGCTCATTGTATCCATTCCATAGAGGAAGAGCGCCAGGCCGCTGATCAGAGAGCACACCATCTGGAAATAGTCCATCTTCTTATTTCCTTTCCCTTCATATCCCTTAATACTTATGCCAGTCTCCCTGGCAGGACAGATCGTCCGGATCCCGGATGTCCGTGTCAAAAGCAGGGACATTGATTCCGGAACAATTGCCTCTAGTATACACAATTTCGGTATAATCATCCATATAGCTGTCTCTGAAGATTCCTCTTGTGCAATGATCATAAAAATCATATAATAATTACAATAAATATAAGCAGTGTGACCAAAAACGGCATCACACTTATAATTAGAACAAGATCAGCTAATCTGTAACGCAATCAATCTGCGGCTTATCCCAACATACTTATGTATGATGCCATGACTTATAAATGTACTGCACAGACCTCTATCAGCGATGACTGTGCAGCGGGGAGAAATGGACCTGTAAAATGGATCTTACAGGGACATACTTTTACATTGGTATACTGGCACCATCACACGGAACCCATTTACTCATAGTTCTGACGCATCGATGATTGACCGCGTATGGGTTGGAACTGCTTCAATGATCATGTTTTAGAAGGAGGCAAAGCATGAAACAGAGGAAACGTATTACTTTTGTACTGATGGTGGCTGTCTTTACGTTGCTTGCAGGAATGAGCGCTTTTGCAAAGACGCACAAAGAAACGAAGGGTGTGCCTTATTTTAGCTGGCAGAAAGAATATCCTGTATACAGCGGGCCGGCATCGGGCATATCAAAAGTCAAATCTTCCAACAAGAAAGTAGCATCAGTTGCAACCCGGAACGGAGCGTCCGGAATCGATGTTTATCTTAAGATCCAGAAGCCGGGAACGACGACCCTTTCCTACAAGGTCAAGAAAAATGGCAAAACGGATTCTTACAAAATCAAATTAAACATCTATAAGAATCCGTTTAAGACCTTAAAAATCGGCAGCACAAACTATAAATCTCAGTTCAATAATGGAGACTACAGCACCCTCATGAGTGGGAAGGGAAAAGTCAACATCAAGGTAAAGAAGGGATGGAAGATCAAGTCCATTAAAGTGCAGGAAGCAGGAAGCAAATGGAGAAAACTGAAAAAGGGCGAGAAGGTTGATATTGAAAATAAGCACAGCCTGGAGATCATCCTGAAAAATACAAAAGATAACTTCACTGCAGAGTACTCCATCTGGGGAGGCGGCTTCTAAATTCTAATGAAGGAAAGGGCGCAGCCGGTCCGTGCGGCCGGCTGTGCCGGATCCGGTCAACTGGAACCGTTTTTCTTGCGGTCAGAGATACGGAAAAGTGTGCTGTCAAAGTAATCAGGATCCCTTCAGATGACTCCGAAAGATCTGCGTTGCTGGCTGAAACGAAAAATGAATCTACAGCGCAGCAGTATCTGAGGGATATGGTTGAGAATTATTCCAGAGAGATTCAGGCGATGTATGCGCTTCGGGATAATTCTCATATTGTTCGAATAGAAGACCATTATATCGATCATAGAGTTCCTGTACCGGGAGCATCCTGCGGACGGGCACTGTAACGGGTTCTGTGTTTCTTCAGATGAAAGGAGTATGCCGGATGGACAACAGATGGAATCGTAAACAGGTGCGGACCCTCCTGCCGGAGGACGGGGGTGGAAGGTCGCTGCCAGGCATAAAGATTTTGACCGGTTTCCTGCTGACGCTGATTCTGTTTTTCTGCCCGCTGTGGGGGAAGATCTCCGGGGCAGGAGCGGCGTGGGCTGCGCAGAATGTCAGCGTCGGTCTGTATGATCCTGCCGGGACCGGGAGTGTCACCCCGATGAATGCTGTCGATCTGGGAGAGATTGATCTGAGTCAGACGGATGAGCAGGAAATGGCATTTGCTGTGCGTTTTGATGAGCTCGGAACGGATGACACGATGCAGGTTGTCAGTCTGGCGCAGGATGCGGTCCTGACGGAAAACCTGACCGGGATGAACTTTCAGGTAAAGTCGGAAACGTACCGCTTCAATTATTTCATTTTCCGTGTTGCTTTTCATGCGTCGAGACTGACGGCCGGGACATACCGCGCAAAGCTGAAGATCGCACTGAAAGAGGCGGTTACGGTCAACGGAGGAGAGATTGCCTGCAGCGCCGCGGATACGGGAGGAGGATACTATGTTGAGCTTCCTGTCAGCATTACGGTGACAGGCGTCAATCCCAATCTTCCGCCTGCCCTGGCGGGGCTTTCTGCGAGGCCGGGAAACGGGTGTGTGCAGGTGTCCTGGACAGAACCGGAGAATACAGGTACGTATCAATATTCCGTATTCCGGAGAGAAGGAAGGGATGACAACCCCGCACATCCCGACAAGGATGCGTACATCTACATCGGAAAAACCGTCACGCAGCCGTCCATGGAGCGTCCGGATATCTGCACCGATTCGGTGTTTTCGGATCATCATGTTCAGAACGGGCAGACGTACTCCTATCTGGTCATTGCGGGGGAGAGCCTGAACCCGTATGAAGGCAATGCGGGCCGCTCGGTTTCGGCGGTTCCGAAAGACAGTCTGCCCGCGCAGCTCGCGGCGCCGTACGGACTTTCCTTCCGCGGAAGAGACGATGGGAACGCCTTCATAGAGTGGTACTGGAACCGGTACGGGGGACAGATGGATCCGGAAGATGCGGCATCCTATACGTCCTACCAGGATTTTGCGGTGGAAGAAGGCGAAAGCGGACAGGATATCGTTGATCATTTCAATATTTACTGTAACGGAAGACTGGTCAGACAGGTTCTGCAGAATGCAGTCATACAGGCTTCCGGATACGGGGATGCAGTCAGATACTCCTGGCGCACGTCGGTTCCGGTCGCATCGGATGAGGCCGTTTATACGTTCCGCGTGGCTGCCGTGGATAAAAACGGGAGAGAAGGACTCAAGAGCGAGCAGTGCATCTCGGTGGACAGTTCGCCCTCGGTCAATGAACTGGTGCTTCGAACGGAGGACGGGGAGAAGGCATGCCTTCGGTGGATTGGTGATGAGGACGGGACGTATGAGCTGTACCGGACAAGCCCGCAGGGCGATCCGCTCCGAATAGGTATCTGGGAGCATGTTCCAGGCGGGTATATGACCTTCACAGACGATCCGGGGGAGGATGGAACGTATACCTATCACCTGATGTTTGACGAGCCGAAGACGCAGAGTAATACATGTATCTTTGACCGGAACACTTCGGATCCCGATCCGGACAGCTTTGCACAGGCGCCCGGATCGCCGGTGCTGACCGGAAGGATCCTGGAATATGGGGATGTTTTCCTCAAGTGGTATCCGTCCGCGGAAGGCGGAGAAGCGGAAGGCTATTACATCTACCGTACGGATAACGGCGTGGTGAACACTTCAAGATGGGATGTGAGGACGGATACCAGTGAACCTGCCTTCGGCCGCTACTGGTCTGTCGATCCGTCGACCACCAGCCTGACGGAGGTGACCTTTGCGCAGGATCTTGACTGGAGCGATCAGGCGAGTTCCCCGCACAGGTGGTGGGTGTGCGCCTACAACGAGGTGGGGATCAGCGAGCCCTCCGAAATCGTGGAATATGCTGCGACCGGCAGTGGGGAGCCCCCTGTGAATGCGGATGGATCGGTGCCTGCAGCACCTGTAAATGTCAGCGCCAAAGTGATCTGGACAGAGAGTGGTTCCAATGATCCGATGGCGTCCATACAGGTAACCTGGGAGAGCGCGCCCGGTAAAAATGACGCCGATTCTTTTATCCTTGACCTGGAATGCGGGGATGACCGCATTGACCCGACGGTCCTGGATGCATCCATGCGAAGCTGGACGATCCCGCTGTTCAGTGATCCCGATGCATACGATGCATCCTATACGATTACGGTGAGTGCGCAGAACGTGGTAGGAAAGTCTTCTGCAGCGCCGGTTCAGGTATATGTCCGCAGCCGGCCGGATATAGCGCTTGCGCGCGCGGCGGAAAATCTCGCATCTTCCCTGCCGGATGAGATTCCTGCAGTGCTCTCAGACGAACAGAAAGATACGGCGTCAAGCCTGCAGGAAATCTGGGAGAGCATGACTCAGGATCAGAGAGCGGATATTGAGGAGTCACTGAGAAATAAGATCGAAGCATGGATCAGCGCGCTGAAACAGAGCCGCCTGCAGGAGCAGTATGCATCCGACGCAGCCGTGCTCTCTGTGATTGATACGATCGGGCAGCTGAAAGAGGCTGCGGATGTAACACTGGAGGATGCTGCACAGATCCAGGCGGCACGCAGTGCATATAATGCGCTTCCGGATGCGGCGAAGAGCTTTGTCACCAATCTGGACAGGCTGACAGCTGCGGAGGCGGCGCTGAAGGCAGTGCAGCGGGAGGCAGATGACCAGGCGGCAGCGGAGGCATTTTCCGAGAGAGTGCTGAGTGAACTTCCGCCTGCAGATACGATCACGGATGAAAACGCCTCTGCCCTGGAGGGCGTGGCAGCACAGCTGCGCCTTGCGTACAATCAGATGACAAAATCCCGGAAGGCGAAGGTGAGCGCGGAGGCGATCGCCAGGCTGGAAGCGGCAGAGCAGAAGATTGACGAGATTCTCTATCCGGATGATTCCGGAGATCAGTCCGGCGGTGGGGATCAGCCCGGCGGAGGAGATCAGCCTGGCGGCGGGGATCAGCCCGGCGGTGGAGATACACC
>CAJOKX010000129.1 GCA_905235415.1 uncultured Lachnospiraceae bacterium
CAGGATCAGCGACGGATCAAATGTCTGCACCGCCTTCGCGATTGCGAGCGCAAGCGCATGGTCCTTGCCGGCCATATTGTAAAGGGCGCCGTGCGGCTTGACGTGCTGGAGTTTTCCTCCAGCAGACTGTACAAACGCCTGCAGCGCTCCGAGCTGGTAGGTGACATAGGCGCCGGCCTCCTCGGGGGACACGTTCAGATTCCTCCGTCCAAATCCCATCAGGTCCGGATAGCCCGGATGCGCGCCGATCCCGATGCCGGATTCAAGCGCCATCCCCACGGTCTTTTTCATGACCAGCGGATCTGAGGCGTGATAGCCGCACGCAATGTTGCACGATGAGATCACCGGGATCACATCGGCATCCATTCCGATGGTATACGCTCCGAAGCTCTCTCCCAGATCACTGTTCAGATCGATGTTTATCATGGCACTCCTCCTGTTCTGTGTCAGTCTTTCAGCTGCACATTCTTCACGTCGAGCAGCAGCATGTGTCCCGGCGCATGTGTGATAGCGAAATCAGGCTTCACGTTCATCACCACCGACTGCGGGGTGACGCCGCACGGCCAGAACATGGGGACTTCCCCTTCCCTGATCTCAACCGGGTCTCCGAACTCCGGATGGTTGATATCCCTGATTCCGATCGCGGAAGGATCTCCGATGTGGATGGGGCTTCCGTGCACCTTCGGGAGCGCCGCGGTGACTGTAACCGCCTTTACGACCTGCTCCGGAGGGACCGGCCGCATCGACACGACCATCTTCCCGGAGAAGATGCCTGCGGGGACGGTGTCAATGCCTGTGATATACATCGGGACATTGCGCCCCATGGTATTGTGGCGCATCTCGATTCCCGCCTCGATCATTTCCGACTCGAAGCTGAAGGAGCACCCGATCAGAAAGCCGACCAGGTCATCGCTCCAGAACTGTTCCACGTCCGTATACTCGCCGGTGCAGACCCCTTTTTCATAGATTCTGTACTTCGGGAAATCCTTCGCAATGTCGCAGTCCTGTGCAACGAATCTGGTGAACCTGCTTCCGGTGTCCAGAACCTCCAGCACCGGGCACGCCTTGGGGTTCCGCTGTGCAAACAGCAGGAAATCATATGCGTGCTCCTTTCTGAGCACAATGAGGTTTGCCTGCGCATACCCCGGGCACAGTCCGCTGGTGGGTTCTGTATACCCGCCCTCCCGGATGATATGCCGCATCTGCAGCGGTGTAAGGTCTTTGTAATCAGTGATCATCTTCCGGCTCCTTTCCGGCCCCGCTTCCAGCTTCTTCTGTTCCAGCCGGAACGCTTGGCACCATTGTGCGACGCCCTGCGGACCAGAACCTGCATTTCGGCAGGTCCCGTCTCCTGCGCCTCCCTCTCATCCAGCAGCGCGCAGTGCGCAATCCACAGTCTGTTGACTTCCCTGATCAGTCTCTGCGCTTCCTGCACCGTGCACCTTTCAAACTGTACAGCCTGTCCCGGACGAAGCTGCGCAAAGATCGGAATGTCCGCGTTGATGACGGATGCAATCTTCGCATAGCCTCCGGTGGTCTGCCTGTCTGCCATCATCACGATGGGCTCTCCTGTCCCGGAGATCTGTATACTTCCGTTTACGATCCCGTCCGAGAGAATATCATACCCGTTTCTGGCCTCCACCTTCGGTCCCGTGAGCCTGTAGCCCATGCGGTCGCTGTGGCTGGTAATATGATAGGTACTCTCATAGAAGGTCCGGATCCCTTCCTCTGTGAACATATCCTCCTGCGGTCCCGGAATGACGCGGATCTTTGTAATGTCCGGATCCTCCATGGCGATGATCCTGCGCTCCGGCATCCATCTCCACGAATAATCCTTCCTTCCGTTCGAAGGATTTCTCACGGCGATCACGTCGCCGGCCTTCAGCGCTCTCCCATGCAGTCCACCGACCTGGCAGCGCAGGTTCGTGCTGCGGCTGCCCATGATCTCCGGGACGTCCAGGCCGCCCCCGACCGCAAGCGTACCGTAGATGCCCCGCTTCCCGGTCGCGATCTTGACAGTGGCGCCTGCCGGAACATGCACACAGGTGACCGCCGGATAAGACTTGCTTCCGATCTCGATCCGGAAGTCTCCTCCGCAGACCGCCAGGTTCACCGATTCGTCAAACCACAGGATCGGGCCGATCAGGCAGAATTCGAGAATCGCTTCCGAATCTTTGTTCCCGACCAGCACATTTGCCATCTTTGCAGCGACCCTGTCCATATATCCGCTCGGAGCGAAGCCGCTGTCCTGATATCCGAATCTTCCGGAATCCTGAATCGTTGTGCGCGGTCCGGGGAAAATCACATGCATTGCCATCCTGTCTGTCACTCCTCCCTGATCCACTGATATTCATAGGTTCCGTCTTCCACCTGCGCGCGGATCTTTTCGTACTCCTCCGAAGATACGGGCGCAAAGCGGATATACTCTCCCGCTTCATAGAGAATCGGTTTCTCTCTGTCCTGATCATACAGTTCAAGCGGCGTTCTCCCGATGATCTGCCATCCGCCCGGAGACACCAGGGGGTAGATCCCGGTCTGTCCGCCGGCAATCCCGACCGATCCTTTTTCCAGACGCTCTCTCGGATTCTGCAGACGGGGCGTGCTGATTCTCTCGTCCATGCCGCCCAGATACACAAACCCGGGCATGAATCCGAGCATATAGATCAGATAATCGACGCCGCTGTGAATCCGGATCACCTCTTCTTCCGACAGGCCCGCATGGCTGCTGACCGTCTGAAGGTCCGGTCCGAATTCACCTCCGTAGCAGACAGGGATCACGATCGTCTTCTTCTTCATGCGCCCGCTGGAGACATCCATGCCGGAAAGCTCCTCCTCCAGCCGCGCCTTCAGCTCGTCATATCCGATCTCAACAGGACGGTAATGCACCATCAGAGTGGCGTAGGTCTGCACATACTCGATCACGCCCTCTATATTCTTCCCGGTGAGATATCTTCTGGCGACCCGCACAAGCCGGCTGATCTCCGGATCAATCCGGTCTCCGAAGATAATGGTCAGCGCACTGTCCCCCACAGGTAATATCTTGTAATCCATCCGATCATCCTCATACGGCGCACCAGCGCCTGCAGTCTGGTTTTCTTTCAGGTGTTCAAAAAACAACAACGGCCCACAGCACACAGGCTGCGGGCCATTTTGAGATCTCTGTTTCTGACCCGGTCTCAAACCGGATCAGGACTTTTTCAGAATCAGTATGCTTCTTTGGATCAGGCGGCAAGCAGTGCCTGCAGACCCGTAACGAATGCCCGCATATTTCTTGCTGCGATGAAGACAAAGATCGCAATAACGATAACGACAAGGATATTAAACCAGGTCTTGTTCTTGTACTCACCCATGATGGATCTGTCGTTCGAAACGATCAGAAGCAGGATGCCGGTGACCGGAAGAAGGATCGCGTTGGCTGCCTGTGCAAACAGAATGATCTGTGTCGGGCTTGCGCCGAGCGTGCAGGTGGCGAAAATACCGAATGCCAGAACAATGATCCAGAAGATCTTGAAGCGGTTCTGCTTCATATCCTCGCCCCAGCCAAGGATTCCGGAGCTTGCAAACGCTGCTGCAAGCGGTGCGGTCAGCGTGCTGGTGATGCCGGCTGCGAACAGGCCGATTCCGAAGATCACGGTTGCCCAGTTGCCCAGAAGCGGGCTCAGAGCCTTCGCCATATCAGCGCCGGAAGCAATCGTGCCGCCGGTTGCATGGATCGTTGCCGAAGCGCAGATGATGATTGCCATCGAGATGATGCCGCCCAGGCCGATGGAAAGGACCGAGTCAAACCTCGAATTGGCCAGTGCGTCATCCTTATCGTCATTGTCGCCCCACTTGGTGGCTGCGGACGCTGCATGCAGGTAGATGTTGTACGGGACAACCGTGGTGCCCATCAGCGCCGCAACGGTCATCCAGTCTCCGCCGTCCGGAACCTTGAACCCGAACAGTCCCTTTGCAACTGCGCCCCAGTCCGGCTTGGCTGCAAATGCGCAGATCAGGAAGATCACGCCCATCAGCACGACCAGTGCAGTCAGAATGTTCTCCACGCTCTGATAGCTGCCGGAGAAAAGAAGGAAAAATGCAATCACGCCGAGAATCAGTGCGATCACGATCTTGGCAGTTGCGTTGTCCGCTGCCGGGAACGCAGCCTGGATTCCCAGGATGGAACCGGTCAGGTTGCCGGTCTCATATGCGATGTTGCCGACAAAGACGGCTGCGATGACGAGGATCGCGAGCACGACTCTCGCACCGGATCCTGTGAACTTGGTCCTGAGCGCTTCGCCCAGACCCATGCCGGAAATGATTCCCAGACGGGCCGCCATCGTCTGCATGATGATAACGGAAATCACCGAAAGAAGCATCGCCCACAGAAGCGTGTAGCCTGCGGTCGCTCCGGAAATGGAGCAGGAAGTGACGGTACCGGGACCGATAAATGCCGCAGCAACCAATGCTCCGGGGCCTACATTTTTTAAACGTTCTCCAAATTTACTCATGGCTCCCTCCATATAATGATGGTATGATTTTGCATTTTAAACTATTCAAGTGCCGTCTGTCAATCTGGACCCACCCTGCGGATACAGATTGTATCACTTGTATACTCTGAAGGTATTGCCGCCGGTTCGAAAGCCCCGCCTCCACACAAAAAAAGGGCCGCCGAAGCGGCCCCTGAGAGGGTCTTCCTCAGATCCTTGCAACGCCCGACTCCCGGGCCGCCTGTGCGACCGCCTGCGCGACCGCCGGTCCCACCCGCCCGTCAAACGCCTTCGGCAGGATATAGTCAGCGTTCAGTTCCTCATCGGAAAC
>CAJOKX010000130.1 GCA_905235415.1 uncultured Lachnospiraceae bacterium
TATCATCGGATCGAGACACGAATTCAATAACATTAAGACGAAAGACTTTGAACTGCTGACGCCGCAGTGCAGGTTCACGGACGACACCGTGATGACGTGTGCGGTCGCGCAGGCGCTTCTGGACTGTGATGGAGATTACAGTGATCTGTCGGCGAAGACGGTTGACGCCATGCACCGGATCGGCAGACAGTATCCCGGCGCGGGATACGGCGGAATGTTCTACCGGTGGATGTTTACGGATGACGCGAAGCCGTACAACAGCTACGGAAACGGTTCCGCCATGCGGGTCAGCCCTGTCGGGTTTATCGCGAAGAATGTGGAGGAAGCGAAGGAGCTTTCCGGAAAAGTCACCTGTGTCACGCACAATCATCCGGAAGGGATGAAAGGCGCGGAGGCGACGGCGGTCGCGATCGTCATGGCACGCCAGGGCTGCACGAAGGAAGAGATTCGCGAAGTGATGGAGCGGGACTATTACAGATCGGAGCATACGGTGGATGAGTACCGCGAGATCATTCGCGGGCACGGTGACGAGACCTGCCAGGTCAGTATGCCGGAAGCGCTTCAGTGCTTCTATGAGGGGATGGATTATGAGGATGTGATCCGCAATTGTGTCTCGATCGGCGGCGACAGCGATACGCTCGGCGCGATCGCAGGCGGAATCGCGGAAGCATTTTACGGCGTGCCGGAGGAGCTGAAGGACAGGCTGCCGGACTACCTGGACGAATCTGCTTGGGATAGTGGAACGCTTTACCGGCAGATCATTATAAACAACTTATGAAAAATAGAATCCATAAAGAGCACGCGAGGGACAAGCCCTATGACCGTGCGGCAGCCTGCCCGGAAAGGTAAGGTGCCAAAGCTTGAACGATGGAGAGAATATTTAGTGATAATCCTCCATCGTGACGATGGGGGATTTTCTTCGGCCTCTTTGTGGATGAAAAGGAGGCTCGAAGGATGGAAAGATGTTTTGTATGTGTGGACAGCAGGGAAGATTATGAGAAGCTTCGCAGCATCCTGTCGGATTATCATTTTGGTGTTAATACGGAGTACCCAGCGGACACCAAAAACAGGTACTATTATGAACTCCTGCAGATTGATCTGAAGAATAAGCAGGTCGATCATCTGCCGACTTTTGCTGCTGCGGCTTTCTGCAGCAGCAGGAGACGGAGCTATACCGTTGATGAACTTCTGATCCTTTATGAGAATAATTTCAATGGTGCACTGCCGCAGGTTCTGTTTCATATTCCGCATGATGGCTGGGAATTTCCTCCGGAGCTCATGAAGTCGGTGTGTATTCCGGAAGAAGAGTTTCTGCAGTATCATGAAACGATGCGGGATTCTCGAGTGTTCCAGTTTGTCCCTGCGGTATGGCGGCACGAGCCGTTTGTTCTTCGATTCCCGGTGAGCCGTCTCCTCTGCGATGTGGAGCGTTTTACCGGCCCGGAAGAAATCATGGAAAAGTACGGGATGGGTTTCTGCTACAGCAAAGCTTTTGACGGAAAAAAGATCAAAAATGTAACCGAGCGGTTGAAAAATAAAACGCTGAAATACTATCAGGAACATCACAAGAAACTGGATGAAATCGCTTCACAGTCAGAGCATTTGCTGATGATCGATCTGCACAGCTATTCAAGGGAAATTGTACCGGAAGATTTCATAACTTCGGCAGCGCTTCCGGATGTCTGTATCGGGACAGATCCGGTGTACACGCCGAAACATCTCGCAGAAAGCGCGAAAAGGCTGTTTTCCGACGCCGGATACTCGGTAGAGGAGAATTACCCCTATTCGGGTTGTATGGTGCCGAACGCGGTTCTGAGCGCTGAAACAGGCTGTCGGTTCAGCGGCATCATGGTTGAAGTGAATAAGGATGTTTATCTTGACAGGGAAGGTAATGTCATTGAAGCGGAAGCCGCAAAGATCCGGAGACTGCTGAAATGCCTGGTGCTGGATTATGAAAAGACAGTGGCTCTTTGAAACTACTGAAATCCCTGAAATATCAGTTGTCAATAATGTGCAGGATAAGAATGGATAAGAATGGATAAACTTGACTTTTTGCGGAAATGCGGTAAAATGCAAAAATAAAAAGTGCGGAAATGCGGTAAAATGCAAAAATAAAAAGTGCGGAAATGCGGTAATATCAAAATCTGCCCGATCGAAGTAAAGTCTTCAGGCTATAGGACACATTCCTCCCTGGATGCTTTTTTCGAAAAATATCCATCTCAGATCCTTCGGAGATATCTGCTGTACACGAAAGATATTGGAAAGGATCAGGATATACGTTGTTTCCCGGTATATATGACTGCGTTTCTTTGAAGAATGTTAAGGAGTGAATACGTGATGAATATTAAAGATCTGACAGACAATGAGTTCCGGGGGAATATACTGATCACCCAAAATGACGATGTTTTGTTTGAATACAGTAATGGATATGCCGATCTGGCAAATGAGATCCCCAATACAGCCGAGACAAGGTTTGCGATCGCTTCGATGGGGAAAACATTTGTGGCAGTGGGAATTCTGCAGCTTATTGAGCGGGGAAAGCTGCGCTTCGAGGATACTCTGGGCGAACTGCTGGACTTTGATCTGAAGCGCATCGATCCGGCCGTGACGGTGGAGCAGCTTCTGACGCATACCTCAGGGGTTCCGGATTATGATGACGAAAGCGATACGGAGGAGAATGAGGGACTGTGGACAGATTATCCCAGCTATAAGATCCGGCACAACAGGGATCTGCTTCCGCTGTTTATCGATAAGCCGATGATGTATCCGAGGGGTGAGAAGTTCCAGTACAACAATACGGGATATGTGCTGCTCGCCATGATCATTGAAAAAGTGACCGGGATGGATTTTGACGTTTTCCTGAAGGAAAATGTTTTCGACGTGTGCGATATGAAGTCAACCGGCTATTTTGAACTGGACAGGCTGCCGTCAAAGTGTGCCAACCATTATATCTACTGCGAGGATACGGGAGATTACTGCACAAATATTTTCTCCGTAGGCGCAAAGGGTACGGGTGACGGCGGCGCTTTCTCGACGGTCGGGGATCTGCTGAAATTCTGGAAGGGACTCCTTGGGTATAAACTCCTCTCTGAAGAAACGGTGAACAGGATGCTCACGAAGCGGAGCGGGGACGGCGGGGATCCGGAAGAGGGATGGTACGGTTATGGCGTATGGATCATTGATAATCCCTCCGGCGAGGATTACGTATATATGCAGGGGCTGGACCCCGGCGTCAGCGGCATGGCCGAGTATAATCCCAATAATGGCATGATCTCAATCATGCTAAGTAATTACTGCGATAATGTATGGGCTATGATGCGGCAGGTTCGGAAGAAAATCTATCGGGTTGAAAATGCAAAATCTGTCGGATTGAAACTGCAAAATCTATCGGATTGAAATTGCAAAATCCGTCGGATTGGCATTGCAAAATCTATCGGATTGTGTTATGCTTTCCATATGAGAGGTGATGCAGATGGCCACAATTATGAATAAAGAAAACTACATTCCCCGGATAATTGACGCTGAGGTGGAACGGTATCTTGCCGCAATGGGAGCAGTTTGTATTGAAGGACCGAAGTGGTGCGGGAAGACCTGGACTTCTTCCTTCCACAGCAGCAGTGAGTTTATGGTAGGAGACCCGAATAACAACTTTCAGAACCGCGCGCTGGCAGAAATGGCCCCCGCTCTGGTGCTGGACGGAGAAACGCCGCGTCTGATCGACGAATGGCAGGAGGTGCCGCCGCTTTGGGATGCGGTACGCCACATTGTGGATCAAAGAGGCGAAAAGGGTCAGTTTATTCTCACGGGTTCTGCCACGCCGAAACGAAAAGGCGTGCTCCACAGTGGAGCCGGGCGGATCGGGAAGCTGCGGATGCGCCCCATGTCTCTTTATGAGTCTGGTGATTCCAATGGTAAGGTCAGTCTGCAGGAACTCTGCGAAGGTAAACTGACCCCTGTCATCACAGGTGAGGTTGATCTTCGCGTGCTCGCGCACCTGATCGTGCGTGGCGGCTGGCCGGGAAATCTGGATACTGACGACGCGGATATTTCTCTGCTGCCAAAAGAGTATCTGGAAGCTGTCATCGACGACGATGTGAACCGCGTTGACGAGATCCGGCGGGACAGTCGGAAGGTCCGTCTGCTGCTGCGGTCCCTCGCCCGCAACGAGAGCACGACCGCGACCAATCGGACGCTGAAGAACGATATCAAAGAGATTGACGATGAGGATATCGACGTAGAGACGGTCGCAAACTATCTGGATGTCTTCAATCGTCTGTTCCTCACAGATAACCAGCAGCCATACGCTGCAAGGCTGCGTTCTTCCGTCCGGGTAAAGCAGGCGGAAAAACGGCACTTCTGCGATCCTTCGCTGGCCTGTGCGCTGTTGAATGTGACCCCGGAGAGGCTGATCGGTGATTTGGAGACCTTCGGGTTCCTCTTTGAAGCCTTGTGCGAGCGCGATCTGAAAATATATGCGGAATCCTTCGGCGCAGCGCTCTATCATTATCAGGATTATGCGGGCAATGAGATGGACGCGGTTATCGAGATGCAGGACGGCAGTTGGTGCGGCATTGAGATTAAGCTCGGCGCAAACAAGATTGAGGAAGCGGCAGAGAACCTGATCCGCATTCGGGAGGAGATCGTCAAGGACGGAGGAAAGACACCCTCAGCCCTGATCGTCATATGCGGCTTGTCCAATGCGGCCTTTCAGCGGCCTGATGGCGTCTTTGTCGTGCCGCTGACAGCGCTGAAGAATTGAAGTACTGCGCAGCGTCCAATGAGAGGTGAGGAGAGAAGAAAAGTCCCCAATTTGCAGGAGAAATACACATGAGGATAGTAACCTATAACGTATGGGACAGTGACGCCGGGATGCCTGTGCGTTTTCAACAGCTTGTTGACGAAATCATCGGAACACATGCAGACATTATCTGTCTACAGGAAGTATCGGACCGCCGGACACATGATGAAATCGCATCTCTCTGCGGATATGATAATTCTCATTACCAGGCCGAGACAGGTCTTTCAATTTTTAGTAAGTATCCTGTTGAAAAGACAATAGATTTCAAATATGCCGCAGCTGCAGCCATTCAATCAGAAAGCAATTCACTGCTTGTCGTAAACGTTCATTTGCCGTGGGAAAAAGCGTCTTTAAGGGAAAAGGCGATTGTAGATATTGCAGAGAGCATCTCCGGTATGCAGGCCGACTATACGTTGATTGCGGGAGATTTTAACAGCTCTGAAAACTCATCGGTCTACCGTTTCCTTACCGGTGAGCAGTCGCTTTTTGACGCCGACGCGTATTATTTCGATCTGGCAGAAGCATC
>CAJOKX010000131.1 GCA_905235415.1 uncultured Lachnospiraceae bacterium
TTTTGAATGCATGTATCCATTCCTTTTATTGACATTCTTTTTCTTTCGCGCTTTCTCTTCCCTATTAAGGGCTTGGGATTGCCAAACGAACAGCCTTTTGTCCGCAAAAAGCGATGCTTGCAGGTATAGGTAATTTAAATTCTATGAAAACATAAGAAGCAGGACAACAACTATTACCATTATAATAATCGTCTTTAACCGTTTATTCAACTATATTGCGATATTGTCAAGATGTTTTCGCAAATTCAGCTTTTGCCGCTCGGTATCCGGCCGTCATCCGCAGGCAAGCCTCCTTTCAATCCCTAAAATCTCACAGGGCAGGCCCTTATGGGTCTGCCCTGTGGTTATTGCGATGTACTCTTGTTTTTATCCCTTCAGAATCTCCGGAATCCAGTCTTTCAACAGCTGGTTTTCTTCTCCAAATGCAATGCAAAATACTCTCTTGCGCTGAAGTACAGTCTTCCCTCTGCAAATATCAGCGAAATCGTCTGATCCTCCGCCTCTGTAAAGGAAAGTTTCACATTTTCGCCGCTCTCCGGCTCCGGAACTTGTGTATCGATTACAATATCAGATGAAAACACCTGCCGGAATATCGGCAAAAATTCATCCCCGGAGACCGTCTTCTCACGTCCGTTTTTCCCTGATACAACAAGGGACTCCGCATGTAAAATCCGATGAATGACCTGCACACCCCGATAACCGGAATACTCCGCAAGTACGGCGTCAAGGTTGTTTGCATACGCCAGTGCAGTTCGAATCGGAAACAGAGACGGAGACTCATTTAAAAGATCCTCTTCATTGATACCACGAAAATACGCAAGAACATGCTCCAAAAAGTCCGAATTGCTGTAGAATTCGTCAATCTCTTCGTTGTAGCCGATCACAATCTTTCCATCTTCGTAGTACTCTTCGCTTGTGCGATCCCCCGCTCGAAATGCAGATTCATAAAACATTCTGCCGGCTTCATTCTTCTCAAGCAGCCAGAACGGATCTGAAAGACCTTTCCGGAATGTCCTGATCGTATGATTCAGATCCGGAGATCTCAGATCCTCCGGAGGCAGTTCCTGAACGGAAAACTCATTCTTGATCCATGCAAGGAAATCGGCCGGTTCTGATTTGGGCAGAATGAAGTAAGGCCGCAATTCAGAGATAATCCTGCTGCGCCACTCTTGATCGGTCCAATGTACCTTTGGAAGGGGAATGGATTGCAACTGTTCCTTGTACGTTCGATACGGATAACCATCCACTGCTGTAACCATAAACACACGCTCCTGTTCTGTTCAAAACACACGCACGCATTCTTCAAAAAAGTTCACTTGGATACACCCTGTTTTCATCCGGGATCTTACACACGTGCAACCTTTGGGGACCTTCAGGGATATTGATGGCAAAGAGGTCAAACCCATTGCGGGTTTTGTTTCTGATAGAATTATATCATATTTTTTTCAGGCACAATAGATTGTTTGCTCATTTTCGTCCGTGCTGCTGAACGTAACAAGCTTTAAATTCACAATATAACCATAGGTTTATGGACGCTTTGATATATATCTGATACTTTGATGGCAGATACTATAGTTTCATATGATTTTATTTATTCAGACTCACAGCGCAGGAAAGCTTCCAAGACGGAACCAAAACAACCCGGAGAATCCGGGAGAAAGGATAAGCCGCTCACCATCACCGGTGATGGGATGACAGGTGACTATTATGAGTAAAAAGGCAGTTGCAGTAATCAGCATACTGATAACGATTGCTGTGATCTCTACGTTGTGCTTCGCGCACCAAAACAGGGGGAAGGAATATCAACAGGCACAGGAGACAGTCGCAAGAGTCTTCCCGGATACAAAAGCCAGGTTTTCCGGGATCATTGACAGAAACGATGAAGCATATGGAGACCTTTATGCCGGTGATTATGTTTTTGAAGATTCTTGCTATCGGTATTTTGTAAGCATAGATCAGACATACATCGAAGTCATTTTCCAAAGGGCAGTTTCTGACAAATCGTACGATGCGAGCAAAGCAGTTTCCTTCCGGTCAGAAAATCAATTGGAAGAATTGGCAAGGAGCAACTATGGATCGATCCTGAAAGGAGACGTCGAGATCCGTTGTTATGATCCGGACGAGGGCTCCTCGCTCACATATGAAGTGATTGAAACAGTGAACGGAATCGAAACCGGAACAAAATGCAGTTTTTTCATCGACGACATGAACTTGACCGCAGCTGTTTTCCTGAAGGGAGATTATGAGGCGGCAGCGAATAAAAATAAGCAGGATCTTCTTTCTGCAGAGGAGGCGTTTCAGATCGCAAAAGCTGCTGTATTAGAGGAATACTATGCTGATTCGGACGCAGAGATGTCGGATGACAAATATTCTTCCGAGCTCAAAACATTTAAGGGAAGAACCTACTGGCTGATACAGTTCTTTGTATATTCGAGCAAGGATGTGGATGAATACGGAACTTATTTTGAGGTGCAGGTAGAAGTGAATACCGGAGAGATTTTGATGATTGCGAAATCATTCTAGGGGGATTCTAAAGACCGTGAGCCGGCTGCTCCGGGCAATGCCGAGAGACGGTTCAAAATCTGACAAAAGACTTAGCAGGTGCCAGACATCATCAATGAAAAAATTGATGATGCCTGGCACCTTTTTTTGCTGCATTCATTCCATTGAAACTTTGATAAGCAGAACCCTTTTTATGCGTACACAATGAGTGCGACAAGCTCCAGAACTTCGTCGCCTTTGTTTGCGATCGCATGGCCGGTTCCTGTCGGACAGATGGCGATGTCGCCCGGACGGACTGTCTTCAGTTCCCCGTTGTCGTTGTATTCCCCGACCCCGCAGAGGATATAGAACAGCTCCGCGTCATTCTCGTGCAGATGATAGCCGATGCTGGTTCCCGGCTGCAGAGTGATCTTGGAAAACAGCCGCCCTTTCTGATTGATTTCCTCCGGAGAGGCGATGAAATGTGTAAGCTCTACCGTTCCGTCTCCGTCCCGCATGTGCTCCCGGTACTGGATCTCACATTCATTTGCTTTTCTGATCATGATATCTCCTTTCTGTCCGGAACCTCCGGACGAGCAAAACCTTTTCACATATCTTTTATTTTAAAGTCGCGTTCATGCTCCCGAGCCTATACCCCTTCAGGTCCAGCGTGACGAACATAAACCCCAGCCTGCGGAATTCATCGTAGATCGCGGCGCGCATTTCCTCCGCCGCGATGCGCTCGATATCCTGCGGCGGGACCTCGATCCTGGCAAGATTGCCGTGCAGGCGGACGCGCTCCTCGAAGAATCCGTGCTCGATCAGAAACTGCTCTGCCTGATCGATCATGTGCAGCTTCTCTTCGGTGATGTCCTCCCCGTAGACGAAACGGGACGCAAGGCAGGCATAAGCGGGCTTGGACCAGGTCGGAAGCCCCATCGCCTTCGACGCGAGCCGGATCTCTGCCTTCGTAAAACCGGCTTCCCGCAGCGGACTCTTCACCGAGAGCTCCGCTGCCGCGCGCAGCCCCGGCCGGTAATCGCCGAGGTCGTCCATGTTCGACCCCTCCGCCATATATTCGATGCCCTCCGCCGCGGCGATTTTGCTCACCTCGGTAAAGATGCCGTGTTTGCAGAAATAGCATCTGTCCTTGCTGTTGTGGCGATAGCCCTCCTCCGCAAGCGGATTCACCTTGCAGATAAAGTGCCGGATGCCGCGCGCCTCGCAGAATTCCTTCGCTTCCCGAACTTCCCGCTCCGGCACCGAGGCGTCCTCCCCGGTCACGGCGATCACGCGGTCGCCCAACACTTCCTGCGCGACAGCCAGTAAAAATGACGAATCTACCCCGCCGGAAAACCCGACGGCAAGCGACCCGAGCGAACGGATATAGTCCTTTAAGGCCTGCAGTTTTGCGCTGATTTCTTCACTGAGAATTTCTTCCTTCAGATACTCTTCCATGAGATCCTTTCTTCCGCGCAGCTCACACGGACAGCCCGGAGATTTGGCACAGGAAACAGGGCACGTTCTCTGTGTCACGCCGGAATTCCATTTGAAGATAGCATGCATAGCCTATTGTGTCAATAGGTTTCAGGCGTGCCGGCATCAGGCCCCCAAAAGCGCGTTTCTGACTCTTGTCAAGCCCTTCGAAAAACGGATATAATAATCTCAGAATATAGTGAAGCTTCATCAGAAAACGATACGGAAGTGCCGTACAGTCTTCCGTAAGAAAGGAGCATCCATGGCTAACGCAAGATTTACGGTCGATACAGGCAAATGTACCGGCTGCGGCCTGTGCCTGAACGTCTGCCCCGGCAACATGGTCGGCGGCGACGTCCTGCGGATGGAAGACGGACATCCGCGCATGGTCAGCCAGACCAGATTCGGCTGGCAAGGCTGCTGGAGATGCCAGCACTGTCTCGCTGTCTGCCCCGCAGGCGCGATCTCCATCCTCGGCGTCTCACCGGAGGAAGTCTCCGATAAGCCAGGCCCCGCGGTCCGCGAGGATCTGCCGAAACTGATGCGGTACCGCCGCACCTGCAGAGCATTTGCGAAAAGGGACGTTGACCCGCAGCTCATCGACGAGATATTAGACACCGTGAGTGCGGTCCCCACAGGCGGAAACAACCAACGGCTGCATTTCTCTGTGGTCAGCTCCAGAGAGGCGATGCAGAAGGTGTTCGACGCGGTCTTTGTGCAGGACGGGCTGAAGCCGGACTTCCCCGCGCAGCCAAACGACGGATTTTCCGCGCTCCGCATCTATGACGCGCCCTGCCTCTTCATCGCGCACAAAGAGACCAGCAAACGGTTCCATGACGGAGACGCGGTAGAGATCAACCTCGCGACAGCGTATTTTGAGCTTCTCGCGAACGCGAACGGACTGGGCACCGTCATTTCCACCTATTCCGCGGAACTGCTCTCGAAAAGCCCCTCCGCGCTGCGCCTGCTGGGTAT
>CAJOKX010000132.1 GCA_905235415.1 uncultured Lachnospiraceae bacterium
TGGAGAAGCGACCACGCTTCTATAGGAGCTGGGAGAGGCTGCAATGCAACCGATGCAAAGCGAAGGTAGGCAACGTGTTTTCAGTGTGCCCACAAACTCAAAGCAGAGTTGGCTGGCCTGTGAACTGTAACGTACAGGTTGGAAAGGAGCGCGCCATTTGGCAGGTCATCACTGGGAAAAGGAGGAAATGTCTCATGTCTACACCGCACAATTCAGCCGAGAAAGGCCAGATCGCAAAAACCGTCCTGATGCCGGGAGATCCGCGCAGGTCGAGATTTATCGCGGAAACATTTCTGGAGGCGCCGGTTCTGGTCAATGATGTCCGCGGCGTCCAGGGATATACCGGAACCTGGCAGGGGAAACCGGTAACGGTCATGGCAAGCGGCATGGGGATGCCGAGCATTGGAATCTATTCGTATGAGTTATTTAAAGAGTATGATGTGGAGAATATCATCCGGGTCGGAACATCCGGAAGCTATATCCCGCAGCTGAAGATCTTTGACGTGGTCCTTGCGTCCGGCTCCTACAGCGATTCCAGCTATGCCCGGGTACAGAACGGGGATACCGCGCAGATCCAGTATGCGTCTGAGAGCCTGAACGAGAAGATCAGGAAGAGCGCAGAGCAGCAGGGCATCGCTCTGTACGAGGGAATCATCCATTCTTCGGATGTATTCTACAGCGAGAGAGAAGACTACCGGAAGGAAGCCATCGAAGTGCAGCATTGCTGCTGCGTGGAGATGGAAAGCTTCGCGCTGTTCCACAACGCGAAGGTGCTCGGAAAGAACGCCGCCTGTCTGCTGACGATCTCCGACAGTTTTGTGGCGCCGGAGATTACGACGCCTGAGGAGAGAGAGAAGAAGTTTACCGATATGATGAAGATCGCGCTGGGCGCCGTCTGAGCGCAGGCAGCAGAGAGATCCGGCAGCCCCCGTCCGGAAGAAGTTTGTCCTTCTTCCGAATGGGGGTTGTCTTTAATTTACGAATGTGTTACATTTGTATTAATTATTTTGAGGAAATCAAGGAGATCTCTGTACTGCACAGGAGGGTTTCATGAAGCAGGTCATGAGAAGATTCAGCATAATACTGCTGTTTTCACTGATACTCAGCGCGATGCTCCCGGTGAGCGCATATGCCGCAAAGGAACTGACGGCGGGCGTGGACGGGACTGCGGTCAGGAAGCTTACGGTCCAGAAGGGGGACAAAATCCCGCTGACCGTAACATACGGCACGAAGATCCTCAAACCGGAAAAACCGGCATACAAAAGCTCTAACAAGTCTGTGGCAAAGGTGACAAAGAAGGGCGTGATCAAGGCAAAAAGCGCCGGGAAAGCCACCATCACCGTCACATACAAGAAGCAGAAGAAGAAGATAAAGGTTACGGTGGAAGATCCCGATGTTCCGAAGATCGCATTTGCCTCCTCCTCTTCTGCAGGGAAGCTGACATGCGATGCCGGCGATACCATCAAGGCCGGCGAAGTGGTCACGCTGAAACTGAGTAAAAAGGCCATTGCGCGGGACTGGACCTGGAGCTTTTCCGGAACAGCCGGCAAAGACGCCCGGATCCTCAAGGAGAACTATAAGAAGACGGGCGTGATCACCTTTACGGTCTGGCCGTCCGGCGGCACGCTGACGGTTCAGGGCAAGGATCCGGCCGGAGCCTGCATCGGATATAACTTCACCGTCACACAGTCCAAGAAATGGAAAGCGCGTGAGAAGTACCGCACGGATGCGCTGGCCGGCCTGCAGCCGTCCATGAGCCAGAAGGAGATGGTCGTCTATTTCGCGGACTATATCGCGGACAGGACGAAGTACGGCCCCGGACAGGGGAACTTCTTCCGTTGCATAGACGCAGGCGTCGGCGACTGCTGGTGTTATTCCACGGCGTTCAAGCTTCTGGCGGATGCGGTCGGGATCGAGACGATCATCGTCAAGAATGCACTCAAGGAGAGCCATTACTGGAATCAGGTATGTCTCAACGGCGTCTGGTACAATGTGGACGTGCAGGGATATGATACGGGGAAGGCGCATCACTGGATCCTGTCATCGGACAAAAAGCACGGTTCCAGATGGCTCGGAGATCCGGACTTCTATTCACAGTACAGCATCCATTATCCGGTTTCCAATGCACACGCCTGCACGAAGACACTCAAGTTCTGAAACAGAGAATACAGCTGTTCAACCGCACCAAAAGGTGCGGTTGTTTTTTTAACGAATCTCACATGTTTTTACAAAATTTATTACAAACACATGCAAACAAATTCGTAGTATAGTATTACCAAAGCTGGCGGAGAAGCCAGCAGCGTGTAAACTATTTATCATTATTTAAGGAGGTTTCTTTTATGAAGAAAACTTTAGCAGCTGTTCTTAGCGCAGCAATGGCAGTCAGCATGATCGCTGCAGTTCCGGCAATGGCAGATGACGACGTCCTGACGATCGGTTTTGCACAGCTTGGTGCAGAGTCCGGATGGCGTGATGCTGAGACCAACGATATCAACACCTACAATGAAGAGCATGACGATGTTGAGTTCCTGTTCTCCGATGCACAGCAGCAGCAGGCGAACCAGATCGACAATATCCGCAGCTACATCCAGCAGGGTGTTGACGTTATCGCATTCCCGCCGGTAGTTGAGACTGGTTGGGAAGGTGTCCTTCAGGAAGCACAGGATGCAGGCATCCCGGTTATCCTGGTTGACCGCGGCGTAGATGAGAATACTCCGGAAGATCTGTATGCAACCGTTATCTCCTCCGACTTCGTATGGGAAGGCGGGCAGGCTGCACAGCTCCTGGTTGATGCTATGGGCGGCGCCGGCAAGGTTGTCGAGCTCGAAGGTACTGTTGGTGCTTCCGCTGCTAACGAGCGTAAGGAAGGCTTTGACAAGTATATCGAAGATAACTGCCCCGATGTTGAGATCATCGAGTCCCAGTCCGGAAACTTCACCCGTGCAGAAGGTAAGGAAGTTATGGAAGCAGCTCTGAAGAGCTACGACGAGATCGACGGCGTGTTCGCACACAATGATGACATGGCTCTCGGCGCAATCGAAGCAATCAAAGAAGCTGGCCTGAAGCCGGGCGAAGACATCAAGATCGTTGGCTGCGACGGCATCATGGGTGCTTTCGAAGCTATGGTAGCAGGCGAGATGAACGGTACTGTTGAGTGCAATCCGTGCCTGGCTGCACAGATCGTTGAGACCGCTCAGAAGCTGGTTGCCGGCGAAGAAGTTGAGAAGTGGGTTAAGTCCAATGATGGTGTGTTCTCTGCTGATACCGCTGAAGAAGACATCAAGACCCGTTCCTACTAATTCCTGAACGGAAGGAAGCTCCTTTCTGAGAAAGAGCGTTTCAGATAGTTAAATAGGAATGATTCCGGACCCCGGGCGGCCGTATGAGCGGTTCGTCCGGGGTTTTCGATGAAGACGTAAGGAGGAATACCCGTTGGCAGAAAAGCAATTGCTTGAGATGGAGCACATCTCAAAAGAATTCCCCGGCGTCAAGGCCCTGCAGGATGTGCAGTTCGGCCTGCGCGCAGGCGAGATCCATGCGCTTCTGGGAGAAAACGGCGCAGGAAAGTCTACATTGATCAAGGTGCTGACCGGCGTGGAGTCCCTGGACAGTGGTACCGTATTACTGGATGGGCAGTCCATACATGTGAATTCCCCGCACGAAGCACAGCAGGTGGGAATCAGCACCGTGTACCAGGAGGTCAACCTCTGCCCGGATCTGACGGTCGCAGAGAATATCTATATCGGCCGTGAGCCCATGAAGGGAAAGCGGATCGACTGGAAGAGCGTCAATAAGAAAGCGGCAGAACTGATCAAAGATTTTGATCTGGACATAGATGTGGATGTAAAGCTGGACAACTATTCGGTTGCGATCCAGCAGATGGTTGCCATCGCGCGCGCGGTGGACGTAAACGCGAAGATCCTGATCCTCGACGAACCGACTTCCAGCCTTTCCAATGCGGAGGTTGAGAAGCTCTTCGGCATCATGCGTGTTCTGAGAGACCGCGGAATGGGGATCATCTTTGTCACGCATTTCCTGGACCAGGTGTATGAAGTGACAGACCGCATCACGGTTCTTCGGAACGGCAGCTACGTGGGAACCTATGAGACTGCCAATCTTCCGAAGGTGGAACTGATCGGCAAGATGATCGGTAAGGAATATTCCGAGCTGAATATTACGCCGCACGCGGGCGGCGAGGATTCCTCCAAGCCGGATCTGGTCAAGACGCAGAATCTGTCCGGCGCGAATATCCAGAATGTTTCCCTCAACCTGAAGCATGGCGAAGTCGCCGGCCTTTCCGGACTGCTCGGATCCGGCCGCAGCGAGACTGCCCGCCTGATCTTCGGCGCGGACAAGACGCTGGCCGGAAACATCAGCATGGACGGAAAAGAAGTCAAGATCAAGGATCCGCTTGATGCGATCCGTCTCGGAATCGCGTTCTGCCCGGAGGATCGTAAGAAAGAGGGTATTATCGGCGAATTGTCGATCAGAGAGAACATTACCATCGCGCTTCAGGCGAAACGCGGGCTGGGCAAAAAGATCAGCCGGAAAGAGGCCGATGAGATTAGCGCCTGATCAAAGAGCTGAGCATCAAGACGCCGTCTGCAGACCAGAAGATCAAGAACCTGTCGGGCGGCAACCAGCAGAAGGTAATCGTTGCCAGATGGCTGGCGACGGATCCGGATCTGCTGATCCTGGACGAACCGACGCGGGGAATCGATATCGGCGCGAAGGCCGAGATCCAGAAGATCGTCGTCGAGCTGGCAGACAAGGGCATGAGCTGCCTGTTCATTTCCTCGGAGATGGACGAGATGCAGCGTGTCTGCTCCCATATGTTTGTCCTGCGCGACAAAGAGATTGTTGCAGAGCTCAAGGGCGATGAGATCAATGAGGCGTATATCATGAAATGCATTGCAGGAGAGGAGGAAGAGGCATGAAAAAATTCAGACAAAGCTTGGAATTCAAGCCGATCCTTTTCTTCATTCTGATCCTTTTGTTCTGCGGGATCGTATCCGGAGGAAGTTTCTTTAAGGTGTCGATCGTGGACGGACATCTCTACGGACGTCTGATCGATATCATCCGGAACGGAAGTAAATACATGATCCTTGCGATCGGTATGACGATGGTACTGGCAACGGGCGGAACCGATATCTCCGTCGGTTCGGTCATGGCGATCTCGGGTGCAATGGCCTGCTCGATCGTGGATGAGAGAATCCTTCTCTTCCTGCACGGCAATGTACCGGCTGCAGTGGCGCTTGCCCTCCTGTGCGGTGTTGTGTGCGGTACCTGGAACGGATTCCTGGTTGCCAAGCTCAAGGTGCAGCCCATCGTCGCGACCATGATCCTGCTGACGGCCGGCCGGGGCATCGCCCAGCTGATTGCGGACGGCAAGATCGTTACGATTACTTCAGAGCAGTATTATCTGATCAACGGCGGTTATTTCCTCGGACTTCCGGTTCCGTTCTACATCGCGATGGCGATGCTGGTGATCGCGCTGATCATTACCAAGGGAACCGCATTCGGCGTGGCGGTTGAGTCGATCGGTATCAACGCGAATTCCAGCCGTCTTGCAGGTATCAAGGTTGAGAGAAATCTCTGGCTGATCTATATCTTCTGCGGCCTGATGGCATCTCTGGCAGGTATTCTTGAGAGTGCCGGCATCAAAGGCGCGGACTGCAACAACTGCGGTCTGATGATCGAGATGGATGGTATTCTGGCGGTTGCAATCGGCGGCACATCTCTTTCGGGCGGACGTTTTTCGATCATCTCCAGCGTGTTCGGCGCTCTGATCGTGCAGACCATCTCTACCATGATCTATTCCTTCGGCGTTACGCCGGAGCTGACGAAGGTGGTTAAAGCGCTCGTCGTTATCGTGATCTGCCTGTTCCAGTCTCCGGAATTTGTCGGAAGGATCAGAGGTCTGTTTAAAGGGCAGAAGAAAGGAGCCGCGGCATGAAAAAGAAGGGAATAAAGATTAATAACGTCTCGCTGCTCATTGCCGTCATCCTGTTTATCGGAATGTTTATTTACGGCTCACTGGCCTTTGACAGATTCGGATCACTGGCGACAATCTTCAACCTTTTCAACGGAAGTGCTTACCTGATCGTTGTTTCAGTCGGCATGACCTTCGTACTGCTGACCGGCGGCATCGACATCTCCGTTGCATCCACCGTCGCATTCACCAGCGTGCTCTCCGCATATCTGCTCAGAGCCGGCTGGCCGGCAATCGCGGTAATCCCGCTGATGCTTCTGATGGGCTTTGTGGTTGGTTATCTGATCGGCTACTGTGTGCATGTATTCCGTATACAGCCGTTCATCATCTCGCTGGCATTTCAGTTCTTACTGCGCGGCATGTGCGCCGTGGTCAGCAGAGAGTCCATCCCGATTACGAATGCGTTCTATAAGGCGGCGTCTCTGAACAGAATCAAGATCACCATCGGCGGCTCTACAGCAGGTCTGTATTACTACGTATTTGTAGCACTGCTCATCCTGTTCGCAGCGTGGTTTGTACTGCGCTTCACGAGATTCGGCCGTGCAGTCTATGCGGTTGGAAGCAATGAGCTGAGCGCACAGTACATGGGCCTCGAAGTCAAGAAGATCAAGATCAGCGTGTACGCGATTAACGGCGTCTGCGCAGCGGTCGGCGGCATCATCTTCAGTATCAATACGCTGGCAGGCTATTCCCTGCAGAACATGGGTCTGGAGCTTGACGCGATCTCCTCGGCTGTCATCGGCGGCACACTGCTGACCGGCGGCGTCGGCACCGTCATCGGAACCCTGTTCGGCGTGCTGATTCAGGGCCTGATCAAGACGATTGTTACCTACCAGAACCTGAACTCCTGGTGGACAAGAGTGACGATCGCAGCGCTGCTGTGCTTCTTCATCGTGATTCAGAGGATCGTTGCGATCCGTGCAGAGCGCCAGAAGATGGCTGCATAAGCATACAGAATCATTCAAAAATAGAGCGGGATCATTGACTGATCCCGCTTTATTTTTGCATACACGTAGTAGGGTTTATGCATCCGCGCGCGAAATGGCGCTTGCCAGAGGAGCAAGGGGATGCTACAATACTCACAGATGTTTATACAACGACTGTGAGATTGCATCTGTGTGAAGGACTTCGTGGTTTAGAAACAGTCAGAGTACGGTCCGGTCACAGTAGGAAAAGGTTTGAGCGGGATCATTCAATGGATCCCGCTCTTTGTATTCAAGGAGGACATCAAATGAAGAAGCAAAGACTGTTAGAGACGATGCGTCCGGTAATATTGGCTGCAGTACTGATTATTACATCTTTGTGCTGTCTCGGAATGAAAGACATGACGTATGCGGCAGATGGAGAAAAAAGTATTACGGGACTGGGTACGGGGACCATCCAGAATCCATCCTCTAGCTCAGAATCCTGGGACCGCTGGGACCAGGTGTACTATGGAAAACTCGACGGTAGGCCGTTGAGGTATCGTGTTCTGGATAAGGCATCCACTGCTTTTGGCGGGAATACCATGCTGCTGGACTGTACCGATACATTGTTTAATGCAGCATTTGACACCGGTAATTCCAAGGTATGGGAGACGAGCAGCCTTCGAAGGAGTCTGAACGGATCAGGATTCTACTCCAAAGAGGGCGTGTTCAGTGCTGCTGAGAAAGCTGCCATTGCGGTAAGCAAAAAGAGCAAGCCAAATGGAACTGACGGAAGCGGTACGAA
>CAJOKX010000133.1:0-2334 GCA_905235415.1 uncultured Lachnospiraceae bacterium
TCGCATGCAGAATCTCCCACATGCTGAACGCATTTGAGCTGGTAAGAAAGGGCGTCGGAATCGCGATCTATCCGATCTCGGACAACCATTTTTCAAATGATCCTTCTGTTGTGATCAAGAATCTCTCTCCTTCCGTGATCTGCACGTATATTCTGGTCTGGAACCGCTCCTCGCAGCTGTCTCAGGCAGCGTCCCGTTTCATCCGGAATGTGTGCGACATGATGGATATCGAATACCCGAATGATCTGCATTGACCCATTAGAAACGTGCGCCGCCGGACGTACGTCAATAAAAAGGCGCCTGCCGGCAGGACCCGGAAATATGGTATAATCCGCTTGTACCAGATTGAATCGCCGAAGCGGCGCAGCTTCATTTTTCGGGATGATCAGTATGAGCAGCTCTTTTTTGCCGGTCAGCAGACAGGATATGGAGGAAATGGGATTGTCACAGGTAGACTTTGTCTATGTCTGCGGCGATGCCTATGTAGACCATCCCAGCTTCGGAAGCGCCATCATCTCCCGTGTTCTGGTTTCACGCGGATATACGGTGGGAATGCTCTGCCAGCCTGACTGGAAGGATCCGGACAGCATCACGCTGTTCGGGGAACCCCGGCTCGGGTTTCTTGTCTCTTCCGGCAACATGGATTCCATGGTCAACCACTATACCGTTTCGAAAAAACGGCGCGGCACGGATGCCTACAGCCCCGGCGGGAAGACCGGAATGCGTCCGGATTATGCAGTCATTGTCTACTGCAACCTGATCCGCAGGATCTATAAGAAGACGCCCATCATCGCAGGCGGCATCGAAGCCAGCCTCCGCAGGCTCGGGCATTACGACTACTGGTCGGACAAGGTCCGCCGTTCCATCCTTCTGGATTCCGGCGCCGATCTGATCTCCTACGGCATGGGGGAGCGCAGCATCGTGGAGATCGCGGAGGCCCTGGACAGCGGCCTTAACGTGCGGGATATCACCTTCATCCGGGGAACCGTCTTTAAGACGCGGGACATTTCCTATACGCAGGACGCTGAAGCGCTCCCCTCCTTTGAGGAGATCCAAAGCAGCAAGCGTGCCTACGCCAGAAGCTTTTCCATACAGTATAAAAATACAGACCCTTTCCAGGCGCGGCGCCTGTACGAAACGTATGACGGCAGTCTGTACGTCGTGCAGAATCCGCCCTCCATGCCCCTGACGCAGATGGAGATGGACGATATCTATGCGCTTCCCTACATGCGCGCGTGGCATCCTGTTTATGACAGTGCAGGCGGCATCCCGGCGCTCGGCGACATCAAGTTCAGCCTTACCAGCAACCGGGGATGTTTTGGCGACTGCAATTTCTGCGCGCTCACGTTCCATGAGGGACGGATCGTCCAGACGCGCAGTCATGCCTCCATTCTCAGCGAGGCGCGTTCATTTCTCAGGGAGCCGGACTTCAAAGGGTACATCTACGACGTGGGCGGTCCTACGGCAGAATTCCGCGCCCCCGCGTGCAAAGCGCAGAATAAGCGCGGCGCATGCAGCCACCGGAGATGCCTCTTCCCCCAGCCATGTCCCAATCTGGAAGTGGATCACTCCGATTACCTGAAACTTCTCCGGGAACTGCGCGCGCTTGACGGCGTTAAAAAGGTCTTCATCCGCTCCGGCTTCCGTTTCGATTATCTGATGGCGGACAAAGACAAAACCTTCCTGAAGGAACTTTGTCAATACCACATCAGCGGCCAGCTGCGGGTTGCCCCCGAACATGTCTCGGATCCGGTGCTGTCCCTGATGGGGAAACCGCGCCATGCTGTCTATGTCGCTTTCGTAAAGGAGTTTGAGCGCGTCAACAACAAGACCGGCAAGGAACAGTATATCGTCCCCTATCTGATGTCTTCCCATCCCGGAAGTACGCTGCAGGACGCCGTCGCGCTTGCAGAATATATCAGCAGGATCGGGTACATGCCGGAGCAGGTCCAGGACTTCTACCCCACGCCGGGCACAGTGTCCACCTGCATGTACTACACCGGGCTGGATCCGGAAACCCTGGAAAGCGTCTATGTCGCCAGGGATCCGCACGAGAAAGCGATGCAGCGCGCTCTGATCCAGTACAGGGATCCGAAGAACTATGACCTTGTCAGGGAGGCGCTGGTGAAGTGCCGGCGTGAAGATCTGATCGGGTTTGGGAAGGAGTGCCTGATCCCGCCCCGGAAGATGAAAACAACCGCAGGGAAGAAGCCGACCGGCAGCGCTTCCGGAAAGAGGCCGAACAGCAGCGGGGCATCCTCCTCAGCAAAGAAGCCGACCGGCAGCGGCGCTTCCGGAAGGAGGCCGACTGGCGGCGGAGCATCCTCCTCAGCA
>CAJOKX010000133.1:2358-6872 GCA_905235415.1 uncultured Lachnospiraceae bacterium
CGGCGCTTCCGGAAGGAAGCCGAACAGCGGCAGCGCCGCTGCTTCAAGGACGAAAAAAACCGGGGCCGGGCGCGCCGATGGCGCACGCCGGTCCCGGAAGAGATAACCTGCTTTCATTTCTCTCTTTTACTTATAGACCTTCATCACTTATAGGGCTTATACAGCGGACCGTAGGTGCTGCAGGCCCTGTAATCCGCACTCTCTTTATCCTTGGTCCCGAATGCGCTCCAGGCTGCCGGACGATAGATCTTCTCATCCGGAACATTGTGCATCGCGACCGGGATGCGGAGCATGGACGCAAGGGTGATCAGGTCCGCGCCGACATGTCCGTAGACGGACGATCCGTGATTGGCGCCCCAGTTGCGCATCATATCGTACGCGCTGCAGAACGGGCTTCCCGGAACATGATCCACGCGCGGCGTGAACCAGGTGCAGGGCCATGTGTAGTCGGTTCTCTTCCAGAGCACATCTGTCACCTCATCCGGAAGTGCGACCGTCCATCCTTCCGCGATCTGCAGGAAGGGCCCGAGTCCCTTGACCAGGTTCAGGCGGATCATTGTCACCGGCATCTCATAGCGGGTGACAAATCTCGAGGAGTATCCGCCTCCCCTGAAGTAGCCGTTGTCAGCCGGCGCCCAGGTGGTGGCTTTCAGCATCTTCTCCTGGTCTTCCTTCGTGACGTCCCACCATCTCTTTGCCTCATGCAGGCCTTCTTCGTTGACTGCCTCTCCGCAGAAATCCAGTGCCGACGCGCCGGAATTGATCAGATGCAGGAATCCGTCCGCTTCCTTCGCATGTCCTTCGATCTCATACCCGGTCACCCGTTTGACGGAAGCGCCGCTCCAGTAGGTGCGCACATCCGAGAACATCGCGCTGCGACCGGTCAGCTGCTTCTGCAAAAGCATGCACAGGCCGTTCAGGCAGTCATTCTCTGTCGCCAGTACATACGGCTCCCTTGCGCCGTCATAGTCAAATGTCGTGGACAGCAGGGCCTCCGGATAATCGCAGTTGGGCCAGTGGTCGGTCCACTGCCGCTGTCCCTGGAATCCGCCTACGATGGCATTGTGCCCGATCGACTCCTCCGGGAACTTTTCTTTGAGCTTCTCATTGCCGCGCATCAGATCCTTGATGATGACATACATCTTCACAGTGAACTCCCACTGTGCGTCTTTCGTGCCGCGGTCTTTCCGGATCCATTCCGGATTCTTGTCGAAGTCTTCCCTGCAGTACTGCTTCGTCCATGCAAGCGCTTTCTCGTACTCTTCCTGATCGTAGATGCCCTCTTCCATGCGGCGCAGGATCTCCACTTCGTCGACCGACTCCACCCGCATGCCCAGGTAACTCTCAAAGAAATCCTGGTCCATGATGGAACCGCCGATGCCCATCGTGACAGATCCGATCTGCAGGTAGCTCATCCCTCTCAGCGACGCGACCGCAACCGCGGCGCGGGCAAACCGGAGCAGCATCTCCTGTACATCGTCCGGAATGGTCTCATCGTCCGCATCCTGCACGTCCCGTCCATACATGCCGAACGCAGGAAGGCCCTTCTGTGCGTGGGTCGCAAGAACCGACGCCAGATAGACAGCGCCGGGACGCTCCGTCGCGTTCAGGCCCCAGACCCCTTTGATCGTGGTCGGATCCATATCCATCGTCTCCGATCCATAGCACCAGCAGGGGGTGACGGAGAGGGTAATGTCAACGCCTTCGCGTTTGAACTGCTCTGCGCACTGCGCACTCTCCCGCACACGTCCGATCGTTGTGTCAGAGATTACGACCTTGACCGGAGTGCCGTCCGCATAGAAAACATTTTCCTCATACAGTTTTTTTGCCCGTCTCGCCATGGACATGGTCTGCTCTTCCAGGGAACCTCTCACATCCAGCGGGCCCTTGCGGGCGTCGATTATAGGCCGGATCCCGATCACAGGATGGCCGCCGACAAGTTTCCTCGTATCTGCCATATACATTTCCTCCTTTTCCGTCCGCCCCGTGCGGACGATTCCGCGTCCTGTCGGTTTCATTGTAGCACGGATCAGAAGGAAAAGGATCAGTCCCCGGCTTTTCTCAGGTTGACCGCACGGATTCTGTCCGGATTCACCTTCAGGTTTCTCTCACTGTCCATCAGTCCGTTGATCTCCTGCTGCACGTCCGACACCTGCGTATAGCAGTATCCGCACACATAGGGGATCTGTCTGACTGCCGTCGTAACCGCGTCAAAGCGCTCCACGAATGCATCTTCGTCCGTCACCTTATGGCCGTAGCCCCAGCCCGAATCGCCATTGTCAAATGCAATCCCGCCGTATTCGCTGATGATCACCGGCTGGCCGCGGTACGCATATCCGTTGGCAAGCGCCGACTTGAACCCATTGTGGTACACCTCTGTGCTGAATATCTGATCCTTCCAGCGGACGTACCTCTCCTTCAGGATCTCTCCCTTCTCCTCATAATCGTGCAGTGTGAGGATGTCGGAAACCGTATGCTCCCATCCGTCGTTGACAATCACAGGGCGGTACGGATCCAGGCTCTTTGTCAGATGATAGATGGCTTCTGTAAAATGCTGCTGGTCCGCGCGCGTTTCCACTCTGTTGATTCCCCAGGACTCATTAAACGGCGTCCATGTGATAATGCAGGGATGGTTGTAATTCTGCTCCACGATCTCCATCCACTCTCTGGTAAACTCCTGCACCGCATAATCCGTAAACCGGTAGGCGGCAGGCGCTTCGCTCCATACCAGCATCCCTTTCACATCACACCAGTACAGGAACCGCTCATCCTCCACCTTCTGGTGCTTCCGCACTCCGTTGAAGCCGAGCGCCCGGATCCGGTCGATATCGAGAATCAGCGCATCTTCATCCGGAGGCGTGAGGTGGGAATCCTTCCAGTAACCCTGGTCCAGGATCAGACGTTGGTACAGCGGGTTTCCGTTGAGAAGCACATTCGGCCCGTCGATCCGGATCTCCCGCATCGCACAGTAAGACAGGACCGTATCCGTCACCTCTGCCTTATACCGGACAGACAATTCCAGATCATACAGGCTCGGTTCTTCAGGCGTCCAGGTCTTTACATCCCAGGAGTGCAGTTCCCCATCCTGCCCGGTTCTGTTCATATCGACAGACAGGACCACATGGTCTGAAAAGGCAGCCCCGAGGACTCGGTTCACCGGCAGTCCGTCCAGGGAAATATCCGCCTGCACCATCAGATCCGGTCCGAAGCATTCCTGCGGCGCGCTGACCGTAAACTCCAGCTCGAGCAGATTCTTCTCCAGTACCGGCGTGATCTTGACCCTGTCCATCCGGATCTCAGGGACAAGCTCTGTCCACACCGTCTTCCAGATTCCGGTCGTCTGTACATACCAGCAGTCATAGCTGTCCTTCAGCCACCGCTGTTTGCCTCTCGGCTGCTGCACATCGGCAGAATCCTCCACCATGACCGTGATATCATTTTCCCCCGCACGGACCAGGTCGGTGATGTCAAATGAAAATCTTGCGTATCCGCCCGTGTGGCTTCCGGCACACAATCCGTTGACCCATACGCGGGTCCTGAAATCGCTTCCCTCAAAATGCAGGATGAGCCGTTTTCCGTCCATGGACGCAGCGTCTGCCAGGAAGCCCCTGTGGTACCAGACGCAGGGATGCGCACGCTCATCCTGGATCCCGCTCATTTTCGTCTCATAGGTATACGGAACCCGGATCTTCAGATGCTCTCCGGGGAACGTCTTATACCATGCCTTCGCCATGCCTGAAAGTTCGTCATCAAACGCAAACTCCCACTCCCCGTTCAGATTCTCCCACTGACTGCGCACAAACTGCGGCCTCGGGTAGTCTTTCATATAGCACTTCATATCCTCTCTCCTTCTGCCCTGCTCCGGTGCATTTCCAAACTGCCGCAGCTGCTGTCTCGCATCCTGCGTGTTCATTTTTCATTGTAAGAAAGTTTATCCATGCGTGCAAGACCATGGCTTTGCGCATATCCCTTCGCTGAAAAACTGACCGCCGCATTCTCGTGACGACTGCCTCAGTCATGGCAGTGTACGACTGCCTCAGTCATGGCAGCAGGTTCACAGTAAAAGAATCCTATGTTTTATTTATGCGCAATGCTGATCGGTCATCTGAAAGCATTAAGAAGACTGGTATTAATCGCTGCCAGAGCAGCTAATCTGGGCTCCCTTTCTACTTTAAATCTCAGTAATATCCGGGCAGCATGAGCGAATCATCCTGCCCGGTTTTTGTTATAAGAGCTGTCCCCTTCCTCTCCATCCGGTGTCAGCTTGTGGCGGTGTGAAGTTAGGCCCGCTCGTGTCGGCGCGAAGTTCGGCCCGAAGTCCGACCCGAAGAAAAATTCTGAAAGTTGAAAATTTGTGCGTGGATTATCGCAGGTGCCTGCGTACATATCATCGCAGGGCAAAAAGAACTGCAGTTAAAAAAATACAATCACAACTTTTCAGATAAAGAGAGAGGGAAAAAACAATGAGAAAATCCATTAAGAACTTTGTAATCGGCGCAGTTATGGCAGCAACC
>CAJOKX010000134.1 GCA_905235415.1 uncultured Lachnospiraceae bacterium
GCTGGACGAACGTCCACTGGACGTTCAGCACCCATGGCTGCAGCAACTCGCAAAGCTTAGTCGGCTGCCTATGGTTTTCAGTTGTGCCCACAGAACTCCTTGCAGAAGGTCGGAGGCTGGCCTGTAAACTGTAACGAAAAGCCATTTCCTCCCCTTGCACACAGAGGCTTGTCAGGGGTATAGTGCAAGAGAAGGCAGGGAGGACGCTTCATGATTTCATTTGAACGGTTTGAAGAGCTGACCTATGAGCTTGCGGAGATGCTTCCGGTAGAATTCTTCCGCAAACTGGACGGCGGCGTCATGGCAAGAGAGATGACGAAGATCCATCCCGCCGCGCAGGACGACGACCTGCTGATTCTGGGCGAATACCATATGGATCCGCATCTGAGCCGTTTTGTTGTTCTGTACTACGGATCTTTTATGCGCGCCTACGGCCATCTGGATGAAGAACGGCTCCGGAAAGAGATGTGGCGGGTGATGCGCCATGAATTCCGGCATCATCTGGAATCTCTGGCCGGCGAGAATTCTCTGGAAGTGGAAGACGCTGTCCGGATCGCAGCATACAAACAGTCGCACTGTGCATCTTTGCCCACATCTGATTGACAAGACCCTATCTTCGAGAGCAGCGTTCAGGAACAGGAGGACTCATTATATGAAGGTACTGTGCATAGGTCTCGCAGTGATGGATATCTCCGCAAGAAACATCAGCCAGAAGGCTGTGTGGGAGGAGAAACAGAGTATCTCGCAGATCTCGGTCCAGCTGGGAGGAGACGCGGTCAACCAGTGTTTATATCTGAACCGGCTTCAGATGGATCCGGCGCTCAATATTGCGATCGGACCCGACAGTACCGGAGAGATGCTCACGGGGGCGCTGCGCCAGCAGGGGATCGATACCGGGTATGTCCGGATGAAGGAAGGCCAGCGGACCGGGACTTCCCTGATCCTGATCGATGAAAATGGAGAGCGCCGCATCTTTTCTGTTTCCGGCGCGGAGCGCAGCCTGTGCATGCAGGACCTTCCGTATCCGTTCCCGGACGATTTGAAAGCGATCTCACTTGCCAGCCTGTACGGCCTGGATTGTCTCGAGCGCGACGGTCTGGATGCATACCTGGCAGAAGCGAGAAAGAAAGGGGTTCTGGTATTTGCGGATACCGTCTATGACAAGGACGGACTCGGCCTGAAGGGAATCGAGCATCTGCTGCCGCATATTGATTATTTTCTGCCCAGCAGCTATGAGGCGGCCAGCCTGACCGGCACGAATACGCCAAAAGAAACCGCCGCTTTTCTGCGTGCATGCGGCGTTCAGACCGCCATCGTCAAATGCGGCGCCGACGGCGTCTATGTGGACGGCCCCGCATATCAGGGACCGATTCCGGCCATGCAGGTGGACCCGCTTGACACAACCGGTGCGGGAGACTGTTTCGCAGCCTGCCTGATCTCAACGATTCTGAGCGGCTATCCGGTGGAGGAGGCGTGCCGCCTCTCCTGCCGCGCGTCTTCCTGGAGCACGCTGTCTTTGGGCGCTTCCACCGCAAATGTAACCTGGGATCTGATCCATTCTCTCGAGGACTGACACAGAGCCGCCATCCAAACACTACCTGCGCCAGGAACATATGCAGTCCCGTTCCGCACAGGATGCGTCACACAAACACTACCTGCACCAGGAACATATACAGTCCCGTTCCGCACAGGATGCTGAGCAGCGTGCTGCGCTTCCAGATCTGGAGCGCGGCCACTGCCGCGACGCACACAAGGGTCGGGATCCAGTCTCCGGCAACCGTGATCTGCACATTTCTCAGGCAATAGACAATCAGCATCCCCATGATCGCATACGGAAGAACATCTCCCAGATACAGGATATAAGCAGGCACCTTGCGCTTTTTGCTGAATACCGCGAAGGGAAGAAACCGGAGCAGCATCGTAACGGCTGCAATCACAGCGATCATCGCTGCCGAATAGACCTTGTTCATTTCTCAGGATCCCCCTCTCCCCTGCGCGCTTTGTACGCATACGGAACAGACACCAGCACCGTGATCAGCAGCATGGCCGGTATCAGGAAAGCGCTGCTTCCGAACACAATCAGGCATAGCATGGATGCGCCGAGCCCCGCCAGGGCAGGCCGGTGCTCCTGTGATGTGATCCACTGTTCCACGAAGATCGTGACAAAGAGCGCCGTCATGGAAAAATCGATTCCTTTTGAGTTAAATGAGAAAACCGCGCCCAGGATGGCGCCGATGGCAGTGCCGCATACCCAGTAGCACTGATTGAACAGCGTCACAAAAAAGCAGTACAGTTCTGCTTTCTCCGGCTCTGAAGAAGGGTAGTCTTTTTCGTCACATAAAAGGGAATAGGTCTCGTCTGTAAGACCGAAGATCAGATAGGGTTTGAACTTCTTCATATTGCGGTACTTCCCGATCATGGAGATCCCGTAGAAGAGATGCCTCGCATTGACCATGACCGTCATCATCGCCGCCTGGACCAGGGGCGCTGAGACTGCAAGCAGATCCACCGTTACATACTGCATGGATCCCGCGAAAATAAAGATGCTGCAGGCTATGGCCCAGAGCGGACCGTAGCCCTTGTCACTCATCAGAATTCCGAATCCCATGCCCAGCACCACATAGGCCGCCATGACAGGAAGGGACTTGATAAAAGCTTTTTGCAGGATGGTTCGATTGCTCATAACACGCTGCACCGCGCGAAGCGGTGTTACAGTTTTTTCTTCAGGGTCAGAATATTCTTGCCATCCCGGTAATCATATTCCATACAGTCCATGCTCTTTTTCGCCATATAGATTCCAAGACCGCCGATCCTGCGCTCCGATGCCGGAAGCGTTACGTCCGGATCCTTCTCTTCAAGCGGGTCAAAAGGCGCGCCGTAATCGGCAAAAGTGATCATGACAGCCGGATCCTGCGTAAACTCAATCCGCATCTCCACACTGCCGGACCTGCCCTTGTAGGCATAAGTCGCGATATTTACAAAGATCTCCTCCACAGCCACGCAGATCTGCATACGCGCCTTCGCGCCGCAGTCCGTCTGCTTCAGATAACCTTCTATAAATGCCATCACCTTCGGAAGATTCCTAACGACGGCATCAATCACCAGTTCATCGTGCATAGGTTCGCTCCTTTATACTTCCTCTACGGAAACCGGCGAGACAGGATACGCCCCGTTCTTATACACAAAAACTCCAGCCAAACGCTTCTTCCGTATTATTCGATCGTCAGAATATCCGAGAAACCGGTCACTTCGAATACTTCCATCACCGTCTCGTTAACATGAATGACCTTCATCGAGCCCTGGCGCGTCATGACCTTCTGGGCAGACAGCAGTACGCGCAGTCCCGCGGAAGAAATATACTCCAGATCCTGGAAATCCATGACCAGCTCGGTGACTCCGTCCAGAGAATCCTTCAGCTCTTTCTCAAACTCGGGTGCAGTGACCGTATCCAGCCTTCCTTCCAGCTGGAATGTGCATTTTCCGCCTTCGACTGACTTTGAAATGTTTAACATGTGCTCCCTCCTTAAACATACTGCAGATCCTTCCGGCCTGCCGCAACACGATCTGAAACATACTATAACAATAACCTCAGGCACCCGCGCCGGGTCCGCCTGTCACTGGCTTCGTTGGCGATCATCCTGAGATGTTTTCATCAACCCGCTTAGGCTCCGCCTGCATCCGGATGCATCCCGGTCAGTACAGTGTGAATTCTCCGGCCAGCTTCCTGCACTTGGCAAGAAGCCTCCTGCGCCGCTCACTGACAGCCTTGGCGTTGATTCCCAGAACGATTCCGATCTCTTCATTCTTCATATTCTGGAAATAAACCATGACCGCCAGTTCTCTCTCTGCGTCCGAGAGCAGGGACAGGATCCGGTATACTTCTTTCTCATCGTCTTCCTTCAGAACCTGATACTCGTCCTCATAAGACGGTTCTACATAATTATCCTCGTCATCCAGGGAAACCGCCTTGCGGTTCTTGCTCTTGCGGTAATCGTCAATCAGCGTATTGCGCGCAATGTTGGTCAGCCATGTCCTGACCGAGGCGCGGGTCGGATCGAACTTGTCATAATTCGTCATCGCCTTGATAAACGCGTCGCTGACCAGATCCTCGGCCCGTTCCCGGTGAAGAATCTGACCGTATATATAATTATAGACATCCGAGAAATACTTCTCGTATACAACCTCAAACGGTTCCTTCTGAGTTGCTTCCATTTCATTATCCCGCTTTCATATAGATGCTTTTATCTCAATGGTTCTATTATCTCCGTTTCCGGACCAATTGTCCAGCCGAATCATTTGAAAATCGTTACAGTTCACAGGCCAGCCAACTCTGCTTGGAGTTTGTGGGCACACTGAAAACACGTTGCCTACCTGCGCTTTGCATCGGTTGCATTGCAGCCACTCTCAGCTCCTATAGAAGCGTGGTCGCTTCTCCACTCCGTTCCGGTCGGTGCTGGACGAACGTCCACTGGACGTTCAGCACCGTGGCTGCAGCAACTCGCAA
>CAJOKX010000135.1 GCA_905235415.1 uncultured Lachnospiraceae bacterium
TTTTTTGTGTCTGTATCTGCACAGATTCATTTCGATTTTCTGACAGAGGGCTTCATTGTTGCGCTGTCCTCTGTTGTGATGGCGATCTTCATTTACTGCTACGAGGACTTGACCCCGGGGTATATCATCTGTCTTTCCGGCATCTTCGCACCGCTGATCCGCCTGGCGTCGGAAGTGGTCACGGGACAGGCTCTGGTTCACGCATCTTTTATTGTACTGCCTGACATGATTTTCTTCTTTGCCTACGCGGCCATATATACTTTGATTTATCGTTTTCTGATCCGTGCGCCCAAATCGATCCGAAACTTCCCCTATGCGATATTTTTTTCGGATTTTCTGGCAAACATGACAGAGATGGGCTTCCGCAGCATCCTGACGGAGCAGAACCTTTATTCTCTGCGGATCGTAGCATACCTGATTCTGATCGCACTTTGCAGGACTGCCATCATCATGATGGTGATCGTTGCTATCGATGCTTACGGAAACCTGTTGGTGGGTCAGGAACGGGATGCGGAGTACCGGCGCCTTCTGACACAGGCTTCCACAGTGATCGGTGAACTGCGAGTCATGAACAAGAATGTTGCCGAGGTCGAGGCGGTGATGAAACAGGCCTACGACCTGTACTATCAGATCAAGGATCAGGATATTCCGGAAGATGTGACGCAGGAGATCTTGTCCATCGCCAAGAACACCCATGAGATCAAAGGTGATTACCGCAACGTCCTGGATGTTCTGAATCAGGGCTTTCTGGGAGAACTGAAAAACGAGCAGCTCAGAATGAGTGAGATCATATTCCTGGAGCGGGAGAATGTCTTGGCAATGGCCAGAAATAACGGCTGGCGTGTAGAGATCCTCAGACGGGTCAAGACGGATTTTCCTGTGACGAAAACCTTTCAGATGATGTCGGTCATCCGCAATCTCCTGACGAATGCGGCGGAAGCCATCGGGGAAGGCCCCGGCAGGATTACGGTCACAGTGGATGGAATCAAAAACGAAGACGAACCGTTCGGCGGATTCCGGGAGTATATCATCATAGTTCAGGATAACGGACCAGGAATACGGCCGGAAGACATAGAGAACCTCTTCATGGAGGGATACTCTACGAAATTTGATCCGCAGACAGGGAATATCCAGAGAGGCCTTGGACTTTGCCTGGTCAAGGACTATGCAGAGAATGAATTCGGCGGCACGTTGTCGGTGCGCAGCACTGTAGGAGAGTCAACAGAATTTGAGATTCGTGTGCCTGCTGAGGTCTCTAATGCAAAATCCAGCACCGCTGAAGGAGGCACAATATGAAATACTACATTGTCGATGACAACCTGGCAACGGTAAAAACGCTGGAGAACATTGTCCGCACAAGAGACTTGGGCACTGTCTCAGGATTCACGACCGATCCGAAGACTGCGATGGAGGAAATCCTGGAAGACCCGCCCGAGATCGTTCTCGTCGATCTGCTCATGGAGAGAATCGACGGCATCACGCTGGTGCAGAAGATCCGGGAAAAGAACAACACCATCGCCTTTGTCATGATTTCAAAGGTCTCCGATAAGGGAATGGTGCAGCGCGCTTATACGGCAGGAATCGAATTCTTTATCAACAAGCCGATCAATATCGTAGAGGTCGAACGGGTGCTAACCAACGTGTCAGAAAAAGTCCGCATGCAGCAGCTCATGGGGAACATCCGGGAGATGGTTGACGGAGCAAAAGCAGATCATGCCGGGAAGAATCAATCTTCAGAAGGAAACGACGTGGATATTCTGCTGGGGACACTCGGCATGCTGGGAGAAAAGGGCACGCGGGACATCCGGAATGTCTTCCAGGAAATGCTTGCTTCAGGGACAGGATATGACCGCGAGATCCTGAATCGCGTGGCAGAGAAGAACGACGATACTGTCAAGAACATCGAGCAGAGGATCCGCCGAGCGGTCCGCAAGGGTTTGTCCAATGCAGCGGCAATTGGTCTGGATGATTATGAGAGCGATGCTTTTACCGTTTATGCTGGATATGTATTCGATTTCAAAACGCTGAAGGACGAGATGAACTATGCGGAGGGGAAGGCATCCTCGGGAGGAAGGGTCAACATTGCGGGATTCTTCGAGGGACTGCTTTTGTACTATCACTCTAAGTAAAACAGAATATATACATAATCTGCCTGAAGAAATCTGAGTTTTTTTGAACACGGTAAATACACTGTGTTCAAGAAAACTTTTTTTGTGATTTCAAAGAGAGGAGGCAGTTATGTTAGGGAGTGTGGCTAATTGGATCAACGGGTATTTGTGGGCCCCGGCACTGGTTTATCTGGCAATCGCGGTAGGACTCTTTCTGTCCATCGGGCTCAGATTCCCGCAGTTCAGACTGATCAAGGATATGGTTGCACAGCTTCGTAAGGGGGGCAGCAGTGAAAATGGTGTTTCTTCCTTTCAGGGATTCTGTATGGCCCTGGGAGGCAGAGTCGGAACCGGAAACATCGCAGGCGTAGCGAGCGCCATCGGCATGGGCGGCCCTGGTGCGGTTTTCTGGATGTGGATCATCGCTCTGGTCGGAGCAGGTTCAGCATTCTCCGAGTCTACGTTGGCGCAAGTCTATAAATCAAAGGTGATCGGGGAGTACCGCGGCGGCCCTGCATACTATATTGAGAGGGGACTGAAATGCAAACCTCTGGCGATTTTGTTCGCTCTTGCAACGATTCTGGCAATGACCATTACCGGACCTACTGTTCAGGCAGGCGCTATCACATCGGCGTTTCGCGGACTGAACGTTGGGATCAGTCCGGTAATCGTCGGAATCATCGTGGCCGGATTCTTCATTGCAGTCACACTCGGCGGACTGAAGAGAATCGGCAGATTCGCCAGCTTTGTCGTTCCGATCATGGCTGGTATCTATCTAATCCTCGCGCTGGTCATCATGATTATCAACGCACCACAGATCGGACCAATGTTCGCGTTGATCTTCAAGTGCGCGTTCAATCAGGAAGCAATCTTCGGCGCTGTCTTCGGAAGCTGCGTCATGATGGGCGTAAAGAGAGGTATCTACTCCAACGAAGCCGGTTGGGGATCCGGCGCGCACGCATCAGCAACAGCAGAAGTATCTCATCCGGCGAAGCAGGGACTGGCACAGTCCTTCTCCGTATACATTGATACGCTGCTGGTCTGCACCGCAACAGCGATCATGATGCTTTCGACAGGATGCTACAATGTACTGGATGCGGATGGAAATGCTATCGTAGAAGGGCTGCCCGGCGTAGAGGCAGGACCAGGATATGTGCAGGGAGCAATCGACAGCTTCATTCCAGGTTTTGGAGCACCGTTCATCACCATCGCACTGTTCTTCTTCGCTTTCACGACATTGCTGTCCTTCGCGGTATACGCGGATGCGAACATCCAGTATGTTCTGGGACACACATCAGACAAGACAAAGAGGTATGCTTATACCATCGGGTGCCTGATCATCGCGCTGCTTGCATTCCTGGCATCTATGAGAGATATGACAACAGCGTGGGCGTTCGCAGACGTTGGTGTCGGTATCATGTGCTGGCTCAACCTGCCAGTACTGGCTTTGATGGCACCGCAGTCGTTCCGTCTGCTGAAGGATTACGAGCGTCAGAAGAAGATGGGATTGGATCCGGTTTTCGAGCCGGCAGACTGCGGGATTACACAGGCAGATCTGTGGGATGAGATCACAACGGAGAAATATCAGGATCTTCTTGATGCCAAGCATGCGGCAGAGAACAAAGCATTGAATTCATAAGAAAATTGACTCCACAAGGCAATCGGTACTAAGATATCATTAAGGTTGAAGATATCAACGGAGGCGCAGGCAGCATGAAACGATTATTCATCAACGGAAAGATCTTCACATCCAACGAAGAACAGTTATATGCGGAAGCAATGCTTGTGGAAGATGGCAGGATCAAATGGGCCGGCGGCGGGTCGCAGGCCCGTATCCTGCAGGATTCACTGAAGCCTGAGGAAGTCACCGACCTGCAGGGGCGGACGGTGATTCCCGGGTTTGTGGACGCCCATATGCATCCTATGATGCTGGCAGAATACAGCAGGCAGATCGCCTGTCTGCCGCCTGAGATCAACTCGATCCGCCAGTTGTCGGAAGCCATTGCCCGGAGAGCTGAACATCTGCGCGAAGCGCAGGGCAACGATGCGGACGATGCGTCGGGAAACGCCGCGGAAAGCGACCTTCCGTGGATCTGCGGCTGGGGATACGATGAGGGGAAATACGAGGAGCAGCGTTCCCCGAACCGGTATGATCTGGACCAGGGCTGCGCGGCTCTCCCCGTCTTCCTTGTCCGCAGCTGTGAGCACATTCGCTGTGTCAACAGCAAGGCACTGGAGATCGCCGGTATCACGAAAGACACGCCGGATCCTCCCGGCGGCAGCATCGATCGGGATGAGAAAGGAGAACCCAACAGGGATCCTTCGGGAAAACGCCAGAGATCTCGTGATTCCATATATGCCGGCCGGGACAGAAGAAGAACTGATCGAAGCGCTGACGGATCTGGGGAATCTGCTGATCTCTCAGGGGATCGTTGCTGTGGCAGATATGGGGAACCTGCATGCCGGCGGCAATTTCGAGTATTATACAAAAGCAGCAGAGAGGGGATTCCGCCAGAGAGTGGCGATCTATTATATGTGGGACTACTTTATGGATGATCCGGACTTTGAGATAACGCCCGATATTATGGACGGGGATCGGCAGATAAGGATCGCCGGCCTGAAACTGATCGGCGACGGGAGCATCAGCGGCAAGACAGCCTGGCTGAGGGAGCCCTATTTGGGGACAGAAGAGTGTG
>CAJOKX010000136.1 GCA_905235415.1 uncultured Lachnospiraceae bacterium
CGTTGGTCAGGGCAATTTTGCCGGCATTCTCGGCGGGATCGCGGGCGCCTACTATTCGCTGTGCAACGTGGGCATGTACACCTCCGAGATCATCAGCGGAAGAGGCTGGATCGCGTTCGGCATCTGCTTCCTGGGCAACTGGAGCCCTTCGGGCGTGCTGGTCTACGGCGTCATCTTCGGCATCTGCGACGCGCTGGGCAATTATGTGAAGGCGCTCGGCACGAGCGTCCTGCCCAATGAACTGTTCAGCGCCCTGCCGTACCTGCTGGTCATCATCATGACGGCGCTGCGCCGATCCTTCAATGTGCCGGCGAAGCTGGGGACAAATTATATCAAGGAAGAATAAGTCCGCAAGCATACGGACAAAAACCGGCAGGCAGCATCTTTGCTGCCTGCCGAATCATTTACAGGACCGGATACGCCAAAGCCATATATGCCTGCTGCGTTTGCCGCTTCCGGATACGTTTACTTGACTTTCACCCGCTTGGAGTACACCGGCGAGTACATAGTGAATGCCCCGTTGGTTTTTGTGTAAACCGATACGTTTATTTTCTGTCCTTTTTTGCCGCCTACGGTGAACTTCGCTTTGTAGGTCTTCTTATTTCCTTTTACATATGTATACAGCGGCGAGTCAGGCGTCCCCTTGATATAGATGCCGGATACGCCCGGTTTCTTCTTAAAGGTAACGGTTACGGTGTACGTTGTCTCATTGGCCCAGAACCCTTTCTTAAGCAGGACAAGTCCCCTGTAGAGCGGCTTGACCCAGACTTTTTTGGTTTTTGCCTTGGAGATTTTGATAGACTTGATGGCGGGTTTGTTCCTGGGGCCTGTCTTGATCGTCACTTCACCCGAGGGTTTGCCGGCGAAGGTCTGTCCGGAAACGGTTTTAATGTAATACGCCCTTACATTGTATTTTGTATCGGGTACCAGATTGTCGATATTGACCTTATTGGCTGCGCCGATCGGGCCGTACAGACGGGCCTTATCCCAGGAATCCGCTGCCTTCTTCACCTGCAGGTAATAGCTGTATTTGACAGTGTTATAATAGGGTGATTTGAATGAAAGATAATTGGGATAGGTCTCAAAGCTGCCCGCTGATATGGATGGCACATCGTAGATGACGACCGGGAACATTTTGGGATACACGATCTGATCATAATTACCGATCATGGTCGTATACAGCTTATGATACCCCAGCTCTAATTTTTTGGTGTCGAAGGTTACTTTGAATGAAGTTTTGCCGTTTATCGAATAATCGAGATAATATCCATTGTCTGCTGCCAGTCTTTCAAAAGGCGCGCCAATACTTTTTCCGGTAACAGTCGCTGTACCCTTTGCATCAATTGTGATGTCGATGCTCGCGTAGACTGTGAATTCCTCTGAGTTATTACTATAACTGGTATCAGTTTTATCCTCCGTGAGCAGGGAATAGGTGGAACCGGCGGGCTGATCCACTTCGACATAGAAGCTCGTGCCGTTAAACTTTGACTTTACCCTTTTGTCGTTTACGATCCAATACACAGAGGCTGCTCCGCTTCTGTATTCTTTCATAAAACCTGACATTTTCAAGTCCAGATCTGCAGCCGAAACGGTCAGGACTGAGCCGAATACAAGCGTATTGTCAGACTTCACACCTTTCACAATGTTGGAAAGATTGACGCCGCCGCCCGCCATAACAGTAGACGACATGATAAAGAGGAAAACAGACATAAGCAGCATCAAACCGGAACATTTTATAGTACGTTTCAGGTTTTTCATGAGATCCCTCCTTTCTGTAAAGAAATGAATGCAGCACAGTATATGAAACAAATACATTTTCTCACCATTTATAAATATAGCATAATCTGTTTATAAAGAGCACATAACAAGCAGGAAAGGAAGCCTGACAGTTAATAAAAATCACCCGCAGCGTGCATGGGTGTGCAGTGGCTGCGGGTGTTTGGTGTCATGTATCAGCCCGGTCGGGGAGCCCCCTCAATAGGCGGAAAGATCGCCGAGGCGTCCTTGGATACTGTCTGTCACATCTGGTGCATGTCTGCGATGTAGCGTGCCACATGCACGCCGCTGGCCGACGCGTGTGAGAGCGAGTGCGTCACGCCGCTGCCGTCCCCGATGATGAACAGGCCCTTGTGGCTGGTCTCGAGGTTCTCGTCGATCTCAACCTTCATGTTGTAGAACTTGACCTCGACGCCGTAGAGCAGGGTGTCGTCGTTGGCGGTTCCGGGCGCGATCTTATCAAGCGCATAGATCATCTCGATAATGTCATCCAGGATCCGCTTCGGGATGACCAGGCTCAGGTCGCCCGGCGTCGCGTCCAGCGTGGGCGTCACGAAGGACTTGGAGAGACGCTTCTGCGTGCTGCGGTGTCCGCGGATCAGGTCGCCGAAGCGCTGCAGGATCACGCCGCCGCCCAGCATGTTGGACAGGCGCGCGATGGACTCGCCGTATCCGTTGCTGTCGTGGAACGGGTCGGTGAAATGCTTGGAAACCAGCAGGGCGAAATTGGTGTTCTGCGTCTGCTTTGCCGGATCTTCGTAGCTGTGTCCGTTGACCGTCACGATCCCGTTGGTGTTCTCCGTGACCACCGCGCCTTTCGGATTCATGCAGAAGGTGCGGACCATGTCCTGGTATTTCTGCGTCTTGTAGACGATCTTGCCTTCATACAGTTCGTCCGTGATCTCCTGGAAGACTTCCGCGGGAAGCTCCACGCGCACACCGATGTCCACCTGGTTGGAGCGGGTCCGGATCCCGAGCGAATCGCACACGCCCTCCATCCAGCTGCTGCCGCTGCGCCCGACGGACGCGATGCACCACGTACAGGAATAGGTTCCCCGGTCGGTCTCCACTTCGAATCCTTCCGTACCGGAACTTCCTTCTTCCGGAGATGCCCCCAGCGAACGGATCGCGTGGACCGGCGTATGGAAATAGAAATCCGCCTTGTCTTTGAGATGGGCGTACAGGTTCGACAGGACGTCGTAGTTAATGTCCGTGCCGAGATGGCGCACCGACGCGGTCAGAAGATGCAGGTCGTTCTTGAGACAGAGCGTTTTGAATCTGGAGTTGCCGGTCGAGTAGAGCTTCGTATCCCCGCCGCCGTTCTCCATATTGATCTGATCCACGTAATTCATCAGGTCAATCGCCTGCCTGCGGCCGATATATTCATAGAGCGTACCGCCGAACTCATTGGTGATATTGTATTTTCCGTCGGAAAATGCGCCCGCCCCGCCGAATCCGTTCATGATCGAGCAGGTGCTGCAGTGGATGCAGCTCTTCACCTTATCCCCGTCAATGGGGCATCTGCGCGATTCCAGGGGACCGCCGCTCTCAAACAGGGCAACCTTCAGGTCCGGGCAGCGCTTTGTCAGCTCATACGCTGAGAAGATACCGCCGGGACCTGCGCCGATAATAATCACATCATACTGCTTCATGTTAAACCTCCATGGCGAAAGTGCTGTTTCGTATGTCAGAATGCAGTTTGCATTCCGGGATGAGTGTACCAGATTCCGCCGTACTTGTGAATGATACGTGGTATACTTTCCGGGACGGATCCATCCCAGGAGCGTTTTTTGCAGGAGAAGAGCAGAGAACCCGGGAGCAGAGCGCCCGGAAAAAGCAGAGGAACCGGAAGCAGAGAGACCGAAAAGAGCGGAGAGTCCGGAGCAGAGAACCCGGAAAGAGCGGAGAGTCCGGAGCAGAGAGACCAGAAAGAGCGGAGAACCCGGGGGCAGAGAACCCGGAAAGAGCAGGAGAACAGACATGGAATACCGGCTGATCAGAAGCGGCAGGAAGACCATCGCGGTGCAGGTCAAAGACGGCGAGGTGATTGTGCGGGCCCCGAACCGGGCGCCGCGCGCACAGATCGACGCCTTCGTTGCGCGGTCGGAGAAATGGATCCTGCAGAAGCTGCGCGAGCAGGAGGCGTGCAGGGAGCGCCTTGAAAAAGAGGGCGTGAAAAAGCTGACCCGGCAGGAATTGGAGGCGCTCGCGCAGGAAGCTGCGCGCGTGATTCCGGAGCGGGTTGCTTACTATGCGCCCCTGGTCGGGGTCACATACGGCAGGATCACGATCCGCTGCCAGAAGACCCGGTGGGGGAGCTGCAGCGCCAAAGGCAATCTGAACTTCAACTGCCTGCTGTGCCTGGCGCCGCCCGAAGTCCTGGATTCAGTGGTTGTCCACGAGCTGTGCCACCGCCTGGAGATGAATCATTCCGATCGCTTCTACCGGGAGGTACTGCGGGTCTGTCCGGACTACCGCAGGTCCTACGGATGGCTGAAGGAACACGGCGGCGAGCTCCTGGTCCGTCTGCCATAGTGCGGCCGAGCAGGCCCGTCTGACGGTCCGTCTGCCATAGTGCGGCCGAGCAGGCCCGTCTGACATAGTGCAGCCGGGCAGGTCCGTCTGCCATAGTGCGGCCGTGCATGTTCGTCTGCCATAATCCGGCTGTCCGAATTGGTTTGCTATACGGATGCATTTCCTGTATACTGATACGGCGTTTATTTACACAGAAGGGATGTATGAAAGCTTCAAACGGAGGTAGAGAGATGAGAAAACAGCTTATGACAGTGATGGCTGCATCCGCGGCTGCCCTGGCGCTCGGAATCAGCGCATTTGCGGGGACAAGTCTTGAGGAGGTCGGAGAGATCGACTTTTCGGACGGATGGATCGAAGGGACGAACCTGCTTGAGAAAGAGGATGAGTCAGGCCGGTATGTGCTTGCGGATATGGATGGAAACGTCCTGAGTGCAGACAGCTACGACAGGATCGGATATGATTCCGGATACGGATTTATCACGGTGGCGGTTGAACCGGAAGACGGGGTCAACGGCGTCGGCGTCATCAGTCTCGATGGGACGGAGGTCGTGCCCTGTGCGTACGGGAAGGTCGATCTGGAAAATGAGCATTGGATCATCGCGACAGCGCTGAGTGAATCGACTGCGGACCAGTACGACTATGAATCCATGTTCGGGGACGGCTACTATCTGATCGATCATGTCGATTTCTATTACGCAGATGATGACGGAACTGTCACAAAGGCTGCAGAACTCACCCGCGACGCGTACAAAGACAGCAATGCGTATGGCCGCTATGTCAATATCGAAAGCCGCGCGGACGGGAGCATCACCGCATATGACGGAACCTGGACACAGGTAGAGACGCCGGAAGAACTGGACTACCTCTATGATGAAGCGCCCGGCGCGGATGAAAAGGTCATCTCCTACTATGAGAATGGCCAGTACGGACTCAAGGATGCAGCCGGCAATGTCATCATCGAGCCGACCTACGGATATATCTCGAGCTTCTACGGCGGATACGCAGAGGTCGAAAACCGTCTGGAGAGCGGTAGCGTGAAAGGTCTGATCGATACAGAGGGACAGGTTGCGGTTCCGGTTGAATATGAGAGGATTGACCGCGCCTACTATGCGCCGAGCACCGCGGAAAACGACTATTCCCGGTATGCATACAACAATATGGGATACTACGCGGTGGTCCGCGACAACAAGCTCGGCTATGTGGATGAAAACGGCAATGTCACCTGCGACTTCACGATCGCGTTTGACAACTGCGACAACTACGGCGCGTCCGCGCTCTATACGGATATGGGCGGTGCGGAGCATCTGCTCGCCGCAGACGGAACCGATACGGATGTTTCGGAGTATGAAAGAGTTTCCCCGCTGAGTACCGGAAGCGGAATGTACTACAAAGTCACTGATGCAGATTATAACTACGGAATCATCGACTGGCACGGAGACATTGTCGCAGAGGTGAAATACGATGATGTAGACCTTTCCGGAGACGGGCAGTATTTGCTTCTGCGGGAAGAGTACAGCTCCCCCTGGTCGCTGGTAAAGATCACCTTTACGCCGGACGAGGCGGGCACAGACGAAGCGCCGCAGGAGGACAATGAAGAGGCAGCAGACGACCAGGATGCGGATCTGTCATCGGCAGCAGGCCTGCTGGAGAGCGCCATCACACTGGCCGGAACAGACGCCGCCGCGAACAAAGACGCGATCCTCAGCCTTTTGAATAACGCCGCGTCGGCTGTTGAAGAGAGCCGGCCCGACATCAAGGCAGTGATCGACAGTGCAGTCACGCTCATGAACACAGAGGGCGTAGACGGGGAAGCGGTTGTGGCCGTCCTCGAAAGCGCCAAGTCCCTGCTCGGATAATTCCGGGAAGGTTCCACCTGAAAAACAAAAAGAGGATACAGGAAGAGCCGGACAGAATCGCTGTCCGGCCCTTTCTTTACAGTTCACAGGCCAGTCAACTCTGCTGAGAGTTTGTGGGCACACTGAAAACACGTTGCCTACCTTCGCTTTGCATCGGTTGCATTGCAGCCTCTCCCAGCTCCTATAGAAGCGTG
>CAJOKX010000137.1 GCA_905235415.1 uncultured Lachnospiraceae bacterium
AGATACGGGACGGTTGAATCCAGGATCCGGTACATCTCTTCGTGGGTCTCCCCGACGGCAAGCCCGCCGACGGCATACCCGTCCAGGTCCAGCTCCGCGATCCGTTTGGCGTGCTCGATCCGGATATCGTCATAGACGGCGCCCTGGTTGATTCCGAACAGCATCTGGTCTTTGTTGATCGTATCCGGAAGGGCGTTGAGTTCATCCATCTTTTTCTTGCAGCGCACCAGCCAGCGGTAGGTCCGGTCCACGGAGGCGAGCACGTAGTCTCTGTCCGCGCGCGACGACGGGCACTCATCGAACGCCATGGCGATCGTGGAGGCCAGGTTGGACTGGATCTGCATACTCTCCTCCGGTCCCATGAAGATCTTATGTCCGTCTATATGGGAGCGGAATGTGACGCCCTCTTCCTTGATGCTGCGCAGCGTTGCAAGCGAGAACACCTGGAAACCGCCCGAATCCGTCAGGATGGGCCTGTCCCAGTTCATGAAACGATGCAGCCCGCCCAGCTTTTTGATGGATTCATCGCCGGTGCGCACATGCAGATGATACGTGTTGCACAGCTCCACCTGGGTCCCGATCCCCCGCAGGTCATCGGTGGAGACGGCGCCCTTGATGACGGCGGCCGTCCCGACATTCATGAAGACGGGCGTCTGTACGCTGCCGTGCACCGTTTGAAGTTCAGCCCTTTTCGCACGTCCGTCCGTTGTTATCAGCTTATATGTTCCGCTCACGATCTTCCTTCTTTCTTCATCCCGCCTGTTGATCCCGGATTCTTTTGCCGGATCCTTCATATAAATGATGGTCGGATTCGCTTCTTTCAGGAACGCATCGGCACATGCCGCGCCCGGTGCGTTCGCACCACCTTCCCGCAATCCTGCAAACGATTCTATCAGCATTTGAAACCGTTTGTAAAGTTTGCCCAATCTATCTGAAAGTATTATAATGCTTCCTGAGTATATATAAGAAGCAGAATAATCGCTGCGCATGCGCGCACCGGATCTGACAAGGAGTTATACAGTACATGAACGTGGCAGAGTATTCACTTGGAATCGATATCGGATCTACGACCGTCAAGATCGCCGTTCTTGATTCGGACGGGCAGCTTCTGTTCTCCGACTACAGGCGGCATTTTGCGGATATTCAGGGAACTTTGGCGGACCTGATCGAAGAGGCTTCCGAACAGCTCGGGGACGCCGCCGTCAGTCCCGTGATCACCGGATCCGGCGGACTCACCCTTGCCAGCAACATAGAGGTACCGTTTGTGCAGGAGGTCGTCGCAGTCTCCTCGAGTCTGCAGCAGCACTCTCCGCAGACGAACGTCGCGATTGAGCTGGGCGGCGAGGACGCGAAGATCATCTACTTCGACTCCGGCAGCATCGACCAGCGGATGAACGGGACCTGCGCGGGCGGAACCGGCTCCTTTATCGACCAGATGGCCTCCCTCCTGCAGACCGACGTCGCGGGCCTGAATGAATACGCGAAGGATTACAAGTCTCTGTACACCATCGCCGCGCGCTGCGGCGTATTCGCAAAATCGGATATCCAGCCGCTGATCAATGAAGGCGCCACCAAGGAAGACCTGGCCGCGTCCATTTTCCAGGCGGTTGTCAACCAGACCATCTCCGGTCTTGCCTGCGGACGTCCGATCCGCGGATATGTGGCGTTCCTCGGCGGACCGCTGCACTTTTTAAGCGAACTGCGCGCCGCGTTTATCCGCACGCTGAACCTGGACGAGGAGCACGCGATCATTCCGGACAATTCCCACCTGTTTGCGGCAATCGGAGCCGCGCTCAACGCACAGGGCGAAGGCGTCCGCAGCATGTCGGAATTCGTTCATATCCTGCGCACCGGCGTGCACATCGAATTTGAAGTGCCCAGGATGGATCCGCTCTTCTCCTCCCGGCAGGAGTATGACGACTTTATCCGCCGCCAGGAGCGCTATAACGTGAAAACGGCGGACCTTCAGACCTAAACTGCTATCTCGGCATCGACGCGGGCTCCACGACAACGAAGGCTGCGCTGGTATCGGAAGACGGAGAACTGCTCTATTCTTTCTATTCCAACAACAACGGCAATCCGCTCAGGACCGTCATCGGCGCGGTGCAGGAGATCTATTCCCTGCTCCCGGAGGACGCCCACATTGCATGGTCCTGCTCAACCGGATACGGCGAGGCGCTGATCAAGGCGGCGCTGATGCTCGACGAGGGAGAGGTTGAGACGATCGCGCATTATTACGCGGCCTCCTTCTTTGATCCGGAGGTCGACTGCATCCTCGATATCGGCGGCCAGGATATGAAATGCATCAAGATCCGCAATCATGCGGTGGATTCCGTGCTTCTCAATGAAGCCTGTTCTTCCGGATGCGGTTCCTTTATCGAGACATTTGCAAAGTCCCTGAATTATTCCGTACAGGATTTCGCAAAGGCCGCGCTGTTCGCGGAGCATCCCTTTGACCTGGGGACCCGCTGCACGGTCTTTATGAACTCCAAGGTCAAACAGGCGCAGAAGGAAGGCGCGAAGGTAGAGGATATTTCCGCCGGCCTTTCATACTCTGTCATCAAAAATGCGCTCTACAAGGTGATCAAGGTATCGGACGCTTCCGAACTGGGACGCCATATCGTCGTGCAGGGCGGCACATTTTACAACGACGGCGTGCTGAGGGCGTTTGAAAAGACCGCGCGCTGCGAGGCGATCCGTCCGGATATCGCGGGAATCATGGGTGCTTTCGGGGCGGGCCTGATCGCCAGGGAGCGTTTCCACGAGGACGACGGGAAGGCGGACGGCGGGCAGAAGGTCTCCTCGATGCTCTCCATCGATCAGATCAACGCCCTGCAGTATACGACCCACAACGCAAAATGCCAGGGCTGCACGAACCACTGCCGCCTGACCATCAACCGGTTCTCCGGAGGCAGGCAGTTTATCTCCGGCAACCGCTGCGAGCGCGGACTGGGCCTGAAGAAGAATAAGGATAATCTTCCGAATCTGTATGAATTCAAGGAAAAACTGCTGTTCAGGCGGCAGTCGCTCCCGGAGGATGAGGCGGTGCGCGGCACGATCGGCATCCCGCGCGTCCTCAATATGTATGAGCTCTACCCCTTCTGGCACACCTTCTTCACAAAGCTGGGCTACAGGGTGATCCTCTCTCCGCCCGGATCGCACAGGATCTATGAGCTGGGCATCGAGTCGATTCCCTCCGAGTCGGAGTGCTATCCGGCGAAGATCGCGCACGGACATGTGGAATGGCTGATCGCGCAGGGAATCCGGAAGATCTTCTATCCCTGCGTTCCGTATGAGCGGATGGAGTTTAAGGATGCAGGCAACCATTATGACTGCCCCATCGTCACCTCCTATCCGATGAATATCAAGAATAATGTCGAGAACCTGCGGGATCTGGACATCGATTTTGAATGTCCGTTTGTCGCATTTACCAATAAGACAACCGTGGAGAAGCAGCTCGTCGACCTGTACAGTAAACAGATACCGGCCTCTGAGATCCGCGCAGCCGTGGATGCCGGATGGACGGAGCTTGAGAATGTACGCCAGGCTGTCTACGATGAGGGACAGCGCGTGCTGGATTATCTGGAGAAGACGGGCCGGCACGGGATCGTACTGGCAGGGCGCCCGTACCACATCGATCCGGAGATCCATCACGGGATTCCGGACCTGATCAACTCCTACGGGATGGCGGTTCTCTCGGAAGACTCCATCTCCAACCTCGCGCCCGTCGAGCGTCCGCTGACCGTTCTGGACCAGTGGATGTATCACACAAGGCTGTATGCGGCCGCAGAGTATGTGAAAACCCGCGACGATCTGGATCTCATCCAGCTCAACTCCTTCGGGTGCGGCGTTGACGCCGTCACGACGGATGAGGTGCAGGATATCCTGTCGGGCTCCGACAAGATCTATACCTGCCTGAAGATTGATGAAGTCAATAATCTGGGGGCCGCGAGGATCCGCGTCCGCTCTCTGATGGCGGCCATCCGGATCCGCTCCCAGCATCCATATATGCGCGAGCTTCATTCGGCGGCGATCGAACCGGTCGTCTTCACGAAAGAGATGCGCAGGAACTATACGATCCTGTGTCCGCAGATGAGCCCGATTCATTTCAATCTGCTCGAGGCGGCCATGAACGCGTCCGGCTATGACCTGGTCTGCGTCAACCCGCCGGAGAAGGAATCGGTCGACCTGGGCCTGAAATATGTCAACAACGATGCGTGCTATCCTTCGATCATCGTGGTCGGGCAGATGATGGCCGAGCTGACTAGCGGAAAGTATGACCTGAACCGCACGGCGATTATCATGTCCCAGACAGGCGGCGGATGCCGCGCGTCGAACTATATGGGATTCTTCCGCAGGGCCCTGCGCAAGGCAGGCCTGGAAAATGTCCCGGTCATCTCCGCTTCCATGCAGGGACTCGAATCCAATCCGGGATTCAAGGTCAATCTTCCGATGGCGCAGAGACTCATCTACTCCATCGTTCTCGGAGACCTGTTCATGCGGTGTCTGTACCATGTACGTCCCTACGAGGCTGAGATAGGATCTGCAAACCGTCTGCATGACGCTCTGGAAGAAGAATGCAGACAGTTCCTGACGTCCGGCAGCATCTCCATGGGGCGCTTCCGCCAGCTCTGCCGCCACATCGTCACTTCTTTTGACGAACTTCCGATCACGGAAGGGAAGAAGCCCAGAGTCGGCATCGTCGGAGAGATCCTGGTCAAGTACCTCCCGGCGGCAAACAACCATCTGGTCGACCTGCTCGAGCAGGAAGGCGCGGAGGCCGTACAGCCGGATATGGTAGACTTCTTCCTGTACAGCTTCTACAATTCGAACTTCAAGGCGCAAAACCATTATGCAAGCAAATGGACCGCGCGTATCTGCAACTGGCTGATCTCCTATGTGGAATTCGTCCGCAAGGCGGGCAGCGAGGCGCTCGCACAGTCAAAACGCTTTGAGCCGCCGCGCAGGATCCAGGATCTCGGGAAAATGGCGCAGGACGTCGTATCCCTCGGCAATCAGACAGGGGAAGGCTGGTTTCTGACCGGCGAGATGCTGGAGCTGATCGAAGACGGGACGCCCAACATCGTCTGCATCCAGCCCTTCGGCTGCCTCCCGAACCACGTGGTCGGCAAAGGCGTCATCAAAGAAGTGCGCAGGCAGCATCCGGAAGCGAACATCGCGGCGATCGACTTTGACCCCGGTGCTTCCGAAGTCAACCAGCTCAACCGCATCAAGCTGATGCTGTCCACTGCAAACAAGAACCTGCAGGCAAAAGAATCCTGATGATCTCTTCTGCGCCTGCAGGCAGAAGAATCAGATACCGAAAAGAAATCAGATACCGAAAAGAGCGTGAAAAACCCCGGCCGCATGGCCGGGGTTTCGTGAATCAACTGTATATGGATAATCAACTGTATACCTGTCAGACTCTGGAGAGATACTCTCCTGTCCGGGTGTCGATCTTGAGCTTGTCGCCCGTGTTGACAAACAGCGGAACCATGACCTGCGCGCCGGTCTCGACGATCGCCGGCTTGGTTGCGCCGGTCGCGGTGTTGCCCTTCACGCCGGGCTCGGTCTCGGTGACCTCCAGTTCCACAAACAGCGGAGCTTCCAGAGCGAACACGGAACCGTTGTAGGAAAGGACCTTGCACATCTCGTTTTCCTTGACGAACTTCATGCTGTCGCCTGCGATATCGCTGCCGATCGCGATCTGGTCGTAGGTCTCGACGTTCATGAAGTTATACAGATCGCCGTCCTGATACAGATACTGCATATCGACACGGTCGATTCTCGCCTGAGGGAACTTCTCGGTCGGACGGAAGGTCTTCTCTACGACGCCGCCGTCGATGACGTTCTTCATCTTCGTGCGGACGAACGCAGCGCCCTTGCCCGGCTTGACATGCTGGAACTCCAGAACCTGCATGACCTGTCCGTCGATTTCCAGTGTAAGTCCGTTTCTGAAATCTCCTGCAGAAATCATATGTTGAATCCTCCTTCATTGACTGCCTTATAACCTAACCTATTCTAATATATCGGATCTGAGAATTCAACCTCTTATTCGACTATCGTAGAAATGATACAGTTCACAGGCCAGCCAACTCTGCTTCGAGTTTGTGGGCACACTGAAAACACGTTGCCTACCTTCGCTTTGCATCGGTTGCATTGCAGCCATTCCCAGCTCCTATAGAAG
>CAJOKX010000138.1 GCA_905235415.1 uncultured Lachnospiraceae bacterium
TTCCGGGCGCTTGTCCCGGGCGTCTGTCCCGGAAATCAGAACTTGGACAGCTCCATCTTTTTCTCCAGGTAGCTCATCAGCTTGCCCTGCAGATACGTCGGAAGGTCGAGGATCCATCCCTTGTCCTGGCTGGTATACTCGCCGATGGTCTTGATGTACAGATCCAGGAATTCGGTACCGACATTGAACTTGTTGATGCCGTTTACGAATGCCTCATCCAGCTGGTCATCCGGAATGCCGCTGCCGCCGTGCAGGACGAGCGGAGCGTCCGTTGCCGCGTTGATCTCGGCCAGGCGGGAGATCTGCAGATGCGGGGTCTCCTTATAGAAACCGTGCGCGCTTCCGATGGCAACTGCAAGAGAGGTGCATCCGCTGCGCTCGATGAAGTCTGCTGCAACTGCGGGCTGCGTATAGAGGTCATCGGTTGCATTGTCGCCGGTCGCTGCCATGCCGACATGTCCGAGCTCAGCCTCGACGGATACGCCGAAAGCATTGGCGACATCGACAACCTTCCTGGTGTTGGCGATGTTCTCTTCGACCGGGAGCATGGAACCGTCATACATGACGCCGGAGAAGCCGGCGCGGATCGCGCGGATAATGTAGTTGAAGTCATAGCAGTGATCCAGATGCATTGCGACCGGAACGCTGACAGTGGACGCCACATCCTTGACTGCTGCGGCGAATCCTTCCGGATCGATCCATCTGTTCAGGGTATGGTGCTCCGGATAGAGCATGCACAGAACCGGCTTATTCACATTTTCTGCTGCGTGGCAGACAGAGTAGATCGTGTTGTAATCGATGCAGTTAAATGCGATGACGGAAGTGTTCTTTTCAACGGCCATCTGAAGGATGTCTGATACAGATGCAAGTGACATGATGTTTCTCCTTTCTGAATGATGCGAATCATTCCGGAAGCAGTCGGCGGACCGGACTGCGGCAGTGATACAGAGTGTATAAATAGGTAATGATACTATATGAGATCAATTCCCGCTCCACTTCCTGCGCGGCAGTGTCTGCGGAAAATGGTCAGCTGAATGAATCCGCAAGCGCGCGGAAGATCAGGCTTGTGGAGACAGCGCCGGAATCCGGATGCCCCACCGTCTTGTCGCGGAAGTTCTTGGAGCGGCCGATGCGCGACATCATGGGCCGGGTCGACTCGGCTCCGCGCTCGGCCCCTTCTGCGCCCGCCCGGAAGAAGGCACTGACGTCTGCGCCTTCGCCGGATGCGCGCAGCATCTCATCGCGCGCGGCGCACAGAGCGTCATACATGGTCTTATCTCCCTGGTGGACCTTGCCGCGCTGCTCAATGGCCTTTGTGCTCAGGTCGATATATTCGGCGAAGTCCTGCACCGTGACCGGGTCCTTGTCCTTCAGGGCGCTCAGACCGCCGATGAATAGGGTTCCGAAGATCACGCCAGACGTGCCGCCCATGACTTTGATCAGCATCATGCCGGACTCTTTCATGAGCGTATAGGCGTCCTCGAACCTCTGCTTCTGCAGAAGCGTGCGCATGGCGCTGAAGCCCGTCTTCATGCCGATGCCGTGATCGCCGTCCCCGATAATGGTATCCAGTTCGGTCAGCATGCCTTCGGAGTCTATGATCACATCACAGACGTGAAGCAGTGCGTCCTGAAGCTGGCTGGCTGATATGGTATACATGGTTTCATTCTCCTCAGAATATAAAAGCAGTCGTGCAGCACACATCCTGCAGGTACTTTGTCAGATCCTTCGGGCAGCTCAGCATGCAGACGCCGAACGCATAATAGTAAAAATGACGGGTGTAATGTCCCGGGGACATCCTGCGGATCGGAACCCGGCTCTGCGCGTATGTCTGCATCGCGTGAGAGAAGATGTAGAGATCTTCGGTATTCACGGAGAACGGGCGGTTGACCAGCACGTACAGTGTCTCGTCCTCCCGCGGGGAAAGATCCGCCAGAAGGTAGTCATACGCTTTGGCTGCGGCGAACTGAAGAGAGAACTCTTCGTCATATTCGATCCGGGGCGGCTCACCCGAGATCCCGCGTCCGAGCTGGACGCGCTTTGTATCCGGGTCAAATGAAACATTCATGCTTGAGGTTCTGGCGCGCACCGTCTCCAGCACTGCGCTCAGCGTCTCGAGATCCGCGCCTTCATGCGCCATCTGCCATGCAATGCGGGCTCCGTAGTGCAGTCCCAGAAGTCCGGTCCGCTCAGAACGGGGCGCCGAGGGATCCACGGAGAGGCAGTCATCGTTGTAGGGGATCAGGCTGCTCCTGAGGCCGTCAATCTCCATCAGCTCTTTCGCCAGATCGTTGTTCAGGCAGTCTCCCATGAAATTGTTGTAGATCAGGAGATATCCCTTCTGGGAATTGATATATCTGGCGGCTTCATAGATATCATAAGCGCTCGGGGCGGCGCATTTCCCGCCGACCACGCTGACGTCCGCCAGCCCCTGGCAGGCTACCATGCCGTCCGGGAACGGCGCTCCGAATCCGCCCGCGCTCACGATCAGGTTCACACGGTCGCTCTCAACCGGCAGACGCAGCAGCGCGCGGTTGTTGAAAGATCCGGGAACAGTCCCAACACGGTCCGGATAAATGGAGGCCATCGCGGCGGTAAAATCACTTGATACCGTATCGTCATTACACAGATTCGTCAGCATCCCTGTATTCTCCCAGGCAGAACCTTTTTCTGTAAGATATAAGTAGAAAGGAGGATCCCTGCGGCAGAAAACGCCTGCAGATCCTTTTCGGATTCATCATAGCATTGCGGTTGGGCCGAGTCAACACAGGAATGGCCAAAAAAGTAAGAAAACGTAATTATTTATAACAAAATGAAAATGCGAAAAACGCACGAAAATGTTGACATCTTTAGCGGTTTAAAGTAATATGAAACCGGAGCTGTAAAAACGAAAGAAAACGTAAACGAAAGAAAACGAAATAAACAAAGGATCGTCAGGAGGCTGATCATGTTTACGTCTGAAAGACAGAAGAAAATTGAAGATTATGTCCTGGAGAGAGGATCGGCAACCGTGCAGGAGCTGGTAGAGCGGTTCGGGGTTTCAAGTGTAACCATCCGGAAGGACCTGAGCGAGCTGGAAACGGGCGGCACGCTTCAGCGGACGCATGGCGGTGCGGTTTCGAGATATAAGTCGGCGCAGGAGGAACGGTTCCAGACCCTGACCGACCGGTGCCGGGAGGAAAAACGCGCGATCGGGATGAAGGCCCTCTCTTATGTGGAGAACGGGGACACGATCCTTTTGGACGCCTCGACGACGGGGCATGTGTTTGCGGAGCTTCTGGTGGACTCGGGGATAAACGGCCTGACTGTGATCACGCCGTCGGTGTACGCGGCCCAGACACTGCTCCTGAGCGGCATACGGGTGATCCTGATCGGCGGAGTGGTGAACCAGAACATCGGCTCGTCCCAGGGCCCCTATACGGTGAATCAGATCCGCCGCCTGAACGCAGACAAGGGGTTCATCGGCGTCAACGGGATCGACAGGCAGTTCGGATTCTCGGTGGACAGCCTGGAGGAGGCCGCAGTCAAACGCTCCATCTGCGCGTGCGCCAGGAGCACTTTCATTCTCGCCGATTATACGAAATTCAACCGCAGATATATGGCGCAGGTTTCCGCGCCCGGAGAAGGGGTGGCGAGGTATCTGATCACGGACCGGCAGCGGGACAATATCGATTACAGTTTTTTGAAGCAGGAGCTGAAGCTGGTCTTTGCGCAGTGACACACTGCGCCAGCGGGAACATCAGAAAAGAGGATCGTCCGGGCAGGGCATATCGCCGCCCGGGCGTTTTTCTATGCGGCAGATATCCGGGATCGGGATAACGGTGCTGCGGACCCGGAGCGTCTTCAGTTCATAGCTGATCCCGGACAGAACGCCGCTCACGGTGAGATATCTTCCGGAAGCTGCGCTGCCTGTCACGTCATAATAGGTCACCGAGACAAAGTCTCCCGTCTTCAGATCCGTCAGCTGTTCGTTGAGAAGCTGCGCTGCATCCTCCGACAGCTCGATGCGCCTGTCCGGTTTCTCTTCTTTCTGCCCCAGGACTTCGTACAGTCCTTCCAGGGCGTTGAACGGAAGAAAGATCTTTGCCCGGCAGCTTCTGTCCATGTGCGGCCGGTGATTCTTCTTCTCATAGTTCTCCCATGTCACCCGGTCTTCTCCGGAACTCGCCATATCTGTTTCCTGCCTCCCGCCTGTTATCCGCAACCTGCCGTATCTGTTTCCTGCCTCCCGCCTGTTATCCGCAACCTGCCGTATCTGTTTCCTGCCTCC
>CAJOKX010000139.1 GCA_905235415.1 uncultured Lachnospiraceae bacterium
GAGAACCAATACTCATGGATATTGTATCACTGGTTAGCTCATATGTAGAAGGACTTTTAGAAGCAGAAGACAGATTTATTGAACATCTGGATTCTTTCCTGGAATTAGAGAAGACGGTCGTCGAGCTCACGAACCGAATGGCAGCAGGGTTCCTCGGCGCTGTTCTGACGACGGCAGATGAGCTGATCTGTGAGAGCGGAGTTCGTAAGAAGGATAAATCTCATTGCCCCAAGGAGAGAACCTATGGTATACTGACGCAGACGGCAGGAAGCCGCGCCATCCGCTCTGAAGTGCGGGCTAGAAGAAAGAATCCGGAAAGGATTCGGGGAGGATCGAAGAGGATCCGCACATATCGTTTGTTTCTGTGTATACCATGAAGGCATACAGTCTCCTGAGAGAGGATTGTATGCTTTTTATTTTGCTTTTACACAGATATGCAGAGGGAGGATGACAGATGCATATGGCAGATGCGCTCCTGGCGCCGCAGGTGGCAGGATGTATGTACGCACTTTCGGGCACGGCAGCCTGTGTCTCGGTGTGGAAACTGAAAAAAGAGGACAATCCGCAGAAGCTGCCGCTGATGGCAGTCAGCGCGGCGCTGGTGTTCGCGGGGCAGATGATTAACTATACCATTCCGGGAACCGGATCTTCCGGGCATATATGCGGGGGGATGCTGCTGAGCGCGCTGCTGGGGCCGTATGCGGGATTCCTGTCGATGATTGCGGTCCTGGCGATTCAGTGCCTGTTCTTTGCGGACGGGGGACTGATGGCGCTGGGCGCCAATATATGGAATATGGCCTTCTACGGGTGCTTTGTGGGATACTTCTGTTTCTGGCGTCCGTTTGTGCGCAGCAGGCGGTTTGGGCAGAGTGATAAAAATGCCCGGATCTGCATCAGCGCGGCGGCGCTGCTCGGATGTATCGTCACGCTGCAGATGGGGGCTTTCTCAGTGGTGCTGGAGACCACCGCGTCCGGAATCACGGACCTGCCCTTTAAGCAGTTTGCCCTGCTGATGCAGCCGATCCACCTTGCGATCGGGCTGGTGGAAGGGCTGGCGACGGCAGCGGTCCTGAACTATGTCTATTCTTCCAGGCCGGAACTTCTCATGGATGTGGATCCGTCTTCAGACAGCAAAGCAAGAGGAAGCGTGCGGTCCACACTGGTGGTTCTCGGCGTGGCGGTGCTGGTGATCGGCGGCGGACTGAGCCTGGCTGCAAGCAGCAATCCGGACGGACTGGAATGGGCGCTTTTCGGAAATGAGGAAGACGCCGGGGTGAAGAATATGGGCCTTGACGAGGAGGACTACGGGGCAAAGAGCCCTGCCGCGGACAGGGCGCAGTCCATCCAGGAGAGAACGTCTGTCCTGCCCGACTATGCGTTTAAAGACAGCGACAGCGCGGCGGGGACGGTGGTGTCCGGAATCGCCGGTTCGCTGATCGTGGCGCTTGCGGCGGTGCTGATCTGCATGGCAGGAGGATTCTTCCGGAAGAAAAAACGTCTTGAGTAGAGAGCATGAATAAATTAGAAACCGCGCTGCGGGATCTGTCGGAAATGGATACGCTCGCTTCAGGCAGCTCATGTATCCACCGTCTGCATCCCGCGGCAAAACTGATCGCCACGGCCGCCTATATCCTGGTCGTGGTATCCTTTCATAAATATAACCTGGGCGGGCTGCTCCCCATGGGGCTCTGGCCCGTTGTTCTGTTTCAGCTGAGCGGCATTCCCATACGGACCTGCTTTTATAAGCTCAGGATCGTGCTCCCGCTGGTGATGGCGGTAGGGCTGTTCAATCCCTTTCTGGACCATACGGTTCTGTACACGGTCGGTAATATTGCCGTTTGGGGCGGGGTGGTCTCCATGATCACGCTCATGCTCAAGGGCGTGTTCTGCCTGATGGCCGCGTTTCTGCTGGCTGCGACAACGCCCATCGATGTGCTGTGCGGAGCGCTTCGGATGATGCATGTGCCGGGGATGCTGGTGACGCTGCTGCTTCTCACATGCCGGTACGCAGGCATTCTGACAGAGGAAGCATCCGTGATGACGCAGGCGTATGAACTGCGCGCCCCCGGGCAGAAGGGAATTCACATCTCCGCATGGGGATCCTTTCTGGGACAGCTGCTGCTGCGCAGTATGGACCGGGCGCAGGAGCTGTATGACAGCATGCTCCTGCGAGGGTATCACGAGCATTTCCATTATGCGCCGATTCCCCGCTTCAGAGTAAAAGACGCCCTCTTTCTGGCATTTTCCGGCGCGTTCTTTGCGCTGGTCAGGATGCTGCCTGTCGTGCAGCTGCTGGGTTCTTTTGCAGTACAGTAAAGGGGCGGCGAGGCAAAGCGGCGCTTTCGGCGGAACAGAAGATGGCGTATGCAGGCTTCAGGAGGAAGCAGGATGATTACATGCCAGCAGGTTTCATTTTCCTATGAAAAAGACAGACCGGTCCTGAGAGACCTGTCGTTCACGGTGCATCCGGGGGAGAGTGTCGGCCTGATCGGGGCGAACGGCGCCGGCAAATCCACTTTGATGAAGCTGATCCTGGGACTTCTCCCCTGCATGCAGGGGCAGATCCTGGTGGACGGGAGCGCTGTCGGGAAGGACACGCTGAAAGAGGTCCGCAGGAAGCTGGGATACGTGCTTCAGAATTCCGACAACCAGATGTTTATGCCCACGGTCTACGAGGATATGATCTTCGCGCCGCTCAACTATATGGTTTCGAGAGAGGAGACGGACAGGCGGGTGGATGCGGTGCTGGAGAAGCTGGGCATCGGGGATCTGAAAAGCCGGCATAACCATAAACTGTCCGGAGGAGAGAAGCGGATGGCGGCGATTGCCACGATTCTGGCGATGGAGCCGGAGGCGCTGCTGATGGATGAGCCAACGTCGGCGCTGGATCCTTATAACCGCCGCATCGTGATCCGGACGATCCGGGATCTTCCGCAGACGAAGCTGATCGCGTCCCACGATCTGGACATGATTCTGGATACCTGCGACAGAGTGATCGTGCTCTCTAAGGGACAGATTGCGGCGGACGGTCCGGCCGGCGAGATTCTGACAGACCGCCGGCTTCTGGAGGAAAACCGGCTGGAGCTGCCGCTGTGTCTGGCAGGACGCTCCTGAGAACCGGGGCCTCCCCGGGCGCTGCGGGAAAAACCGCGGAGACAGCATCATCAGGCGACGCGGGGAAAACGGAGGAACAGCATCATCCGGCGACGCCGGTGAAAGCGGGAGAAACAGCAGTATCCGGCGGCGGTGAAAACACAGAAAAAACAGGACCCATCCTTCCGGACAGGTCCTGCTTTTTGATTCAGCAATCACTCACGGAGCTTCGATTGCTCCGGTCGGACATGCGTCTGCGCAGGTTCCGCACTCGATGCATGCATCTGCGTCGATATCATACTTGCCGTCGCCTTCAGCGATAGCGCCAACCGGGCACTCTTCAGAACAGGTTCCGCAAGCTACGCACTCGTCAGTAATCTTGTAAGCCATTGTTGTTCCTCCTTAGTAATCATAATTGACAGTTGTGTTATAAACCAACCAACTCCCCTGTCGGGGTCTGACCACATCATAATACAGCTTGCAAAGTAAGTACAAGATAATCTTAGATAGAAGCGACAAACCGCAGTTTCATACACAGAACAACAGAGCCGGAAAGAGGCGTCCAAATCGGCGTCAAAATCGGATGGAAGGGGCGTCCCAATCGGATGGTTGCGCTTGCACGCTGCAAAAGACCGTTATATAATGCGGACAGGCTCTGATGAGAGATTGATGGAGGTAAATGGAAGATGGTTCAGATAACGAAAGAGATGACGATCGGGCAGATCCTGGACGTTGATCTTGACCTGGCAGGCGTTTTGATGAGCGGCGGCATGTTCTGCGTCGGATGTCCTTCTTCACAGGGCGAGAGCCTGGAAGAGGCGGCGCTTGTGCATGGGATAGATGCAGACCTTCTGCTTGAGAAGCTCAACGCTTATCTGCGCGAGAAAGCGTAATCGTATACCGGATCAGATACCAGGGGGCTGTCGCATGAAGCATTGATATGCATCGTGCGGAAGCCTCTTTTCCTGTTCTCCATTCCTCTGTTTTGTGTTTTTCGTCTGCCGGGCACCTGCAAAACAGTTGCAGTCCACAGGCCAGCCTCCGACCTTCTGCATGGAGTTCTGTGGGCACAACTGAAAACCATAGGCAGCCGACTGAGCTTTGCGAGTTGCTGCAGCCATGGAAGCGACCACGCTTCTATAG
>CAJOKX010000140.1 GCA_905235415.1 uncultured Lachnospiraceae bacterium
GTAGTATTATTTTCGCTAGATTCTTCTTTCCCTTTCTCTCCATCATCTGTTTCTGTATAGTCATAATTTAAATACTGTGACAGATGAAATCTCCTCCATCAGGCCGGACTGCACCAGCTGCTGCATGCGCACGCACTCCTGCGTCAGGGCGCGGATCCGGTCCGTGCTGTAGAACTTTGCCTGGTTCATCAGCTGCCTCGCCTGCCAGTCGGCAAGCTTCAGCTCGCTCATGATCTGCCCCGTACCGCCGCCCCGGTTCATCACATCCTTCGCCAGCATCATGCGGTCGAACTGCCGCATCAGGAGCGCAAGGATCATATGCGGGGACTCTCTCAGCTGCAGAAGGTCGTAGTACAGGTTCAGCGCCGCCGCCTGTTCATGGCGGGTGATCAGGTCTATCATCCGGAAGACCTTCCCTTCCAGGATCTCGCTGGTGAGCGCTTCGATGTCGTTCAGATGCAGGACGCCGCCCGGAAGCGCATAGGAGATCAGCTTCTGCGTCTCTGTGTCGATGTGCGACATATCGCTGCCGGTCATCTGCAGGAACCGCTCCATCGCGCCGGATGTGATGCGGATCTTCTCTTCCGCAAGCCGCCCGGCCACCCACCGCGTCAGACTCTGCGCATCCTGCGCTTCAAACTCGCAGGCAAGGCCCTCTTTTGCAACCGCCTTATACAGACGGCTCCGCTTATCGACGCTGACTTTTCCCTTCCTGCCGCCTGCCTTCTTCTCATCCGGCCTCTCCACAAACAGCAGCACCGTGGAATCGGGAATCTCCGCAATCAGGGAAGACAGCAGCGCAGCCATGCCGGCGCCGTCGCCTGAAGCAGAAGCGCCGCTGTCCTTGGAGGATTCATTTTCTTCCTCTTCTTCCCCCTCCCCGGCGTCGGAGCCATCTGAGCCGCTCTTTGCCCTGCTTTTTGCAAACAGGCCTGTATCCTCTAAAACGACCATCCGCCGTTCCTTAAAAAAGGGCATGGAACGAACCTCATCCCGGATCTGTCCGAAATCCGGGATGTCCTGCCGGTGAATATTCAGGTTCATGGAGTCCTCCGGATCCACCACAGCTTCGATCAGGGAATGCTTATACTGCTGTACGAGGTACTCCTCCTCCCCGAACAGCAGATATACCTTCCGGAACATATGACTCTCCAGATCCTTCCGAAGAAGTATCATTCCCGACTCTTTTTGGCTTCGTTTTGTACCCGCCATCCCTTTACAACCAACTCTCAATGTGTTAAGTATTGATGGAATCTATTCCGACTGTCTGCGTCCATCTTGTTCAGGGCGCATGACAGTATCATGATAACAAGAAAAGAGGAATCCGGCAATGAGTACCATCAGTATCCCGGACGGCTACAAACCACTGCTGTCCATGTATGAGACCCAGAAAGCAATCGGCGTGATCAAACAGAAGTTCGCCGAGACGCTTTCCGCGACCCTGCAGCTTCACCGCGTGAGCGCTCCGCTCTTTCTGGAGGCGTCCACCGGCCTGAACGACGACCTGAACGGATATGAACGCAAGGTCACATTCGACCTGAAGGACACCGGCACACAGGCGCAGGTCGTGCAGTCCCTGGCAAAATGGAAGCGCCAGGCGCTCAGGGATTATGATTTCCATGAGGGCAAGGGCCTCTACGCCGATATGAATGCGATCCGCCGCGATGAAGAGCTCGACAATCTGCATTCGGTATACGTGGATCAGTGGGACTGGGAGAAAGTGATCTCCAAAGAAGACCGTACGGTTGAATATCTTCAGAAGACAGTCCGTGCGATTGTCTCCGCCGTCTGCGCAACGGAAATGAGTCTGCACGCGCAGTTCCCCGACCTCAACGCTCTGCCCCTGCACACCCCGGACGTTACGTTCATCACCGCACAGGAGCTGGAAGACCTGTATCCGGACCTGACGCCCAAGGAAAGAGAAAATGCCTTCGTCCGCGAGAACGGAACCACCTTCCTGATGCAGATCGGGAAAAAGCTCCGCTCCGGCAAGCCGCATGACGGAAGAGCCCCGGACTATGATGACTGGGATCTGAACGGCGACATCCTGTTCTGGAACAGTACGCTGAACATCAGCTACGAACTCTCCAGCATGGGCATCCGCGTCAGCCCCGAGAGCCTGGACCGCCAGCTCAAAGAGGCCGGCTGCGACGACCGCAGGTCCCTTCCGTTCCATAAGGCGCTTCTTGCTGGCGAGCTTCCGTATTCGATCGGAGGCGGCATCGGCCAGAGCCGCCTGTGCATGCTGATCCTCGGATCGGCGCACATCGGCGAGATCCAGTGCAGCGTCTGGGACGAGAAGACCCGCCAGGCATGCGCCGAGGCAGGCATCCCGCTTCTGTAACCATCCCGCGCGACAACAGGCGCGCATGAAGAAACAGGGCGGCCGCATCCATATCGATGCGGCCGCCCTGTTTCTATGTTCAGTTGTTGGTTCCTGCCCGGATGATGCAGGACGCTCTGTGCATGTTCTCGTCCGGATTATCCGAGCCGCTGGACCGTCTCTGACTCTTCCGTCTCTTTTTCTCCGATATAGCCCATCGGGAACAGCGTACCGGTTCCGCCGGTCAGTTCCATATACTCGTCCGTCAGCTGGTCATCCCTCTCGGTCTCACTGTTGTTGTCCGCGTTAGAGCTGATGCTGCCGTCTCCGTAGATGGTCTGATGCATCTGCGCAATCGTTGCGGTCCAGTCAGGAACGAGCATCCCCTGTCCATCGATGTCGATGATCTCATACAGCCCGTCATAGGGAACACGGTCCTGGACGAAATCATACTTCAGGATCGCCGGCGTATCTCCGACCAGATTCCAGATCTCATTCTCCGGAATATTATGTGTCACCAGAGGCAGCACTTTCATCACAAACTTGATCAGGGCGGAAGAACTGAGAGTCTTCACCTTCTCCACCATCTGCTGGATCACGTACCGCTGACGCTGCGTCCGGGAATAATCGGAATTGCCCACAAAGCGGTTTCTCGCATAGGCAACTGCCTGTACGCCGTCGCTCAGGATCACGCCCGGATCTTCCATGATCGCATGCTCTTCATACGGAATATCCAGCACACGCTCGCACATATCCTTGATATAGCCGTTGGCAACCTCGATCTCTGTTGCGGTCCATTCCAGCTCGATCCCGCCCAGCGCGTCGATGATGTCCACCAGATTCTCGAAATCGACCGACGCATACCGGTTGACCGAGATCCTGTAGTTCTCCGACACCGTCCTGCACAGCAGCGGGCCGCCGCCATATGCATAGGACGCATTCAGTTTATCATAGTCATGTCCCGGGATCTCCACGTAAGTATCACGCATCAGGGAGATCACGCTGACTCTCTTCTGGTCATTGTTCAGGGACACCAGCATCACACTGTCCGAGTTGCCGTTCCAGGTCTTGTCCGTCCGGTCAACACCGGCAAGAATGACGTTGTACACCGACTGGTTCATGATCACGTCTTCTTCCTGCGCGCTCTGAACCTGGTTCATCTCAGAATGCAGGTCGGCAAGCTCCGACTCATTCAGTACCGTGCCGGCCTCCGCCTCTGTCTCTCTGTCCAGCGCCTCTTCAGGAAGCGTTTCATACTGTATAACGTCTTCGTCTGCCTGGAAATGCGTCTTATTGATCAGGCTGTGTCCGAAATAAAAAATCCCGCCGTACCCGGCTGCGACAATCGCAAGGACTATGCAGACCGTAACGCCCAGCACCCTGCCCCATCTGGGTCCGTGGCCTCCGGCGCCAAGCAGGGGATTATTGTCTGTTCCGCGCGGCATCCATTCAACCTCCGAGCGATAGAAAACCATCCATAAACCATACAGAACAATCATCGCCAAGAGATACATCTGTTCTCCGGCTGATTGCAGTAAGAAAGCCTTCTGATCGTTCAGAAGGCTTTCTTATGCGGAAGAAGGGACTTGAACCCTCACGACCTTGCGATCACAGGCACCTGAAGCCTGCGCGTCTGCCAATTCCGCCACTTCCGCGTTGAGTGGGTCTCTCAACTCACAAGCGATATATTATCAAGTTTCATACCTCATGTCAACAACTAATTTACAAACTGTCGCTACAGTTCACAGGCCAGCCTCCGACCTTCTGCATGGAGTTCTGTGGGCACAACTGAAAACCATAGGCAGCCGACTGAGCTTTGCGAGTTGCTGCAGC
>CAJOKX010000141.1 GCA_905235415.1 uncultured Lachnospiraceae bacterium
GATCGGAGCTGAAAAGATCAAGGTCATCAAGGCTGTAAGAGAGATCACCGGCCTCGGACTTAAGGAAGCTAAGGAACTCGTAGATGGAGCTCCATCCAACGTTAAGGAAGGCGTTGAAAAGGCAGAAGCAGAAGCTATCAAGGCTCAGCTGGAAGAAGTTGGCGCTGGAGTAGAGCTGAAGTAAGAAACCCTTCAAGCAGAACAATTACATCAGAAACATTAGATAATCTTCAGGGATGGGTGAAATTCCCTACCGGCGGTACAGCCCGCGACCTCCTGCCATGCAGGAGCTGATCCAGTGAAATTCCGGAGCCGACAGTATAGTCTGGATGGGAGAAGATACATGGACAATGCGAATTTTTTGATAGGTTCGACATTGTTTCATTCGCTTACTCAGACCCTGTGGATCATCACAGGGTCTTGTTTTTATGGAAACAGAAATCACGAAAGAAAACTACATGAGGAGAGCCCTCACACTGGCAGCCAAAGGAGAGGGAAGGACATCCCCGAATCCTATGGTCGGCTGCGTCATAGTGAAGGACGGACGCATCATAAGCGAAGGATACCACGAAAGGTACGGAGAATATCACGCGGAAAGAAACGCTCTGATGCGGTGCGGAGAGGATCCGGAAGGCGCAGATCTTTATGTGACACTGGAGCCCTGCTGCCACCAGGGCAAAACCCCGCCGTGCACGGATATCATTCTGGAAAAGAAAATCGGAAGGGTATTCGTCGGAAGTCCGGACAGCAATCCGCTGGTGGCGGGAAAAGGCGTAGAGATCCTCCGGCGCGGAGGCATTCCCGTCGAAACGGGAATTCTGGAAGAAGAGTGCAGAAAACTGAATGAAGTGTTTTACCACTATATCAGCACAGGACTTCCTTTCGTCGCAGCGAAATACGCTATGTCCTGTGACGGCAAAATCGCGTGCGCATCCGGCGATTCCAGGTGGATCACGGGAGAAGCCGCCCGGCGTCAGGTCCATATGCTCAGGAAGCGTTACAGCAGCATTCTGGCAGGGATCGGCACCGTCCTGGCAGATGATCCGCTCTTAAACTGCAGAGAAGAGGAGGGCGTGGATCCGGTGAGGATCATCTGCGACTCTCGCCTTCGCATTCCGGAGGACAGCCAGATCGTCCGGACAGGGAAACAGATCCCGACGATCATCGCGGCATCCGAAGGTACTCTCTCCTCCAGGGGCGGCCGCGCAAAAGCAGACCGCCTCACTGCAGCGGGGATAGAGGTCCTGACCACAGAGGGCGAAACGGTAGATCTAAGCGCCCTGATGAGACATCTGGCAGACAGAAACATCGACAGCGTGCTCATCGAAGGGGGAAGCAAAATCAACGCCGCTGCTTTTGCATCAAAAATCGTGAACAAGGTGTACGCCTACGTGGGCGGGATCATCATCGGAGGAGAGAAGGCGCCGGCGCCGGTCGGAGGAGAAGGGGCCGGAGACATCGCCGGAGCGGTAAGACTCGGGAATATGGAAGTGGAAACGATCGGAGAAGATATATGTATCACAGGGTATCCTGTGTATCCGGAGGGAAAGTAAATGTTCACAGGAATCATCGAAGAAACAGGAACGATCCAGGGCATCCGGAGAGGAGCAGACGCATGCACTCTGACCGTCAGATGCGGCCGGGTGCTGGAGGAAAGCCGTGTGGGAGACAGTATCGCGGTGAACGGCATCTGCCTGACGGCGACGTCCATCGGAAATTCATACTTCACGGCTGACGTCATGCCGGAGACCCTCGTGCGAAGCTCTCTTGGGCAGCTTACGGAGGGAAGCCCGGTCAATCTGGAACGCGCCATGCCGGCGGACGGCAGATTCGGCGGGCACATCGTATCAGGCCATATCGACGGTACAGGAACGGTAAGAAACATCACCCGGGATGGCAATGCGGTGTGGTACGAGATCGGAGCCGCGCCACAGATCCTTCGCTATATCGTTGAGAAAGGATCGATCGCAGTGGACGGCATAAGTCTGACGGTGGCAGGGACCAGTGATACGGCGTTTCGCGTATCCGTCATTCCGCACACCCGGGAGGAGACGGCGCTCAGAACCTATAGGCCCGGGAGCATCGTGAATCTGGAAACGGATATCATTGGGAAATATGTGGAGAAGCTGATGCAGCCCGATCCTGCGGAGAAAGAAGAAAGAATCACAGAAGATTTTCTCCGGGAAAACGGGTTTATATAGACGGATGGAAGAGTTTACGACGGAGGAGGAGAAGAAATGACAAAGGAAATCGGGACAGTGGATGAGGCACTGCGCGATATCAAAGCGGGCAAAGTCGTACTGGTGATCGATGATCCGGAACGGGAAAATGAGGGCGACCTTATCTGCGCAGCGCAGTTCGCGACGACTGAGAATGTGAACATGATGGCGACGGATGCCAAGGGACTCATATGTATGCCGATGAGCGGAGAATTCTGTGATGCTCTTGGCCTTGATCAGATGGTCAGTGTCAATACAGACAACCACAGCACGGCCTTCACCGTATCCATCGACCATGTGGACACGACGACCGGCATCTCAGCGGAGGAAAGAGCGTATACGGCAGTCAAATGCGCGGAGGATGGCGCGCGGCCTCAGGACTTCAGACGGCCGGGACACATGTTCCCGCTCCGCGCGAGGGAAGGCGGCGTGCTGGTGAGGGACGGTCACACCGAAGCGACTGTCGATCTGATGAAGCTGGCAGGACTGAAGCCCTGCGGCCTTTGCTGTGAGATCATGCGGGATGACGGGACTATGATGCGGACATCGGAGCTTCTGGAGTTTGCCGAAAAGCGGGATCTGACCGTCATCACCATCGATTCCATCATCCGCTACCGGCTGGCGAATGAGAGTCTGGTGCGCAGGGAAGCGGATGCCAAGCTTCCGACCAGATACGGCGAATTCAAAATCATGGGCTACGAAAATCTGCTCAATGGGGACCATCACGTGGCGCTGGTCATGGGAGATGTAGCAGACGGGAATCCGGTGCTCTGCCGTGTGCACTCGGAGTGCCTGACAGGCGACGTATTCGGATCCAGCCGATGCGACTGCGGTGAGCAGCTGCATCAGGCCATGCGGATGATCGCCCGGGAAGGACGCGGACTGATCCTGTATCTGCGTCAGGAAGGAAGAGGCATCGGGCTTTTGAACAAACTCAAGGCATACGAGCTTCAGGAACAGGGGTACGACACGGTCGAAGCCAACATCATGCTCGGCTTTCCTGCGGACATGAGAGAGTACGGCATCGGGGCGCAGATTTTGCGGGATATCGGCGCGAAGCGCCTGCGGCTTATGACGAACAATCCGACGAAGATCACGGGACTTGCAGGATATGGGATCACCATAGAAGAAAGGGTGCCGATACAGATCCGGCCGCAGAAGTTCGATTACAAATATCTTAAGACGAAACAGGACAAGATGGATCACATGACCAATTACAAATAGAACGCATGCAAGGGAGGGAAAATCATGAACACATTAGAAGGAAATGTAGTAGCAAAAGAAATCAAAGTAGGGATCGTCGCCGCAAGATTCAATGAATTCATTGTATCAAAACTGATCAGCGGAGCTCAAGACGCGCTCATCCGTCACGGCGTCAAAGATGAAGACATCGATCTGGCGTGGGTGCCGGGATCTTTTGAGATTCCGATCGTAGCCCAGAAGATGGCCCAGTCGGGAAAGTACGATGCCGTCCTGTGTCTCGGGGCAGTGATCCGGGGCGCAACGAGCCATTATGATCTGGTGTGCGCAGAGGTGAGCAAAGGCATCGCGCAGGTAGGACTTAATACCGGCGTTCCGACACTGTTCGGTATCGTGACTACAGATACGATCGAGCAGGCCATCGAGCGTGCCGGGACAAAGGCAGGCAACAAAGGCTACGATGCCGCCTGTTCCGCAATCGAGATGATAAATCTGATCGAAAAGATAGGGTAAAATGACAGGTAAAAAGACAAGAAAAAATATTTAGGAATTTGACGAAATTTCTTGACTCCTTGACAACTGAATGGTATATTATTAAATTGCCCTGCAACTGTAGTTTGTTAAGTTTTTAAGGAGTGATAATAATGCCAAATCCTATCAAATTAGGAAAAACAGAGCGAAT
>CAJOKX010000142.1 GCA_905235415.1 uncultured Lachnospiraceae bacterium
AGGAAACGACATGAAGAAGAAGCTCATTGCCTGTGATCTTGGAACCGGAGGAATCAAAGCCTCGCTGTTCGATGACGCCGGAGAATCTCATGCAGAAGTTTTCCGGCAGTATGAAACTCTTTTTCCCCACGAAGGCTGGGCAGAGCAGCGGCCGATGGACTGGTGGAACGCGGTCTGCGGCGCCGTTCGGCAGCTGCTGTCCGACAGTCAGACCGGCGCAGATGAAATTGCCTGCATTGCCCTTTCCGGTCATTCTCTGGTGGCGGTTCCGCTGGATGCGCATGGCCGTCTGCTCAGGGATCAGGTTCCGATCTGGTTTGATACCCGCGCACGCGATCAGGCGGAAAGATTTTTTCGCGTTTTTTCCTATGAGGACTGGTACCGTACTACCGGAAACGGAGATCCTCCGGAAACATACACTCTGTTTAAGCTTCTTTGGGAAAAGGAGCACCATCCGCAGGATTTCTCCGCTGTCCACATGATTCTTGGCTCAAAGGATTATATCAATTACAAACTGACAGGCCGGATGTGCACCGACCCCTCCTATGCGTCAGGGTTTGGTGTCTTTAACCTGGAAAAATGGGATTACGATGACCTTGTTCTTCGATCCGCCGGAATCGACCGGGCCCTGTTCCCGCCCATCGTCCCCTCAGACAGTGTGATTGGCGCTGTGACAGAAGAAGCGTCTGACTTATGCGGCCTTCTGCCGGGCACACCGGTAGCATGCGGCGCGGTAGACAACACCTGCATGTCGCTCGGATCAACCGGTCTGCAGGAGGGCAGAGCGTATGCTTCCGTCGGCTCATCCGCCTGGATCGCCGTTACGTCCCGGCAGCCGATTATTGACATCTCCGCAAGACCGTTTGTATTCGCCCATGTGCGCAAAGGGTATTATACTTCGGCCGTTTCCATTTTTTCCGCAGGGAATTCCTTTCGCTGGATACGCGATACACTGTACAAGGACAGCGGGAACAATGTGGATACATATGATATAATGAACCGTGAAGCAGCCGCCTCTCCCGCCGGCAGCAACGGAGTGCTGTTTAACCCCACGCTGGCAGGCGGCAGCGCACAGGAACCAAGTCCCCGTCTCAAGGGCGGATTTATGGGCCTGACGCTTGCCAACACCCGCGGCGATCTGACCCGCGCTGCCATGGAAGGTGTGGCGTTAGCCCTGAGGAGCACACTGGATATTCTGAGAACCCAGACGGATTTGTCCGGTGAAATTCTGCTTACAGGCGGTTGCAGTAAAAGCGCTCTGTGGCGCAGAATATTCTGCGACGTTTTCAACATACCCACAGTCAAAACCAGCGTGGACCAGAATGCGGCTTCTCTCGGAGCAGCAGCGCTGGCAGCCAACAGCGTCGGCCTGTGGGATGGCTATCAGATGATCCCGTATATTCACCATGAGGAAGAGAAGCTGGAGCCTGATCCAGTCAGCGCAGCACAGTATGAAAAGCTGCTTGGAGTCTACCAATCCTGGACAGGCAGCCTTGCAGACCTGGCGGACCGGATGTCTTCGCCCGGCTTATGAAAGTATGCCGTAATCGACATCCACAGGCATCCTGCTTTGTGCGGATTCCATAATCGCAAGGATTGCCAGAGATGTGCGGGCAGCATCATATTTACCGTCTTCCGGGTTATTTCCGATATGCTCCCATTTCGTTGTGCGTGTCAAAATAGCTGTACATCACACGGTTGTCGTGAGGCGCAGTCATATCCCGTCCCTGACAGAGTGCCAGCTGGTACGCCAATGTCTGTACGACCGCCGCAAACAGAAGACAGTCCAAAGGTTTTCCGCAGGGAATCACCAGATCATGTTCATCCAGCGGGTTTTTTCCAATCAAAAAGCCATTCTGTTTTTCGTTCTTCATATAAGCACACAGGGCTCTGGCTTTCTCGTTGTCCGGTCCTCCGTCATTCAGAACAATCACGCAGTGGCGTTGGGTATAGCCATAATTCGGCCCGTGCAGTCCTTCCTCCAGTTCATAGCCGAACGAGATAATCTGCGGAGTTTCCCAGACCTTGACGGACGCCTCCATAGCAACACCGTACAGGGACCCGGAGCCGGTGAAAACAAGGCAATCTGCCCTCATCATCTGTCTCCGTTCTCTTTCCAGCCATTCCAGCGTCTGATCAACAACCGGCCGAATCTGATCCGCTGTTTCCAGGGCACACATCAGAAACCGATCGCGTTCTTCCGGCAAAACTCTTTTTGCCTTTTCACCGATCCAGAGGCCAAGCAGAACCAATACATAAACGGACGTACTGTAACCGATTGTCCGCATGGGATATTCCTCGTATCCGCATCCCATCTCCAGGAAGGCATCCGCTTCTCCTGCGATCGGTGTTTGATTGGATTCAGACACTGCCAGCGTATCAAACCCGTGTCCGCGCGCCCATTTCAGCGCTTCGCGGGTCAGCACGCTCGTGCCGGTCTGAGAGATAAAGACGTACAGGGCCTCCGGATTTCGAACTGCTTCCTCCCGGATCAGCTCGCTCGGCAGCACAGGAGTCACGCGCACACCGCTGATTTTCTGCATGGGATAGCGCGCCGTAACTGCGGAGGTATTTGACGTTCCGCATCCGACCAGAACTACCTCATTCCAGTCCGATTTCCCGCTCCACGCTTTTTCCAGAGGGGCAAACATTTCTCCCCTGTGCTCCGTCATCCAGTGGATTCTGTCCTGTACCCGTCTTATGCAGTCTAACATCGTAACCATTTTCTCATCCTCTTCGCATCTGCGAATGCGGTTTCTCTTCGTCATTTCCGATTCGCAACCGTATGGTGGTCCGCCATGAATGTTTTCAGTATGATCCGTTCCATCACCCTTCCGGGATCGTTAATCCTTTTCAGGCAGAGTTCCACGGCCTTTGAGCCCGCCTCCTGCAGAGGTTGAACCACAGAGGATACCGGCGGGCATTCCAGGCGGGCAGCCATGGCAATTTCATTATCAAAACCGATGATTGAAACATCTTCCGGAACACGCAGAGATTTTTCCCGCAGTGCACGTATAGCGCCGAAAGCCAGAAAATCTGTAGGAACAAACAACGCGTCCGGTATGACGTTTTTATCCAGCATATGCTTCATCTCCGCATATCCCTGATCAACAAACAGAGATTCCCAGCCCATCGGCTGACGTTGATGAACCGGAAGAGACGAAAAATCCGGGAAAGCAATCAAACTGTTGTCAATTTGAACGCCATGATACTGCAAAGCCTGTAAATAGCCATGCATACGATCCATCGTAATTTTCAGGTTCATATTACCCGCGATATGGGCTATCCGTCTGTGTCCTGTCTGAATCAGTGTTTCCGTGGCACTGAACGCACCGCCCACATTATCAACCAGAACACGGTCTGTTGAGACAGAGCTCAGATCATTTTCGATCAGAACCACCGGAAATTCCGTCTCAGCCAGCCTTGCGATCAGTTCGTCATTGCAGATCTGCGAACCGAAAATAATCACACCGTCAGCCCGTCCCTGTGTCAGATAGCGAAGCTGCCGTTCTTTTCGCTCCACGTCGCCGAATGAATTTGTATAGATCAGGGTATACTGTTCCCCGCCCGGAACGGACTGTATGCCTTTTTCCAGACCGCGGAGCACCGCAAGCGCAGGCTCTGTGTCCAGTGCTTCCATCAAAACCCCTATTGTAAATGTTTTCTGGGTCACCAGTGACCGTGCAAGCGCGTTCGGTGTGTACCGTAATTCCTGAATAGCGTCCGCAATACGGTTTCTGTTTTCCTGGCTCACACCGTTTTTTCCGTTCAGATATCTGGATACAAGTGCCTTGGAAACACCGGCGCGCTCAGCAACGTCTTTGATTGTAGCACTCATATAAACGCCTCATTTCTCTCGTTTTCCACAGTTGGAAGAATACTCATTCCATTCTGAGTATTCTTGTCAATAGGAAGCGAGTGAAAGCAGCTTTTATAATCATTTATCCTTCCTGTCCCTGTTACTTATTGAAAAAAGCCGGCAGAAACCGTCTGTTTGCCTGGAGCAGATCCTCCAGCAGCGGCTTTGCCAGATCATAGTCCATAATCAGCGGATGAGCAAGCAGCGCAAACAAAGCCTTATCACGATCCCCCTCCACTGCTGCTTCTACCGTCAATGATTCATAGTTTTTCACAGCCGCGACAATTCCCCGCACCGAATCCGGAAAGTTTTTGAAAGCAATCGGCGCTGCTCCGGAAGCATTCACCATGCAGGCTGTTTCCACGACCGCTTCATCCGGCAGGAAGGGAATAATACCCTTATTGGGCACATTGCACACCGCGAAAGTGTCATCGTTGTAAGCTATGGCGCGAATAACACCCAGAGCCATTTCTGCGTAATCTCCCCCGCCTCTACGAGAAAGCAGCTCAGGCTTTGTGCAGACAGACGGATCCGCATACTGCCTGAACAGTTCCTTTTCAATTTCCAGAACTTCTTCTCCACGGGTTCGACTTGCTTCCTGCTGCATCTTGACCTTATGTAGTCTGTTATGATAATAAGGAAGGTACAGACTTGGAAGCAGCTTCATCTTTACCGTCAATTCCGGGTTAACACCGCATTCTTCGGCAATCCCCACCCACTGCTCATCTGTGATTGGTTCGCCGTCCACTGTAATATTATAGCTGAAATTGAAATGGTTCAATCCAAAGTAATCATATCGTACACGATCATGAGTAATGCCATATTTTTTATACAGCATGTTACCGGGATGCCTTCCTCCGCCGCATAGCGCGATAAATCTGGCTTCCGTATAACGAGTTACCGCCTCCGCCACAATACCGGTAGGATTTGTGTAATTGATGATCCATGCTTTCGGATTGACTTTTTCCACATCTCTGGCAATTTCCAGCATCACAGGAATCGTCCGAAGCGCTTTGGCAAACCCGCCGGCTCCGGTTGTTTCCTGGCCAAGCAATCCATATTTTAACGGGATCTTTTCATCCTGCACACGAGCTTCATTACCGCCGACCCGAATCTGTGTCACAATGAAATCTGCCTCATCGATCGCTTTGATTCTGTCCTCGGTAGACCACACTTTGATCTTTAGCCCGATATTTGCAAGAAAACGTCGGGTAAACTGCTCCATGATCTCCAGCCTTTTCGGATTCGTATCACAAAGCCTGATTTCCCCTACACAAATCTGGTCCTGCATTTTTCCTATCATATCCAGCAGTTCCGGTGTGTACGAGCTCCCGGCGCCGATAATAGCAATACAAATAGGCTTTAACATGGTTCTTTTCCAATTTCAGGGCAGCACCTGAATGAGCAGGTGCTGCCCTGAGTCTTTCCCATTTTATTGATACAGTGCAAGCTTCGCAGGGATTTCAATGTTCATGTATTCGGTCAGCTGATCAATACCTGCTTTTTTCGCATTCTCCCGCAGCGCGCTCAGATTCGCATCAAAAGCTTCATCAGATTCTGACAGAATCAGCGCGGCTGTTGCGGACTTGAGCATATCCTCCAGCTTCGCGGAAATGATGTATTCATCACTGTCCGGATCCTTGGGCTCCGCCAGAGTATACCAGGGCTCGCAGATAATGCGCTGGCGCATTTTGGCGTAAGTGTCCTGATACTCCTGCGGCAGAGTGCAGGTGCGGCTGATCGCCTC
>CAJOKX010000143.1 GCA_905235415.1 uncultured Lachnospiraceae bacterium
TCCTATAGAAGCGTGGTCGCTTCCGTGGCTGCAGCAACTCGCAAAGCTCAGTCGGCTGCCTATGGTTTTCAGTTGTGCCCACAGAACTCCATGCAGAAGATCGGAGGCTGGCCTGTGAACTGCAACCTTTGATATACTTCGCTTATTTCGTTCGTGAAGCTATACAGCATGAAAAGTAAATCTATGTCCGTGGCAGAAAAAACCTGCTATGATTAATACTAATTGTGAATTCAGATGAGGTGATACACATGAGTCTTTATACAATCGGGGATCTGCATCTGCACTATCAGTCAGAATTGAAAGCACCCGCACAGCTGCATGACCGGGTGTGGAAGAATCATGAAGAGAAGTTCCGGAAAAACTGCAGCAAGATGATCCGGGGCGAAGACACGCTCGTTCTTGTCGGAGACCACAGCTGGGGAAAGAATCTTTCGGAATGCGAAGCGGATCTGCAGTACATCTGTGATCTGCCCGGCCGCAAGATCCTGACCCGGGGCAACCACGACATGTTCTGGGACGCCAAAAAAACAGCGCGGTTGAATGATCTGTATCAACCGCGCCTGACATTCCTGCAGGATGGATATGAAACGTACCGCGACTACGCCCTCGTCGCAACAAAAGGATTCACATTTGAAGGACCCTTCTACATCTCGCGGGCAGTGCGCGGGCAGCGCCCGCATGGAGACTATGCCGCAGATGCGCAGGGAAGGATCATCACCTGGGACGAAGAGGCCATGGAGCACGCCAAAAAGCTTGTCGAAAGAGAAATGCAGCGCCTGAGGAACTCCTTTGAACGGGCCCGGGCGGACGGCTATCAAAAATACATCCTGTTCCTGCACTATCCGCCGACCAATATCCTGGAAAAAAGAAGTCCCTTCACCGACATAGCTGAAGAATACGGCGCGGAGCAGGTCATCTACGCCCACTGCCACGGCGAGAGCCGTTTTCATGACAGCATCCAGGGAGAGTATCGCGGCCGTGTCTACCGGCTGGTGTCCGGAGACTATCTGCGCTGGAAACCGCTGAAGATTCTGGACTGATCCGTTTCCCCGGAAGAATTGAAGATTCCGGACCGATTCGTTTCCACGGAAGAATCGAGGATTCCGGACCGATTCGTTTCCCAGGAAGATTTATTCTTCTTCTACGCTCACTCCCAGGTCCAGATCCTGGATGTCCAGCACCTGCGCACTCTCGTCTTTGCCGAGAGGCTGCCAGACATATACCAGCTTATAAGACGGCGATGCGTCGGGCGCCACGACCTCAGCCCGGGCAAGGAAACAGTAATTGGTCCCGGAGACCACCTGCGTTGCCAGCAGTGCGACTGGCTCGTACTGAACCCCCAGAAGGCTCTTCGTCGCCTCGTCGAACACCGCCTGCGCATCGTCTGTGACGGTGGTCTTTTCGGTGATACTCCATCCCCCTGTCAGGTCCTGCAGCATCCCGCTCCCGCCTTCCGTCAGCGCCTCTGTCTCCGTCATCTGATTATCACGCTGCGCATCTGCCCCTTTATCCTTTCCGCCGGCCCAGGCAACCGTTGCGGCAAATAAGCAGATGATTCCGCTCAGCAGCACTCTTCCTGTCTTTCGCATACCCATTTCCTCATTTCATATAGTTTCTGCCGGCATCCGGTAATCAATGCCAGAAACTCAGCTTTGACTCATCCAATCCGATATCCCCTGCATGGAACTCCGGATTCTTTCCGGATTTCTTCTGTCGCTCATAATCCTTCAGCGCATTCCCGGCCGTCTGGAACAGCAGGAAACAGCAGGGCAGGTTGATGAGCGTCATCAGCCCCATCGTGATATCCGCGGTCGCCCAGGCAGCATCCATCGGGATGACAGCCCCCGCAAAGATCACCAGCAGGCAGAACACGTAGAAAATTCTTATAAATACTTTTGACGGATGTTTTTTGCCGTTCAGATAGATCAGCGCATTGTCCACGTAATACAGGTTGCCCAGCAGCGTGGTAAATGCAAACAGGATCATGGCCGCCGTAATGAAAATGGGCCCCAGGAAACCAAAGACCGTAGAGAGCGCATTTTGCACATACGGAGTCCCGTTCACATCCAGAGAGATCTCCACTCCTGAGCTCAGGCACATCAGAGCAGTCGCCGTGCACAGCAGCATGGTATCGATATAGACGGAAACCGTCTGCACCAGGCCCTGCTTCACCGGATGAGACACCATCGCTGATGCCGAAGCGTTCGGTGCGGAGCCCACGCCTGCCTCGTTGGAATACAGGCCTCGCTTGATGCCGTAGATCAGGCAGGATCCGGAGATGCCTCCGAAAATAGACCGGAAATCAAATGCATCCCGGAAGATGATCGCGAACATGTGCGGGATATTGGTAATGTGTACCAGGATGACGATCAAAGACAGCGCCACATAGAACAGCCCCATGAACGGAACGACCACTTCCGTCAGCCTGACAATCTTCTTTCCGCCGCCCAGCAGGCACCAGCCAACCAGAACCGCCAGGATCGCTCCGATAAAGATCGGCGTAATGTTCTTATCGTAAAAGCTGTACGCCGCAAAGGTGGACTGCAGATTATAAGAACACAGCAGATTAAACCCTACCGCATACGTACAGATCAGGAAGATGCAGAATGCGCCGGCCAGAAACGGCGAATGCAGCGCCTGCTCAATGTAGTAGGCAGGTCCGCCGTAACAGCCTCCGTCCTTTTCTTTCCGCTTGTAGATCTGCGCCAGCGTACTCTCGACAAAAGCAGAGGCAGCGCCGATGATGCACATGACCCACATCCAGAAAACCGCCCCCGGGCCGCCCAGACAGATCGCAGTGGAAACGCCGACAATATTACCGGTTCCGACTCTGGAAGCAGTTGACACCATGAGCGCCTGGAAGGAAGAGACATGCTCCTTATCCGCCGGTTTTTCCATAACAAGCCGGCAGGCCTCTTTGAACATTCTCACCTGCACAAAACGGGTCCGCACTGTAAAATACAGCCCCGCAGCCGCCATAACGATGATCAGTATCGGATAATACATAACATCATCGATCTTCGTCAAAATATCAATCATTGCTTCCCTCCAGTCTACACGTCAACACACTGTTATTCGTCACGGTAAAGCCCGCGCAGAACTTGAACAAACAAATTATACCATTAATCCAATGTGATTCGCCACATAATTATGCGCCATGCTCTGGTGCACGGGATTTGATCGCGTCAACCATTTTCCGCTTGAGAATACACCAAGTACACCTGATGCGATCCGAAGCCCTGATGCGATCCGAATCCCTGATGCGATCCGGAGCCCTGATGCAATCCGGAGCCCTGATGCGATCCGGAGCCCAAATAAAAAGGCCCGTGAGATCTCTCCCACGAGCCTGTGTATCCGTGATTATATTGTCATATAGGTTCTTGCCTTCACTTGTGATTCTCCTCACAACCAAAGATCCGCTGTTACACCTTATCACCGGACTGCGCGGCAAGCAGCTGCTCTAATTCCCGAATCCTTTTCTCAGCTGCTTCGGCACGCATATGAGCCTCCTCCGCTTGCTTTTGTGCCTCTTCGGCACGCATATGTTCAGCATCTGCTCGTTCACGCTCAAGTTTACGTCCTTCTCTAAGACCTTCTTCACGGCCTTCTTTAAGACCTTCTTCTCGGCCCTCTTTACGACCTTCTTCTCTCTCCAGCTGATAGTGTTCCAGCAATGTCATATACTCATGCCTCCATCTCTTATGCACCTTCGCCTCGGTGACGGCTTCTTCAAGCTCGTTTGTAAATGCTCCGCGATATAGCGAAGGAATGCTTTCATGTCTTCCGAGATATCATCTTCTGTTCCCTCTGTGCACAGAAACACCTTTTCGGCTTCATCTCCCAGTTCAATGGAAGGGTCTTCCCTGCACAGATTTGCGAATGTATATTTGTGCCTTCTGTGCTTTCTGTCCGGAAACAGATTGAAGTTGCAGATAAATATCACGTAGCTTCTGTTGAGTTCTTTGTATTCTGCACCGCGTTCGATCAGGTTCAGATCGATCATCCCCTGCGCATACCGGCTGCGCTTCGGAAGGGAACCGATCTTTGCGTTCTGCATCTCCACGTCATAGATATCGCCTTTTCCTTTTCCGTTCCCGTCCGCTTCCGCGTATATATCGAAACGTACGCCTCTTCCGTTTGCCGTGATCTCTATGGGCTTCTCCCGGTTGACAGACACAATGCCGCCCAGCTTCCGGTCCAGGACCAATTCCAGCAGTTCTTTGCAAAGCTCCGGCTTCATCTCCAGAATCTTGCTGAACATGAAGTCATCCGGAAAGGTCAGTTCTTCATACGTTTTTGCCATGCGATTCCTCCTTTGCAGTAAGATGCCAGGCAGGAATGCTTTCCGCCGCTCCCTGCCCATATAAAGTATTGTGAGCAAGGATTTCTGTGGAGAATTCCACGTGACGCAGCGGACGCTGCAGGAAATGAAAATCGACTTGCTTTGTGGATTCATCATAGGATTCATCATATCATACGAATTCCGTATGATCCATATCTTTTTGTCAGATATGTAGATAGAAACAGATAAACAACATTGATAAATACTATTCATGTCTGGAATGTATCTTTTTCACCATGGACGTTTATGGTATGATAACTCTGTTGTTTGTACGGAGGATTATTACGATGATAGGGATCATTGATTATGATGCTGGCAATATTATGAGTGTGCAGAAGGCCTGCGCGAAGCTGGGATATCCATATCAGCTGACGCGGGAGAGGGAGTGTCTGCTTGCTGCAGATCATCTGATTCTTCCCGGCGTCGGTAGCTTTGGTGATGCGATGAAGAAGCTTGATGCGTATGGACTGACCGACGTGATCAGGGAGGCTGCCTGTGAGAGAAAGACGCCGCTGCTTGGCATATGTCTGGGGCTGCAGCTGCTGTTTGAAGAGAGTGAGGAAAGTCCCGGCGTAAAAGGACTTGGCATTCTGAACGGAAGCATCAGGCGGATTCCGGATCAGGGGAGGGAATATAAGATCCCGCATATGGGATGGAACAGCCTGGAGTATCCTTCAGAAGGGAAATTGTTCCGGGGGATTCCCGAAGAGACAGATGTCTATTTCGTCCACAGTTATTATCTTCCTGTTGAAGAAAAGACATCTGGGTTCATCAAGGCTGTGACCCGGTACGGTGTTTCCATCGGGGCGAGCGTTGAGAAGGAAAATGTGTTTGCCTGCCAGTTCCATCCGGAAAAGAGCGGCGCCTGGGGCCTTAAGATTCTGGAGAATTTTCTGAAGGTGCAGTAATGCAAGGACGGACCCTTTTCATGCAGTCCGATCATCCCCGCTACTATTTTGAAAGTGCTGAGGGAGTCATTTTCATGAGAAGCTTTGTTCTGGAAACGGTATCACGTGATCAGACCGGAGCGGTCTATTAAGAATAGAGAAATCAATATGCTGACTAAAAGAATCATCCCCTGCCTGGATGTGAATAATGGCAGAGTTGTAAAAGGCGTTAATTTCGTCAATCTGAAGGACGCGGGCGATCCGGTGCAGATCGGTGCAGCCTATGATGCGGCCGGCGCCGATGAACTGGTTTTTCTGGATATAACGGCATCCTCTGATGCGAGAAAAACGGTTGTCGACATGGTCAGGCGCGTTGCGGAGACGGTGTTCATCCCGTTTACCGTCGGCGGCGGCATCCGCACAGTGGAGAACTTCCGCGAGATTCTGCGCGAGGGCGCGGACAAGGTATCCGTGAATACGGCGGCGATCCTGAACCCGCAGCTGATCAGTGAGGCCGCGGACAAGTTCGGATCCCAGTGCGTCGTGCTTGCGATTGATGCAAAACGCAGACCGGACGGCAGTGGGTGGAATGTATACCGCAACGGCGGACGGATCGACATGGGGATCGACGCATTGGAGTGGGCCGTACAGGCTGAGAAACTCGGGGCCGGCGAGATCCTGCTCACATCGATGGACTGTGACGGAACGAAAGCGGGGTATGATCTGGAACTCACCCGCATGATTGCTGAAAATGTCGGCATCCCGGTCATCGCGTCGGGCGGCGCCGGATCGATGGAACATTTTTATGATGCGCTGACAGAAGGAAAAGCAGACGCGGCGCTTGCGGCGTCCCTGTTTCACTATAAGGAACTGGAGATCATGCAGGTCAAGCAGTACCTCCATGAGCGGGGCGTTCCGGTACGGATGCAGACAGGAGAGGGCTTCGTCTGACGGGCTTCATGGTGCTGCGCATGCACGGACAGGCAGTTTCGGGCAATAAAACGAACAGGAGACAGGAAAATGGCTGCGATTGACAATGATTGGCTGGAGCCGCTTTCGGCGGAGTTCAGGAAGCCATATTATGCACAGCTGTACCGGAAGGTGAAGGCAGAGTACGCATCCTATGAGGTCTATCCGCCCGCAGGAGACATACTGAACGCATTTCATTTCACCCCTCTGTCACAGGTGAAGGTTGTGATCATTGGGCAGGATCCGTATCATGAACCCGGACAGGCGCACGGACTGAGTTTTTCCGTCAAGCCGGGCGTTCAGATCCCGCCTTCTCTCGTGAATATCTATCAGGAGCTTCATGATGATCTGGGATGTTATATCCCGGATAACGGCTGTCTGACGAAATGGGCCCGACAGGGCGTGCTGCTTTTGAATTCCGTACTGACAGTCCGCGCGCATCAGGCATTTTCACATGCCGGATTCGGATGGCAGCAGTTTACGGACGCGGCGATCCGTGCAGTGAATGAGCAGGACCGGCCGGTCGCATTTATCCTGTGGGGGAAAAGTGCGCAGGAGAAGAGCAGCATGCTGGATAACCCCAGGCATCTGGTATTGAAGAGCCCGCACCCAAGTCCGCTCTCGGCGTATCGCGGATTCTTCGGAAGCCGCCCGTTTTCCCGGGTAAACCGGTTTCTGGAGGAAAATGGGGAGACGCCGATCGACTGGCAGATCGAGAACCTTGGCGGATCAGGGATATGATGCAAAGCTTAGTCGGCTGCCTATGGTTTTCAGTTGTGCCCACAGAACTCCATGCAGAAGGTCGGAGGCTGGCCTGTGAACCGTAACAGGCCATACATTCGAAGTAGTTGACATTTTTATACGGAGGACTATAATAGCAAGATATTT
>CAJOKX010000144.1 GCA_905235415.1 uncultured Lachnospiraceae bacterium
TGCTGATCACCGAAGAAGGAGTCTTTGTTTCCGGAGAACGGGAAGTATGCACTCGGTACCGGGATACCAACGTTTACGCCGACCATGCCGCCGTCTGTATCCATGACGAATTTTCTGCTGTAATAGCCGCTTTGCGTGAAGATGCAGGAACCGTTCGCGAACGGGTTGGCGTTCATGATCGCGATGCCTTCTTCATAATTCTTCACGCGCTTGATGCAGGTGACCGGTCCAAAGATCTCTCTGTCACCGACGGTCATGCCGGGTTTTACATGATCGAGGATTGTCGGACCTACGAAGAAGCCATTCTCAAATCCGGGCACTTTGTAGTTTCTGCCGTCGAGCACCAGCTCGGCGCCCTCATCGATACCCTTCTGGATCCAGGCTTCTACGCTTGCTTTATGCTTCGCGGATACGACCGGTCCGAGCTGTGTATTCTCATCGTATGCGCAGCCGACTCTCAGAGCCATTGCTTTCTTTTTCAGGAGGGCGACAAACTCGTCCGCGATGCTTTCCTGTACAACAACAACCGGAAGAGCCATGCAGCGCATGCCGGCGCAGCCATAGGTCGAGTTGACAACGGCGTTGACCGTTGCTTCAAGGTTGCAGTCCTCAAGAACGAGGGCATGGTTCTTGGCTTCGCACTGAGCCTGTACGCGCTTTCCGTGAGCAGCGCCGATGGAATAAACGTGCTTGCCGACGCCTGTGGTTCCGACGAAGGTGATGGCGCGGACGCGCTCATCGGTCATCATGATCTCAGCCTCGGTACGGCTGCAGGTGACCAGGTTGACAATGCCCTTCGGGAAACCGGCTTCTTCATAGAAGAGCTCAAGCATACGCATGGAGGTCAGCGGGGTCTGGCTGTTGGCCTTCAGGACGACCGTGTTGCCGCATGCGATCGCCAGCGGGACCATCCAGCCCCACGGAATCATCGCCGGGAAGTTCATCGGGACGATGCCGGCGCAAACGCCGAGCGGCATGCGGTAGGAAGCGGTATCATATCCGCCGGTGACCTGCAGTGCAGCGTCGCCCTGGATCATGAACGGAAGAGAGCAGGCTTCCTCAGTCGGCTCGATCGCCTTCTGCACATCACCTCTGGCCTCGTTCAGGTTCTTGCCCAGTTCCTTCGCGCAAAGCACGGAAAGCTCTTCTTTGTGAGCATACAGAACTTCTCTCCAGCGGAACATGTACTGAACACGTTTTCCGATGGACAGTCCGGACCATTCCGGAAATGCCTTATGTGCGGAAGCGATCGCTTCGCGCACTTCATCCTGTGTACAGCACGGAACCTCAGCGATCACTTCGCCGGTGCTGGAATCTGTGATCTGCATATATTTATCAGTGGCAGATTCTTTCCATTCACCGTCGACGCAGTATCCCATTCTTTTTACTTCACCCATTTTAAGTCTCCTTTCAAAACTCCTTGAAAAGTTGATTGCTTAAACCTGTATTTATTGTAAAGGATGCAGCAGAAAGGAGAAAATAAAGCGCGTCAATAGGTCAATCGATTTTATTGATATCTGTCAGAATACATATTTTCATGTCTGAAATTGTCTGATATTTACACAAAAAGGACAACGCCCGGCGCTGCCCTTGATGAAATGATCAATATATTTTATGATGCGTCATTCGATCGGGAAGATCCCTTCTTCGTAAGGGAGAACGTTTTCCTTTAAGATCTGCAGCACGTCCTCGATCATGCTGTTCCTGGGGCTTTCCTCCCGGTAGACGGCGGACAGCACCCGGGTGTCGGGCATGCCCGGCAGGCAGCCGAAACACATCTGATCCAGCTCTTCCTTCGGGGTGGAGCTGAGCAGTGAGGTCGACGTAAACAGGTAGCCGACGCCCCCCGCGACGAGACTGGCAGCCGTACGCATCGAGGAGATGTAATGCGTGATCGGCGGCTGGATCATGTAATGGCTGAGCGCGCGGACAGTGAACGGATACAGGTCGTTTTCCGAGCCGGGCATCAGGATGGGTTTGTCGTGCAGGGTCTTCAGGTCTGTCCGGAACGGATGCCTGTAATCGCTGCCGGAAAGGGCCTGCGGCTCGCCGGCCACGAAAGAGCGTGGCATCGCGATGACGAATTTCTCGAGCGCGAGCTCCTCCACATGAAGCTCACTGTATTCGACCGGCATCGTTCCGAAAGCGAGATCCAGTTCATTCTCAAGGAGTGACTGTACAAGCGTTTCATCACCCTGCTCATGAATATGTATTTCCAGGTTTGGGAAACATTCCGTGAGACGGGGGACAAGCAGAGGACTCCACCGTGAAGAGCGGACGGGCCCGAGGCCGATGTGAAGCTGCCTGCGCTGGTTGGAGACCTGCTGCATCCGCCAGATCATATGACTCTCAAGCGCCTGTATCTTGCGCAGTTCTTCTATATAGATCTCGCCGGCTTTTGTGGGAACGATCGGTGTTTTCGAGCGGTCAAAGATGCGCATCCCGAGTTCTTCCTCGAGCCTGTTCAAATACATGGTCAGCGTGGACTGGGCCACATAGAGCCGCCTGGCAGCCCGCGTGATGTTCTGCTCCTCGCTGATCGCGAAAATGTATTCCTTTTTATCTGTAACCATCGGAAAACCTCCCCGCCGCATTCGGAATAACCTTCCAAAGGTATTATAGCACAGAGTCCTGCGATTGGCAGAACCGGTAAAGACCAGTATAATAATGGTACTTTTGTAAATCGTGTATCCTTATGGACCGGGTCTGCTGATCAATAAGCTGTTTGGCAATTTCACGCGGAAAATCATTGATGCTTTACCCGCCGTATCAGTGACTGCCATCTGCTTAATGGCAGCATCCGTTGTGTCGCATAACAGTGAACGGATACTGGCTGCGGGAATCATCATCATTGACAGGAGTTCTTTGCAACTATGATCTACATAGGATGTCATCTGTCTGTTGTGGACGGATATGAAGCAATGGGAAAGACGATGAGCCGTTTTGGCGGGGATACATTTGCATGGTTTACCAGGAATCCCCGCGGAGGCAGGACCAGGCAGGCCATCCCGGAAGATGTGGAAGCGCTTCGCCCTGCATCCTCTGCTGCAGGGACTTCCGTTTATCCTTGAAACACCGAACGAGGATGAAGGCTATATCCGGGAGATAGCGACCGTAAAGGAGTGGGAACATGTGTGAATTCTGCGATATTGCGCTTCACAAAAAGAAAGCGTACACGGTTTATGAAACGGAAAGAACCATCACTGTTCTGGATATAGAACCTGTAAATGAAGGACATGTTCTTATCATTCCTAAAATGCATGTGGATTCAATCGTGGACCTGCCGGATGAATATGTGCTGGAGATAACGGAGGTATCCAGAAAGCTGATCCATGCATACTCAGAAGTATACCGGGCTCCCGGATATGGCATTATGCAAAACGGCGGAGAGAACTGTGATTTCGGACACTTTCATTTTCACGTATTTCCGAGATTTACAAATGACGGATATGATTGGATCTACCCGGAGGGCGAAAAAGAGGTATCTGAAAAGGTCGCGCTGCAATTACGGGAAAGCACTCAGTTGGGTTATGGGAGATGAGAATTGCCATGGGCAGATTAAAGCAACACGATTAGGGAACATATTACATGAAACAAACGAGATTTGTTCCCTAAATTAATAATTGACATTTAGGGAACATTTCGACATAATAATCA
>CAJOKX010000145.1 GCA_905235415.1 uncultured Lachnospiraceae bacterium
CAGATGCGCATCGGCCTTACCGCTGCAGTATACCACCTCCGGAAAGCCGGTCCGTTCCCGCCTCCCGGTATCCAGCTTCGCATACTGCATCTCCGTAAAATTCTTTTCTGTCAGTATCGCAGATGCTTCTTCCGCTGTCAGGCTGCCCTTCTCAACTGCAGACAGCACTTCTTTCAGATCCATACTTTTCCTCTTTTGTATCCTGTTATTTCTTATTATATAATACTGCTTATATAATACTGCCGTGCTCTGCTGTTTATTCATATAAAGCCCGGGGAATTAAAAGCTCCCGCTGATGCCGCTCGGACCGGAATGGCTCCCGCCGCCGCCCGAACTGCTCCCGCCGCCGGAGCTTCTCGACTCCTTCGGCTTTGCGGTCCGGCTCACATGGCTGTACAGGAAGATATCCTGCTTTCCCGTAAGCCTGAAGCTTCCCTCCCGCACATACTGCCCGGCAGCTGTCTTCCGGCGGACAGTATGCAGCTGTCTCTTCATAAGAAGCGTCACACCGACACCAAGAAGGCCACCGAGTCCGACGATCACAGCCCACTGTCCCGCAGAAGGCAGGTCGTGGGGAAGGTTTTTATCCGTATAGGGCTTCCCGCTTTTGGCCTTCTTCAGAAATTTTTCACACAGGTCCGCATAGGTGTTAAACGCTTTATAGTAATCACCCGAAGACAGTTTTTTGACAAAATGTTTCACGATATACTGCAGGCCCCCATCCGAGAAGGCATCATATCCGTATCCGTCACGCACGACGCTGTATTTGCGGTCATTCATCGAGATGACCAGAAGGATCCCATCGGCTGTATTCTCATAGCCATATTCACTGCTTGTAAAGACCTGCTTCGCATAACCGTCTATATCGTAGTTCCCAATGCTTCTCTCTGTGACGATGGCTACATTGAACTGATAGTCCTGGCTGATCTGAAAAAGCTTGCAGCTCAGTTCTTCGATCTCATCCGGAGTAAGAAGCCCCCCTCTGTCCACCAGCAGTTCAGGATGATAGATCTGTTCCTCTGCATATACTGGAAAGATGGAAAGAAGCACCGCGATCAGAAGGAAAAGCGCAGATACTGCTGCTCCCTTTTTTCTCATTTTACCCACTCCTTTCAACCTGCAAACCAGAAGAACAGAAAGATGATCACCATGAACAGGATGCTGAACCCGGCCATGAAGCGTGCCATCTTCGGATTGTCTGTAGGCAGATCACCGACAAACAGCCCTGTCTGGCCATTCATGGCAAAGGTAAAGCTCTTTCCGTGCCAGGTTGTGTTCAGAAACCATACGGGGAACAGCGCATAGCTTGTTCTCTGATCCCTGAGCCTTATCTTCTCATCTTCCTGCTGGACAGTGACGTACCCGTTGACCGTATCCTGGAAAGTCTGCTCGGTGCTCGAACGGATCCGCTCATTTGCCCTGGCGATGCAGTCTTCGGACGGTACATCGTACCTGTCGGCCAGATAACCGGAAAGATACGCCGTCTGGAAATCCACAGCATCCTTAAAGTCAAACGGTTCAATGGATTCCATCAGATCATCTGCCATCTTACTGGAGCCATCCACCGGAACATGGTCAAACCCAAGGACTCCTTTCCGGAAGACCGAATAATAGCTTGTCCTCGTATAGATATAATCACGGTCCTCCCACACATGGGTCCTGGTAGCCCTGTAGCGGAAAGCCGCATCCGCGCTGGCGTCAAAAAGCCAGAACGGTACATAAACGCCTTTAATCTCATCGATATGGTTTTCACTGTGAAAGCTCCTGGGAAGGAGGATCTTTCCTTTCAGATGATTGCGGTAAGCTTCTTTCGCCTGTTCCTTGTCAAGCTTGAAGGGGATAACGTAGTCCGGCTTCAGGGAACCGCTGAACTGATTCATCATCACGACAGGGTTTCCGCAGAACGGGCAGCTGGAAGCAGCTGTTTCCTTGTCTGTAATGATCTCACCGCCGCAGGCGTCACATATGTATGTTGCGAGATTCCCGGTGTCCTCTTCGTCCCAGGAATTCCCGTTAAGGCCGCCCCAGGACATGTCATCCGGGGTCGGGTCATTCAGCTGGTCGTCATAGGCCTCCAGCGCCGAGACATCAAGCTCTGTCCCGCAGTACTGACACTTCATCTTCTGGACGCCGCTGTCAAATTGAAGCTTTCCTCCACAGGAAGGGCATAAATATTCTTTGACTCCCGCCATAGTAAAACTCCCTTATCTGATCACATCCTGATAATTAAACTGACGGCCGCATTCCGGGCAGAATTTCGGCTGTCCCTGGGGCTCAAAACCGCACTGGCTGCAGCGGTACCGGATCTGGGCCGCCGGACGCGGACTGCCGCACTCCGAACAGAATTTGCCTGTATTGACCGCTCCGCAGGAGCAGGTCCATGTTCCGCCGGCCTGCGCTGCTGCCTGCTGCGGCCTGGAGGCCTGCTGTGCCTGTGCTGCCTGCTGCTGATTCATCTGGTACAGGCTCTGGATGTCCACACCGCCGGCCTGGGCTGCCATTCCCATTCCCATAAAACCTGTCATGGCTCCTGCCGAGTTTGAAGCTGCCGCACGCATCGCATCTGCCTGCGCTCCGGCAAGTGTTGCCGCCGCCATGGTCGGGTCGCGGAGGATGGCGTTCTTCTGTGCTGTTTTGATCAGTTCCTGATCCTCCTCGGGAAGAGTCACGGAGTTGAGCGCCACAGATACCACTTCAAGTCCTCTGAGTTCACCCCATTTTTTCGTAAGCACCCCGTTCAGTGCGTCGCAGAGTTCATTCACATGCGCAGGAAGTGCACTCGGACGGACACCCTGCTCGGAGATCGCACCGAAGGCAGGCTGAAGTGCGCTGATAAATTCACTTCTCAGCTGCCCGTCAATATCGTTCCTTGTAAATTCGCTCTGAACATTGCCGGACACATTCGCATAGAAAAGAAGCGGGTCTGCGATCCGGTAGGAATACACACCGTTGCAGCGAACCGACACATCCACGTCAAGGCCGATGTTCCTGTCGACCACGCGGAACGGGATCGGGTTCGGTGTGCCGAACTTGTTATCGGTCAGTTCTTTTGTATTAAAATAATAAACCCTCTGATCCATGGCAGGTGCACCGCCGTAGGTAAAACGTTTACCGATGATCGCAAAGGTATTTTTGATTCCCTGTCCGAGAGAACCGCTGAAAATGCTGGGTTCAGAGGACGAATCGTAGGTAAACTCGCCCGGCTCCGCGCAGACCTCGACGATCTTGCCCTGCTCGACAATGATCATACACTGTCCGTCAGCAACAACGATGCCAGAACCGTTTGTGATGACATTATCGCTGCCCTTATTTCCTTTGGTATTTCTCTTCTGTCCTTTTGTTACCAGCACATCTTTGTCAAGTGCGTCGCAGTAGAAATACTCCTTCCACACATCCTTCATAGTGCTGCTGACTGATGATAATGCTGC
>CAJOKX010000146.1 GCA_905235415.1 uncultured Lachnospiraceae bacterium
CTTCTATAGGAGCTGGGAGAGGCTGCAATGCAACCGAAGCAAAGCGCGGGTAGGCAACGTGTTTTCAGTGTGCCCACAAACTCAAAGCAGAGTTGGCTGGCCTGTGAACTGTAACTGCGATCCGCCGGAAACTCAGCCGGGGACGCCCCGACTGAGTTGACACTGCATGGTCTTGGCTGATAAGATAAAGCGGTTCTGAATGAATCCGCAACAAACCTGACAGGAGCAGCTGTTTTGAGCGATCTGAGACAAGAAATAGAAAAGAGAAGAACATTTGCGATTATCTCCCACCCGGATGCGGGCAAGACGACTCTGACGGAGAAGTTCCTCCTCTACGGAGGCGCCATCAATCTGGCAGGGTCCGTCAAGGGAAAAGCGACGGCAAGGCACGCCGTTTCGGACTGGATGGAGATCGAGAAGGAGAGAGGAATCTCTGTCACCAGCTCTGTCCTGCAGTTCAACTACGGCGGGTACTGCATCAACATCCTGGACACGCCCGGGCACCAGGATTTCTCCGAGGATACCTACCGCACGCTGATGGCGGCGGATTCCGCGGTGATGGTGATCGACGCTTCCAAGGGCGTCGAGGCGCAGACGCGCAAGCTGTTCAAAGTCTGCGTGATGCGGCACATCCCGATCTTTACATTTATCAATAAGCTGGACCGGGACGCGAACGACACGTTTGATCTTCTGGACGATATCGAGAAGGAACTGGGGATCGCGACCTGTCCGATGAACTGGCCGATCGGGTCCGGCAAGGCGTTCAAGGGCGTGTATGACCGCAGGAGCCGTCATGTCGTGACCTACCAGGACACGCAGAAGGGCACGAAGGAAGGCGTCGCGACCCAGATCGACATCGATGATCCGGCACTGAGCGATTTCATAGGAGAGGATGCGAAGGAGACGCTCCTGTCCGAGATCGAACTTCTGGACGGCGCTTCGGCTGAGTTTGACCAGGAGAAGGTGTCTGCGGGAGAGCTGTCCCCGGTCTTCTTCGGATCGGCCCTGACGAACTTCGGCGTTGAGATCTTCCTCAATTATTTCCTGGAGATGACCACCCCGCCGCTGGCGCGCATGTCAGACGCAGGGATCGTGGACACGGTGGAGGAGCCGTTCTCCGCGTTCGTCTTCAAGATCCAGGCCAACATGAACAAGATGCACCGTGACAGGATCGCTTTCATGCGCATCTGCTCGGGCAAGTTTGAGGCGGATAAGGAAGTCTACCATGTGCAGGGAGCGCGGAAGCTGCGCCTGAGCCAGCCGCAGCAGATGATGGCAGAGCAGAGGCACGTTGTGTCGGAGGCGTACGCGGGAGATATCATCGGCGTCTTTGACCCGGGCGTCTTTTCGATCGGGGACACGGTCTGTATGCCGGGCAGGAAGTTTGCCTATGAGGGGATCCCGACCTTCGCGCCGGAGCATTTCAGCAGAGTGCGCCCGATGGATACGATGAAGCGCAAACAGTTCGTCAAGGGGATGCAGCAGATTGCGCAGGAAGGTGCGATCCAGATCTTCGAGGAGCCGAACGGAAGTCTGGAAGAGACGATCGTCGGCGTGGTCGGCGTACTGCAGTTTGATGTGCTGAAGTACCGCCTGGAAAATGAATACAACGTGGAGATCCGTATGGATACGCTTCCGTATGAATACATCCGCTGGATCGCGAACCCGGACGAAGTCAATGTGGAGACGATCACCGGAACCTCGGATATGAAGCGGATCGTGGACCTGAAGATGCGTCCGCTCCTGCTGTTTGTGAACAGCTGGTCGGTGGGAATGGTGGAAGAGCGCAATCCCGGACTGAAGCTGGAGGAATTCGCACGCTGAGCGGGGCATTCTTGATTTGTCCGCATGGATGCGTTAAGATACAGACAGGAGGATATCTGTTATGGCGAACGAAACAACCCATGTGAATACGCTGCGGATCGGTGAGAAGGGCGAAGTCAGGATCGCGGACGATGTCGTGACAGTCATCGCGGGGCTTGCAGCCGTTGATGTGAAGGGCGTATCGTCGATCGCTTCGAGCACGACCAGAGACGTCATCGGAAAGAGCGGCTACAAGAGCCTGAGCAAGGGCGTCCGCCTTGTTGTCGAGGAGCAGCAGGTCCATGTGTGGATCAAAGTCAACATCAGCTACGGATATAACGTTCCGGAGACCTGCGCCGCCGTACAAGACCGCGTCGCGACTGCGGTTGAGACGATGACGGGCCTTTCGGTATCCGAGGTGAACGTCCGCGTCAACAGTGTCGTGATGGACGGAGCGGAGAAAGCATCTGCGCAGTAACAGTTACAGCGCACATTTGAACAGTACCTTTTCAACCGATGAATAACGAGCAAACGAAGCTGCCGGAATACCGAGCATATGTGAATACAGGGTCGGTTTTTGGCAGCTTTTTTTTAAGAGAACTCCGGCAGCAGGAACAGAGACAGGAACAGAGGCAGGTATGACCAGAAGAGAATTAAGAGAACACGTATTCAATGAACTGTTTACCAGCGATTTTTACCTGAATTCGCAGGAAGATCTTTCGGAACAGAGAGATCTGTACTTTACGCACGCGGGCGGAGACGGACTGGACATATCCCCCAACGAGGTGCCGGAGGAAGAGCGCGGGGAAGTGAAGGCAAAGGCGGAGGCGGTCTGTGCCCTGATCGGTGAGATCGACCGGCAGCTGGACGAGGCTTCCGTAGGATGGAAGACGGAGCGCATGAGCAGGACGGACCTGACGATTCTCAGGCTGGGCATGTACGAGCTTCTGTATGATGACAGTATTCCGCCCAGGGTGGCGATCAACGAGGCGGTCCTGCTGGCAAAGAAGTTCGGCGGAGAGGATTCGTCTTCCTTTGTCAACGGGATTCTCGGCAAAGTGCAGAGACAGACACTGGAGTCTGATACGTAACGGATCAGCTGTCGGGAGGAAGATGCATGGCAGTGAGGTCAAGGCCGCCGGTCTATACGGTTTCGGCGGTCAATCATCACATCAGTTCCCTGTTTGCGCAGGATACGGTCCTGAACCATATCTATGTGAAAGGGGAACTGTCCAATGTGAAATATGCATCCAGCGGGCATCTGTATTTCTCGCTGAAGGATGAAAAGAGCCAGATCCGCTGTGTCATGTGGGCGTCCAGCGTGCGCAGTCTCAAGGCAAGACTCAAAGACGGAGACAGCGTGATCGTATACGGACAGGTCAGCGCGTATGAGCGGGACGGATCCTATCAGCTCTATGTGACGGCTGTCCGGATGGAGACGGGCGTCGGCAGGCTCTATGAGCAGTATGAAGCGCTGAAGGCGCGTCTGCTGGAAATGGGGATGTTTGACGCATCCTACAAGAAGCCGATCCCGGAATATGTCAGGACGCTCGGCGTGGTGACGGCGCAGACAGGCGCCGCGGTGCGGGATAT
>CAJOKX010000147.1 GCA_905235415.1 uncultured Lachnospiraceae bacterium
CCATGGCTGCAGCAACTCGCAAAGCTTAGTCGGCTGCCTATGGTTTTCAGTTGTGCCCACAGAACTCCATGCAGAAGGTCGGAGGCTGGCCTGTGAACTATAACGCAAACTGTACCCGCAGCTTTGGATCCTGCGCCCGTCTGTTCCCTGTCTTTGCCTCTCGCCGCCTCCCGGACAGCGTCTACATCTCCACCTGGAACGGCAGCTTCGAGAGGATATCCTGCTGTGCGTCCACGCCCGGATAGACCTCGATGAGCTTGAGTCCCTTCGGCGTCAGGCGGAATACGCAGCGCTCCGTCACGTAGAGCACCCGCTGGCCGTTTGCGATCGCGCGCTTTGCAGAAAAGCTGATGCTCGCCACCTTCCTGACAAACTTCGGAACCGATCCTTCCTTCTGGATCTTCACAACCCCCTTGTGCTGCGACACTTCCAGCCCCTTCGTATTGAAGGTCATGCAGAAAACAACCGTCGGCGTCTTCGCCGTGATATTCGCAAAACCGCCGATGCCCGCAAATGAACCCTGGCCGCGGTGCGCGTTGACGTTGCCTTCGGCGTCCACCTCCAGCGCGCCCATAAAGCAGATGTCCAGCCCGCCGTTGTTATACAGGTCAAACTGGTTCGCCATATCATACACGGAAGCCGCGCCGATCATCGCGCCGAAGCATTCTCCGGATACGGGGAATCCGCCGATTCCGCCCGACTCCACCGTCAGGGTGATATTGTCCAGCATGCCGTTCTTTCGCGCATGCCGCGACACCATCTCCGGGATCCCGATCCCGATATTCACGATATCGTCCACCCGAAGCTCCATCGCGGCCCGCTTGCCGATGATGTTGCCCGCCGCGCTTTTGCGCGCTTCCATGGTAGAGAGGGTATCGATCCTGTCATTCCACAGATCCCAGTCCTTGTACGGGATCTCGAAGCTTCCGGTCAGCGCCGTGTAGGCATCGTTGCGCTCTTTCGGCTCCGACACCACGATCGCGTCCACCAGGCAGCCCGGTATGATCGCGTTACGCGGTCTGGCCGGCATGTCGACCAGCCGGTCCACCTGCACGATCACCTTGCCGTGGTTCGCCTTCACCGCCTGGCAGATCGACAGCGCATCCCCGGACATGAACATGTCGTCAAAGGAAATGTTGCCCTTGAGATCCGCGGCGGTTCCCTTGATCAGCGCAAGCGTGAGCTTGGGAAGCTTGTAGTAGAGGAACTCCTCACCGTCCACCTCCACGTATTTGACCAGAGAATCGTCGATCGAGACCCGGTTGATTCCGGGACCCTCTCTGCGCGGATCCACAAAGATATCCAGGCCCACCTTGCTCAGCGCGCCCGGAAGGCCGCCCGCCTGCGCGCGGATCGCATGGGAAATGCATCCGAGCGGAAGGTTGTACGCTTCAAAATGGTCCCCGAGCACCAGCTTCTTGGTACTCGGCATGGCGCCGAAATGCCCGCAGATCAGACGGTCCACAGCGCCTTCCCGGATATATCCCTCCGCGTTCCGGTTCTCGTCCCACACGCCGAACCCGGCGCTCGATACGATCGTCAGATGCCGCGGCGACTGCATCTTCTGGTAGCGGCGGTAGATCGCCTCATGCAGCTCCACGGGATTCTCAATTCCGACAAATGAATTCACGCAGATGCAGTCCCCGTCCCGGATCAGACGGATCGCCTCATCTGCACTCATGATCTCATACATAGTTCTTCTCTTTCCTGTTCCGCAGACCCATGCCCGGTCCTGCTTCAAAAAGCCTCAGCAACCATTATAACGGCTTAGTCAAGATCCGGAAAGTTCTGCTGGCGCAGCGCCTCGTACAGCACAACCGAGACGCAGTCGCTCAGGTTCATGGAGATCACGCCCTTTCGCATGGGAATCCGCACGCTGGTATCCGGATACCGGTCCACAATCTCCTGCGGGATGCCGCTGCTCTCTTTTCCGAACAGCAGAAAACAGCCGTCCGGATAGGACGCCTTCGTGTACAGCCTCTTTCCGCTCGTTTCCACCGGGAAGATCTGCGCGCTCGGGTTTCGCTCCAGGAAATCCCCGAAGTCCGCGTACCGCTCCACCTCCAGCATCTTCCAGTGATACATGCCCGCCCGCTTCAGATGGCTGTCCGACAGGCTGAAGGACACCGGTTCGATCAGATGCAGCTTCGCTCCGACCGCCACGCATGTCCTTCCGATATTCCCTGTATTGGCCGGCTTCTCCGGCTCATATAACACAATATTCAGCATCCTGCATCTCCCCGGCATCACACTTATTTCGCCTCATCATACCATGGATCCGGGGTTATGCAAGATCTTCCGCAAGTCCGCGCTTATGCAAGATCCTCCGGCATCGTCTGCGCGAAGTTCTCCCAGCGATCTGCCTCTGACGCGCCGCTCACATCCGCGCTTATGCAAGATCCTCCGGCATCGTCTGCACGAAGTCCTCCCAGCGATCTGCCTCTGACGCGCCGCTCACGTCCGCGCTTATGCAAGATCCTCCGGCATCGTCTGCGCGAAGTCCTCCCAGCGATCTGCCTCTGACGCGCCGCTCACATCCGCGCTGTCCTCGTAGCTGTCGACCGTGACCGTATACGCGCTGTCTCCTTCCACATAGATACTCCCGTCTGCTGCTGCGATGGAAACGCTTCTGCCTTCCTCATCCACAATCGTCCCGGCGCAGGACAGGCTGGTCAGCGTGCTGTCTCCCGTGACGATCCAGGTGGAATCCGCATCGATGGTCAGGCTGCAGGTTCCGCTTCCCTCTCCGCCCGAGTAGGCGGTATCTTCTATCACCGCACCTTTCAGCGTGCTTCCCTGCGTCACGTAAAAGTCCAGGTCCGAGATCCTGTCCCAGATCACATCGCCCTCCATCTCCTGGGAGATTCCGGTAAATGTGCACTGCGCCCCGTTGGCTCCGCTCTCTCCCCAGCCCCTTCCGTTTGCGTTGCCGGTGCAGCGCAGGAAGAAATCTGAATCCGGTGCGTATATGAGATCCACGTCTTCCAGGATAAATGTGGACTGCGTGTTGGTGGTATAGAACATGCCGCCCGCCTTTGCCGTGAGGCTTCCCCCGGCCATCTCGAACGTGCCGTTGCCCTCCTTGGCGTCGCCGGACATGGACTGATAGACGATCACATTCCAGAGCACCTCATTCTGCTCATTGTCATCGGGCATATTGCCGGTCAGGTCGCAGTCAAACAGGCGGATCGAGTTCAGTCCCTCGATGCAGATGGCTTCCGAATTCTCAGCGCTCAGGCTGGCGTCGTGAACCGTGATGTCTGCCGTCGAATAGATGGCCGGGCTTCCGCTGCCGGTCGTCGTGTAGTTTCCCCCGTCGACCACCATGGTTCCGCCGCCTCTGTCGGAGCGGATCGCCGCGGAAGAGCCGCCCGCTGTAGTTCCAGGCATAGAGCGTTCCGCCGCCCGCCGCATGGATGCCGCCGCTGGTTCCCTTCTGTGTGGTGATCTGCGTATCCGCGATGTACACGGTGCCGTCTCCGTAGGCAAACGCACCCGCCCCGCCGGCAGAGTCTGTGTCAATCGTACTGTCCGATACATACAGCTTGCCGTCCGTGGAGAGCAGCGCCGCCGCGTTTCCGTAGAAGCTGGACGTATTGCCCGCGTCCGAATCCTCACTCGCGCGTGAAACCGATGCATCCTTTACCGACGCGGACGCATCCGCCCCGCTGACAAGGACCGCATTCTCATCCGTTCCCGTGGATGCAAGATCCCCCGAGAACGCCTGGGATCCCTCGCTGACTTCATTGACCGCCGTATACGCGACGCTCTCCTGGCCGCCCATTCCTCCTGGGCCGCCCTGGCCATCAGGACCACCCTGGCCATCAGGACCACCCTGGCCATCCGGCGCCTGTCCGTTTGGCATCTCCGGCGGTGTCTGGCCATCCGGCATCTCAGGCGGCGTCTGCCCGTTTCCACCCGGGCCTCCCTGGCCGTCCGGTGCCTGTCCGTCCGGCTTTTCCGGCGGCGTCTGCCCGTTTCCGCCCGGACCTCCCTGGCCGTCCGGTGCCTGTCCGTCCGGTTTTGCCGGCGGCGTCTGTCTGTTTCCGCCCGGGCCTCCCTGGCCGTCCTTCTGCTCCACAGTATCAGTCTGTGCAGACGTGCCTGCCGAAGCATTCTCCGCCCACGCAGCCCCCGTCAGATTCATTATCAGCGCCGCACTCAGCAGCGAACTTATGATCATCGCTCTCTTCTTCATCGTACTTTCCTCCTGCACTCTATGTATGATTCATCATGGGTTTCTTTCAGCTGATGAAGAAAGGATAGCCCGCTCATTTGTCCAACATGTGATCCCGGCATTAAACGAAGATTAATCGAAAAAAAGGCCCTCCCTGCCGGGAAGGCCCTCCTTGGACCGCGCTCATGCTGCGCGGCCATCTCTCTCAGTCCACAAACAGCGGATCCGCATACAGATCATGCTTCACGGCTTCCGGGAATCCGTCCTTCGGATAGCCGAGGCTTGCATGCGCCCGGATCACATAGTCCTCCGGGATCTGCCAGTCTGCCTTGATCTGCTGCGAGCGCTCTGTCACATAATAGTCGACAGCAACGGACTGGATCACCGATCCGACGTCATAGTTGCGCGCAATCAGGCACACATTATTTGCCATGATATAGGCGTCCGCCTCTGCGAATTCAAAGTCCTTCGGTCCGTAGAGATGCACCACCACGGGCGCTTCATAGAATGCGTTCGGAACGCTCTCCAGCTCCTCGTCTGTTGTCGTCTTCCAGTCGCCTCTTTCCGGATACCAGAATTTACCGGTGACGCAGTTGCGCAGTTTCCCGAGATAGGAATTGGTCTCTTTATTTCTGCTGACCACCATGCGCAGCAGCTGCTTGTTCCCCGCGTTGGGAGAATAATAACTCTCGCGGATGATCCGCTCCAGAATATCGTCCGGGATCGGAGCCTCTGAATAAGAACGAATCGATCTTCTGTCCGCAAATACCTGAATAATGTCACTCATGCTTTTTTACCTCCCGCTCTGTGCACCTGTTCTTCCGCATGCATTCACGGCGCCGGGCATCATGACTCTGCAGCAGTCAGGAAAGCAATATACGCATTGCGCGCTTCGTAGACGTCCGACTTGCTCGTTACCTCCATCGGGGCGTGCATGTTCAGAACCGCCACGCCTGCATCCACCACATTCATGCCATACAGCGCGCTGATGTATGCGATGGTTCCGCCGCCGCCGACGTCCACCTTTCCAAGTTCCGCTGTCTGGAACGCCACATCCGCATCGTCCATCACCCGGCGCACCCATGCAAAATATTCTGCGTTTGCGTCGTTGCTTCCGGACTTGCCTCTTGCGCCTGTATATTTATTATAGACGATTCCGTGTCCGAAATACGCGGAATTCTTCTTTTCATACGCACCAGCGTACAGCGGGTCATACGCCGCCGATACGTCCGAGGAAAGCATCCTGGAGGATGCCAGCGTCCTGCGCAGGGCCAGCTCCGAAAACTGTCCGCAGCACGCAAGAAGCTCCGCCACCGTATTCTCAAAGAAACGGCTCTGCGCGCCGGTCGCTCCGACGGAACCGATCTCTTCCTTGTCGGTCAGCAGGCAGCAGGATGTGAACTCCGGATGCTCCACTTTCATAAATGCATCCAGCGATGTGAACGCGCATACCCGGTCATCCTGTCCGTAGGACGCGATCATGCTGCGGTCGAATCCAAGGTCTCTCGCCGCACCCGCGGGAACCACCTCCACCTCCGCAGACAGGAAATCATCCTCTTCGATACCGTACGCCTTGCTGAGAATCTGCAGGATATTCCGGCGAACCGGATCCTTCTTCTCCTTCTCGTCCTTCCCGTCCTCCGGCGCCGGCCTGGAGCCGACCAGAACGTCCAGGTTCTCTCCCTCAATCGCTTCGGCAAGCTTCTTCCCCATCTGGTCCTTTGCAAGATGCGGAAGCAGGTCTGTCACGCAGAAGACCGGATCCTCCTCCGCCTCACCGATCTGAATATTCACAACCGATCCGTCCTTCTTCGCAACCACGCCGTGCAGTGCGAGAGGGATCGTCGTCCACTGATATTTCTTCACGCCCCCGTAGTAATGGGTATCCAGATACGCCATCTCAGTGTCTTCATAGAGCGGCACCTGTTTCAGGTCCAGTCTCGGGGAATCAATATGCGCCCCGAGGATCCGCATGCCGTCCTCCAGCTTCCTCGTTCCGATCGTGAAGATCGCCATCGTCTTCTTCATCCAGACCGCATACACCTTGTCGCCGGCCTTCAGCGTCTGTCCGCTCTTTACGACCTCTTCCAGATCGCGCCAGCCCGCCTCGCGGATCCGCTTCGTAACCTCGCAGACCGCCTCGCGCTCTGTCTTCGCGCTGGTCAGAAATTCTTTATACGAAGATGCAAGAGACTCCACTTCTTTCATCTGGTCTTCACTGTACGTATTCCATCTGTTTTCCTTGCCCATAGTCCTTGTCTCCTTTTGGTCATTTCCATTGCTGCGCGGCGGCGATCCGCCGGAGCTTTTACGCAGGCGGGGGACGCCCCGGCCGCGTGGAAGCTTTCACAAGATATATACACCACAAACGGCCCATTTACAAGGAGAATGCTTACAGTTCACAGGCCAGCCTCCGACCTTCTGCATGGAGTTCTGTGGGCACAACTGAAAACCATAGGCAGCCGACTAAGCTTTGCGAGTTGCTGCAGCC
>CAJOKX010000148.1 GCA_905235415.1 uncultured Lachnospiraceae bacterium
TCTTTTCTGTCGTAGTACCTGAGCCCTCCGAGCACCCGGTACGGAATGTCTCTTCTGGAGAGAGCTTCCTCAAAGGTCCTCGACTGGGCGTTCGTTCTGTAGAGGATCGCAAACTGCCGGTAGTCCGTTTCTTCGGAGGATACAGGCCCCGCGATCCGGTTGATCTCGCTGGCGATGAAGGATGCTTCGTCCCTCTCGTCATCTGCCTTGTAGTATATGATCTTGTTTCCGTCTTCCGCGTCCGTCCAGAGCTTCTTGGCTTTTCTCCCCCTGTTGTGGGAAATGACGGAGTGGGCAGCTGCCAGAATGTTCGCCGTGGAACGGTAATTCTGCTCCAGCTTTACGGTCTTTGCTCCCGGGAAATCCTTCTCGAATTCCAGGATGTTGCGTATGTCAGCTCCGCGCCACTGGTAGATGCACTGGTCATCGTCGCCGACCACGCACAGGTTGCGCCGCGGATTCCCGTCTGCGTCCCTGGCATCGGCCAGCAGTTTCACGAAGGTGTACTGTATCATATTCGTGTCCTGGTACTCATCGACCATGATGTACTGGAACCGGTTCTGATACCACTGCAGGATCTCCTCATCCGCTTCAAAAAGCTCGACGGTCTTCAGCAGCAGATCGTCGAAGTCCATGGCATTGTTCTTTTTGAGTGTCTTTTCGTAGGCTTCGTAGACTTTGCCTATCATCTGCTCCTTGTAGTCCGTTCCGAAGATGCGGTTGTATTCGGCGGCGTGGATGCGCTGCTCTTTGCAGTGGGAAATCACGCCGAGGAAATAGCTTGGCGTGAACTTCTTCGTATCGATCTGAAGGTCTTTGCAGATATTTTTGACGATCGTCTTCTGGTCGGTCGGGTCATAGACGGCGAAATCCCGGCTGTAGCCCAGGACCTCCGCATGACGCCGCAGTATCCTGAGGCAGGTCGAATGGAATGTGAGGATCCACATATTGACCCCTTCGCCTATGAGATTTTGCACTCTGTCCCGCATCTCCTTGGCTGCCTTGTTTGTGAACGTCACCGCCAGAATGTTGTAGGGATGCACGTCCATCTCGCGGATCAGATAGGCGATCCGGCAGGTCATCGTACTGGTTTTGCCGCTGCCGGCGCCGGCCAGTATGAGAAGCGGGCCTTCCGTGTACATGGCGGCCTCTCTCTGTTTGTCATTCAGTTTGTCAAGATAGTCTGTTCTGCCCATGAAGCCTCCGCTGCTAGAATAAGAACTGCCATACGATATTCATGAAGAACTGGATGCACGGCGTGATGATCCGGCCCGTCAGTCCGGTGATGATGATCAGTACGAGGATCCAGTTTCCGTATCTGTATATCTTCCAGTAGGTTTCCGTATCTCCAAAGCCAAAGATCTGCGCCAGGATATTGAAGCCGTCCAGCGGCGGGCATGGTATCAGGTTGAAGATCATGAGCACCAGATTGATCTCTATGACGAAATAGATCATCTCCCATATGCCGTATCCAATCGTCGATGAAGAGATCCATGCATCTCCTGCTGCCATCAGATAAATTTTGGCGATCAGGGTAAATGCCACTGCCAGGAGAAGATTCATCACAACTCCCGCCAGAGCCACAAACAGTTCATCTCTTCTTCTGTGCTTGAAATTGTATGGATTGATCTGTACCGGCTGGCCCCATCCGAATCCGCAGAAAAACAGTGCGGCCAATCCGATCCAGTCGATATGAGCCGCAGGATTGAGCGTCACCCTTCCCTGAAGCTTCGGCGTATCGTCGCCAAGCTTATACGCCACGACGGCGTGACCGAACTCATGGAACGAAAGGGCGATGATGATTCCCGGAACGATCAGAAGTTTATCGATCAGCCATTCTCTCGGGTCGCTGAAGGCCCCTTCCCTGATCGAGTTTGACGCCAGGATCAGGACGATGATCAAAAATGAAATGTCTATATTGTTTCTTCTCAATGTTTCACCTCTTATCCTATTTCTTTCAGCAGAGCTTCCATGACTTTCTCTGCATCGAATACTCCTTTGTGATCGGAGGACTTGAATATATCCGCATCTGGATCGCTGTTGATGCTGATGATCTCTTCTGCACCGGATATGCCGCATGTGTGGTGGGCCGCGCCGGATATACCGAATCCAATGTACACCTTCGGATGGACGGCTTTGCCGCTTGTTCCGATCATCGCGTCTTCACGGCAGCCCCACCCGGCATCCAGAGCCGCTCTGGTGCAGCCGCAGGCCCCGCCAAGGCCTTCCGCCAGTGTCTGGAGTTTGTTCCAGTTTTCCTCACTTCCAAGGCCGTAGCCCCCGCAGAGGATCAGGTCCGCTCCATCGATGCTCCCGGCGGCGCGTTCTATAGGCTTCCTTTCCGTCATCCGGAAGCCGCCGTGATTTCCGGCGTATTCTGCCGGGTCACTTTTTTCTGCCAGCGCATCCAGATCGATAATCCGGCAGGAAGGACCGCTGATCAATGCATCGAATCTCTCCTCCGAAGGATCCGGGAATATGCCCGGTTTGACGGTGGCGATGGCAGGCGCCTCGGCATTTGCCTCTGGCATGAATATCTCCGACGCCGCTCTTCCTCCAAAGGCCGGCACAATAAATGCGATCTCCCCTTCTTCGTTTTCTGCAAAATCTATGCAGTGGGCTGCGACACCTGCGCCAAACCGCGCGCCCAGTGCCGGAGCCACTTCACCTCCCAGCGACGTGGCTCCAATGAGCACCAGCTGGGGCTGTTCTTTTCGGATCAGCTCTTCCATAAAGGAAAGAGATATGTTGTGGGTCCTGCAGGACTTCAGTATCACGTAGTCAGGTTCGTTTTTTCCGAAGACGTCCGCAGCCTTCGATAATATCTGGGCTCCGGAAGGATCGCCCTGCTCCAGTATCAGGATCTTCTTTATTTCTTTCGCTTTCATATCAGATACCTGCCTTTCGTATGATCTGCAGGATCTGCTGTGCCGCTTCTTCCGGCGCAGGGCCAAGGTCTTCGCTCTTCCGATTCTGCGAAAGCTCTATCATCCGGCCGGTCCTTGTCGGTGATCCTTCGATGCCTGTCAGGTCTTTCGCCAGACCTATGTCTTCCGCGTTCCATATGGTCACCGGTTTCTTCCGCGCTTTGATGATGCCCATGGCCGTCACAAGCCGCGGCTTATTGATATCCCTTGTCACTGCCAGAACGGCAGGTCCTCTGCCTTCCATCGTCAGCAGCACTTCTTCTGTTTTCTTGACGGCGCAGATCACATCTTCCTCTGCCTCTAT
>CAJOKX010000149.1 GCA_905235415.1 uncultured Lachnospiraceae bacterium
GATCCTGCGTTTTGCCCAGATCCACCTCGTCCACGCTGATGACGTGTCCGATGCCGTCGCTGTCCAGAAGCTCATACCAGCGTTCGACAGCAGTCGGCAGTTCATAGGCGCAGTCTGTCCTCTGAAACAGGCTGCGGATGCCGGAGCTCATATCCATACCCCAGCTCATGTAGTTCACGATCTCCTCCTGTACCGGATTGCCGTGAACCTGGGCGATATTGATATAGTCGGGCAGACCGAGAAGCGCTTTCATGAAGTCCCAGTCCTCCTCATCTTCGCCCTCCCCTGCAGCCAGATCATAGCTGAGTCTCGTATAGACATCGAGCGGTGCGGGGACTGTGATGCGATAGGCGTCCTCGACACCGTCGCCGGTCCTGTCCACCCCGATCGCCGCGGCCTTTTCGCAGTCGATCGTCTGGCTTGACTGCTGGGCCGTCAGCAGCGCCATCCAGGTCTCGGTATCCACATCGGAATACCTGTTCAGCAGGTCGATGACCGTGCTGATATAGATGTCCCAATCGGAGGCCGACAACCCCGTAATGTCCGCCTTGATGCCAAACTGCTCCTGATACTGGTAGATTTCGGCGTAGTCCCTTTCCGAAGGCTCCTTCCAGCTGTCCCTGACCGTCTTGTAGTAGACGTTCTGTTCGCCCATTTCCCGCAGCGAGGCGACAGACAGGCCGCATCTCTCCGCCATCAGATATCGCAGGGAAGCGACCTCCAGCGCGCGCAGCATGGAACGGATCTCCTCATCCTCCACCGCTTCGCACATCTCGTCGATGGCCACCGTGTAATCCATGATCTGCAGATTCACGGGCGTAAAGAAGACGCTCAGCCCGGAGGGAGCCATCGTTTCCGTACGCTGCGGCTTGCCTTCCGCATCGCGGGAAAAGGCGATCTTCGTCTTGACGGGCCTTGTCATTGTGGCGGTGGCTGCGGCGTAGATCACGTCATCACCCGAGCCGTCATTGTCGTAAAGGATCCGCCCGATCTCCTCCGTTATGTCGGTGTAATTGTTTCGAAGCGCCTCGAAATCCCCGGATTCGCCGGAGTTGTTCACCTCGGAGATGCACATGCCCAGATGCTCGGCAAAATTGCCGAGGTCCAGCAGGGTGTCGTATGCGTATTCATAGGCCGCCGCCTGGCTGCGCAGTTCATCCTCAAAATTCAGCAGCGCATTGAACTCACCGATCTGCGTCAGCTCGCGGTCCATCGTCCTGGCCAGTTCCGTAATCGGCGCGACCATGCGTTCCCTGAAGTTTTTCGTGTCGATCACGGCCAGCGTGCCGTTCTGGAGATAGCCCTCGGACGTTTCATCCTCATAGAACGCGATCATGGCATCCACGATGATCCTGCCGAGCTCATAGCCGTTCATGTCCGGATCCTTCGCCAGCGCATCCAGCCAGGTCGTATATTCCTGGCCGTATCCCGGTTCCGTCTCCGGAGAGAGAATCAGGTAATCCGCGCACTCCGACAGCGTCGCCGCGACCTCCACGCTGCTCATCAGGCAGGCGTCGAAGTTGACGAAGTCGAATCGATCCACGGTGCTCTCCTTCAACGCCTTCGCGATTGCGCCGACGCTCATGATGTTGGTTTCCTCGACGCGGTTGTCCACGCCATAGCCTGCGACAGGCCCGCCGCCGTGATCCCAGAGGATCAGATCGTACATTTCAGCGGGATATTTCTCCGCGGCATAGTTGATAAACCCGAGCAGGGTCTGCGGATCGGACATCAGCGTCGTTTCAATATCCGAAGGAAGGTCCGTCAGAAGCGTCATCCTGCCGTGGCCGTTCTCGGCGTTTTCGGCGTTCCGGCCGGAACAGATCCAGACCTGGTTCTCCTGGTTCGGACTGACCGCCTCAGCGCCGTCCAGGTATTCGGGTTCAGTCTTCCAGACCCTGGCGCCGCCTGTCATCACGACCACATTCAGCCCCTGTGTAATCTCCGACTCCAGGATCTGGTAAAGATTCCAGGTCGCCATGCCAAAGTCTTCCTCCAGGTCGGAACCGCAGTCGTACAACAGGATCGTACGCACCGCCTTACCGGTTTCGGCCGTCTCAGCGGTCTCTCCCAGACAGCCGATGCACGCGTTCACCGCCAGAAGCAGGCAGATGAGCGCACAAACCCACGGCGTCAGTCTCTTTTTCATGTTCCTTCTCCTCCCTCTTTTTCCGGGATACACCTTCGTCAGCTGTGCAATTCAGCAGGGCGTCCGAAACCGTTTTTCGAAAGCTTTCAACTGCAGTCCGAAAAGATCGGCATCGTATCGAACATTATACCTGTCTTTTTGTTGTTTGTCATTGTGTTTTTTTACAATCTTCCTGAACCGTAAAGCGCTGACTGATACTGATTTGCACCGGATCAGTGTATATCCGCGGACGCCTTTTGAACCGTTTTTTCCGCGGACGCCTTTTGAACCGGTTTTTCTTGAAAAATAAACGGATTTCCGTTATCATTATTATTAATCAATCCTGAAAATCAGACAATGTTCGGCTGATCAGAAACGGAGTGAGCGTTATGAGGAAACTGTCAGGAAGATGGGTCTTTGCGATCGGTCTTATGATACTGTGCTGCAGCCTGGGCTTTGCCGTGCCCGCGCTTGCGGAGGGATCGATCGAATATATGGGATTCTACGGTTTGACCACCTGTGATTCCTATACCGACATGTCCGCCCTGTTGTCAGGCGATTATCCGCATGTAAGCGGGGATGAGCTCTTGCTTCCCGGCGGCAGTTTTTATGCAGTGACCGAGGATACAACCATCGACAGGCGCGTGCAGATCGGTAGCACCGGCACCGTCTATCTGATCCTCTGTGACAACACGACCCTGACCCTCAGCAGCGGCATCCATCTGACCGGCTATAACGAGCTGATCATTTTCGACCAGGCCGGTCATTCCGGCAGCCTCGTCGCCACGGCGGGCGGGATGTCCGATATGACCTGGCCGTTGATACCAGCTTGAAGTCGCCAACAGAGAATGCCCTGCTGATATTCAACACATTATTTTGACATTCAAATGCCTGTTTATCGTGAACCAGCCAAGTCGGGATTTAAAGGGATGTGTGCTCCATGACCAGGCCAATAAGCTATAGTAAACGGATATCAATAGAAGCGGAAGGAATTCTGATCCGAAATCTTAAAGATCAGGATCTTGCTGCACTTACCGACATGAGAAATGACAGGCGCATCTATTACTACGAGCCAACATATCTTGCAGAACTGCAGGGAACGCCTGAAAGTTCTTTGAAAGCTATTCAGAATATGGATCTCAACAGGGACAGGCAGTGCATTTTAGGTATATATGAGACCGGCGATCCGGATGCGCTGATCGGTTTGGCAGAATTCTATGATTATAAGACATCAGGGAAAGTTATCTCTATAGGATACAGACTCAAACCGGAGTATTGGG
>CAJOKX010000150.1 GCA_905235415.1 uncultured Lachnospiraceae bacterium
CCAAGCGCCGCTGTTGCCCCTGACATATTTATACAGGCCGTCCTGCAGTGTTTCAACAGTCGTCGGGTGGACCGGCGTGGAATAATACATGGCGCTCTTGGGATGTTCGACCCCGCTGTCGTCCAGGTCCTTCATGACATATTCGCCGTTGACCAGGTATTTCGCGGGATCCACACCATAGCCCTGCATATCACTGAAAGCAACATCGCCGACCATCGCTCGCTTGTCCCCGCGCTGATACACGCACAGGTTGCGGACCGGATCTTCCTCCACGTCAAAGTAGGAGACCTTCGTCCAGAAATGGAGGGTATAACCGGTATACGTATATTGTGAAATAAACAGGTTATCATGGGGGGCAGTACGGTCAGACTTGACATGGAATGTGACAAGATCCCGTCCCGTTCCCCTGAAATTAGGCGTTACTGTATAATTGGTCACACTTGCCGGGAGCGTGGAGTTGAGCCCAAGGGCTGAAGCCCCGGAAGAACCGCTCACCTCGATCGGCCTATTTTCGTCCAGATGATATCCCACCGGCAGAAGGTCGTAAAAGATACCCGTATCCGCCGAGTATTCCATCTCCTGAAGCACCTCGCGCGGAATTGCGGAGGTATTCATATACTCACACGGAGCAATAGACCACTGATGGCTGAAGGAGTGCGTCTCCTGATGATCCTCCTCCTGGAGGAGCCCCTTTACTATATAGCAGTTCTGGCTGTATTTTCTCGGAGTATTCCCCGCTGAACGGTAGGCATGGTTGTAACCTGCCGGGACACCGTCGCTCTCTCCCGGATAGCCGGTGATGCCGGTTCCTGCGATCCAGGCATATTCTCCGGCAGGCATCGTACCAGGTGTCTCCGCATTTCCCAGATGATAGGGACCTTCCGGCGAAGCGCTCAGATACAGGTCATTGGTAGAGTGGTTGACAATCTGCAGATCTGTCGCGCCCTTGTTGTCGAGCAGGTCGCGGGCAACCGGACTGGTCCCGTTGACGATGTACCAGACATTCATCTTCATGGTAAGATGCGATGTCATGCCCTCCGGCGTCTTGAGCCGGATGCCGTAATACCCTCTGCCTGCCAGGCCGGAAGGATCAGGCTCATACAGGGCATGGCCGGTGGAGTCAAGCGTGAAGCTGTCGTAGTCCACCCACTGATTGCTGCTGTTCTTTACCTGTACGGTGAAAACACCCGCCTGCGGTTTGTGCGCTCCTGTTTCTGGATCGATATCGTAAGCGGTAACGTCAAAATAAACAGAGCCCTTCTGTGTATACCAGATCTGGTAATCCTGGGCGCCGAGTTTTCTGTACTCTTGCCACCCGCCGTCATAATACCCGCGCATAAAGACGTCGTCATCGTACCAGTCTGCATAGAAATAGGGATCATCCCTGTTTGCCTTCAGCCAATCCCCGTCAACGTTGAACTGGGTCGTCGCGCTGAAGATATGGAACTGCTTGAACCCGCAATGTACGCGGGATAAGCGTTTTCTCCAAGCGCCTTCTTCGCATAGTAAGGCCCCGGTCCGACAGGCGGGATATCTTCAGGTTCCCAGTGACCGGTAGCAGCATTTTTCTTATTATCGGTATCGTAGAGGTCGTTTACCCCGCGGACGTCGACGCCGTCATGCTGCGGATCCTTGACTTCAAGAGCGCCTTCTGCGTCCTCGTTGTGATAGATATAATCCGTAATGACATACCCCTGCTCGTTGGTCGCATTATATCGGACGATGAGGTAGTAGCACTGCTCGCCCTGGTTCGCATAGTTGCCGTTGTCACTCTTTCTGAGAAGGTCAAGATCTTCTGTCCAGGAGGCACTTCCGTCCGCGCCCGCCGTGAAAGCAACGGGTGTTCCGGACGGTGTGGAAAGCGCAGCAGCCGGGCGTCTGTAGGTATGAACTTCATCGGCGCCGCTGCCCGACACGGAATCCGTCTCATCCGGCTGCAGGATCGCAATGACCTTGCCTCCCTCGTCGGCATACTTACCGTTCGGGTCAGTCGGCCTGTCCGTAAACTGCAGCGGTACCAGCGGCTGGTTGCCGTTCACCTCGCAGCGGAGGATATAGACCATGTAGTGGTAATTGGCAAAATCAAAATCGTCCGCGCTCATCGCGGGCGGCACAGCGCGAAGCGGATAGCCTGAATCCTTCGTGAACTTGGTAAACGCCGCGCCGGTATCCAGTCTGTAGTAGATGGGGTCAGAATCCTGCTTGCCGTCGTCGGTATCGGGCTGGAAAGGATAATGCCCCTCGCCATGCGCCTGGAGCTCACCCAGCGTGCAGTCAGGGATCTGCATGGGATCCAGCTTGTACTGCACCTTGATATCGATGTTGTAGGAACCCGGAAGATCGCTCCAGTTATAGAAAACCAGCTCATCAGTGTCGGGATCGATCGTATATTTGAAGTAATAATACGGGTCAAAATCATCCCCTGTGCCGACAGAAACAGCAGAGGGATAGACCGGATCGCCATTCCTGTCCGTGCACAGCGCGCGCGGTATGCGGACTGTGATACCCTTTGTCGGATTCAGCGGATCGTCACAGGCCTCGTACGGTTTCTGTGTGCTGACCGCGACGTGATACACAGCTTCCTGCGTGCTGCGGTCCGTAGTATGCACATCCTGGAGGACCTTTCCCTCGTCGGTGGAAACATCCCAGAACAGACGAAGGTGATAGTCCCACTCGTCATTGTATGTGTTGGTGAATTCGATCTCGCTGTCAGCACCGGCCTCTGTAGTCACCGGGTTCTGTTCCGGCAGCAGATAGCGGCCCAGTCCATCGTCGGACTCGGTCGCACGGTATGTATAGGGATTGCCATCCCCATCCTGCGCGGGAAGGGTAAATGTCGCGGTCCAGGGAGGCGTTGAAAAGGATGTGATCGCAAAAGGAATCGTCTGGGTATAGGGCTCCCAGTTCGTACCGTCGGTACTGCGCTCCATCGTGAGATAAACAACAATCGGCCGGCTGCTAAGGTCCTCCGGCTCATCGCCTGTCCACTTGATGTTGACCTTTACATCCATGGAAGATGTCCCATCGTCCTGGGCGGAAAGCATCTCGGAGGCGTCCTCCTCGCTCTCTTCCATCGCATCCGGTTTCATTTCCCCCTTCTCGCAGAGCATCAGGGAAGAAAGCGCGTCTGCCCTGAAACGACGGCAGCTTGTGCCGTCGTCCAGCACATCCTGCTGTGCCTCCACGATCTGGGCGGTCCCGTCCGCGTTCATCAGCGCAAAGACCGGGGATATATATTCAGAAAGCCACGAACCGCTGACAGTGACGGGGATCTCCTCCTCATACGCTGCCATGTCCTTGCCAAGAGTGACGGGATTGTTGTTCGCATCCCGAAGCTCAACGATGCGGAAATTCTCTGCGAAGGCGCCCATGGCTTCTTCCAGAGCCTCCTTCTGCGCCTCAGCATTCTCGGGTACACAAAGTGCCGCCGCCTGATCGGAATAATCTCCGTCCAAAGTGACGACAAACTCATTTTCGCCAATCTTCAGGGTCGTTTTGGAAGATTCCGTCTCCGCCGGCTCCTCACTCTCCGGATCGCCAGATCCGTCCTGCGGCGCAGCATCCTCCCCCTCCGGTCCGGCCGTCTCCTCCGAACCCTCTGCCGGATTCGTCTCGGCCGCCTGCGTTTCCGGGGCAGCCTCACCGCCTGTTTCCGGAGCCGCAGGCGTTTCCGCCTCCTCTGCCGGAGCGCTGCTCTCTTCAGAAGCGCCCCCGTCCGCTTCAGGCTCGTCTGCCTCATTCTCCTCTGCCGGAGCGCTGCCCTCTTCAGGAACACTCACGACGCTTTCCGATCCATCTGCCTCCTCCGCAGAATAAACCGCAGCCGACGGCAGGACGGTCGCAATCACCATCAGTACAGCCATCAGCAGGCTGAAGATCCTTCTCCTGGCCCGAATCGAATTCCCCTGTTTCATATTCATAGCAACTTACCCCTTCCTTCGATAAACTCCTCGTCCTGACCCATGATGTCAGCAAAACAGTCCACATTCCCCCGGATGGGAGTCAGAGTCTGTACCGGATTATCAAGGTTTCCGATCTCCCCGATCAGAAAATACTCCAACTTTCAATATAGCATAAAATCAGGAAAAAAACCGCATTACCAGCCTTTTCAATTCAGGGATTGGATACAGTTCACAGGCCCGCCAACTTTGCTTAGCCTTTGCATGGAGTTTGTGGGCACACTGAAAACACGTTGCATGCCTTTCTTCCTTTCCATCCGGTGTCAGCTTGTGTCGGCGCGAAGTTCTGCCCGAAGGGTCGGCTGAAAGTTCTGCCCGAAGCTCGGCCCGAAGTTCGGCCCGAAGCTCGGCCCGAAGTTCGGCCCGAAGAAAAATTCTGAAAGTTGAAAATTTGTGCGTGGATTATCGCAGGTTCCTGCGTACATATCATCGCAGGGCAAAAAGAACTGCAAACAAAAAAATACAATCACAACTTTTCAGATAAAGAGAGAGGGAAAAAACCATGAGAAAATCCATTAAGAACTTTGTAATCGGCGCAGTTATGGCAGCAACCG
>CAJOKX010000151.1 GCA_905235415.1 uncultured Lachnospiraceae bacterium
TGCTTCTCATCATCGGTCTGCTCATGTGGAAAAACGGCAAGGCGGATTCTGTCCGGAGGACACTCTCGAAGATCAGTACCTTCCGGCAGCTCTTTGACAACCTGGATCTGTACCGCTTCACTTCCTGCTTCGACATGTTCATCTCCAGCGGTGAAATGCAGGACGAAGCCATCAAGAAGAGCCTGTCCGTCGTGGAAACCGAAGACCTCAGACAGAAGCTGGAACGCTGCATCGAGAAGATGGATGCAGGACTCAGTTTCTCACAGGCTGCAAGCGAAGAAAAGCTCTACGACCCAATCAACAACCGCATGCTCATCCCGGCAGAACGGAGCGGCATGCTGGATTCCATACTGCAGAAAATACTGGCCAACCTTAAGGAAAACAACGAAGCCTACGTGGCGCGGATCGCGAACACCGTCGAACCGTTCCTGACCGGCTTCCTCATGATCACACTGGGCCTCATACTGATTTCACTCATGGTTCCGCTCATCGGCATCATGAGCTCCATCGGCTGATCCCACAAAGCCTCTGCGTACGCAGCGGCGAAAGGAACTTAGATTATGCAGATCATACGCAATCACAAGTTCATAACCCTATGCATCATAGCGGCCATCATCGCAGCCTGCATCGTTTTATATGCGGTCTTTTCTGTGACTGATGAAGAGATCGCCGACCGCGAAAACGCCATTAAAGAAACCGTCCAGGAGCGGGCGCTCCAGTGCTATGTCATCGAGAACGCCTACCCGGAAAGTCTGGCATACCTGGAGGAGAACTACGGCCTGACCGTTAACAAAGAAGACTATCTGATCGTGTACGACCTCTTCGCGGAGAATCAGCCTCCTCAGATCAAGGTCATCTATCAGGGAGATAAATAGAAATGGAGAAAAGCAGAGACACAAAAAGCAAAAGCATAGGAGACATCCTTTCGGCACTGACCATTGCTGTGCTGTTTATTGTCATACTGCTTTTGGTCGTCTTCACTGCCCGGGCGTACCAGCACAGCGCGGACAGTCAGTACGAGAACGATACCCAGCGCGTCGTCTGCGCCTATGTGGCGACTGCAGTCAAAGACCACGAGGACGGCGCCATCGAGCCGGTCGACTTCGGCGGGTGTCCCGGCATCAGCATCGAAGACGGCAATACTGGTTTTGCACATAAAATCTACATGAAGGACGGCGTCCTTCTGGAGGAGTACAGCAGGGCTGACACGAACATAAACCCTGATACTGCCACCCAGATCGGCGAAACGTCTCAGTTTGATATAAGCTATATCACGGACGATCTGCTTGAAATCAAGACAGACAAAGGAGCATCCTACGTCAATGTACACTGATAAAATCAAACAAAAAAGCAATACGGCGACGATCGTGGAACTCTTCATGATGTTCCTGCTTTTGCTTGTGGTCATCGTGGTGATCACCGTAGTCTGCATGACGACAAGAGAACAGAGCCTCGACGCGGGCGAGCTGACCGAGGCCGTCATCTGCGCGGAGAACACGGCGGAAGTCACCAAGTACCAGACGGACGCGGCGGAAGCTGCCGGCATGCTGGAGCAGATGGAAGGTGTAACGGACGTGGAAGTTTCCGGTGAGAACACTGTGACCGCACGTCAGGACGACTACCTGATCGAAGTCACTCTCGCGCCGGAGGAAGGCGGCTCCGGAACTTATGTCGATGAAACCATCACCATATACGATGCGAGCGCAGCAGATGCCGCGAAGGGAAACGCCTCTGCGGCCGGCTCGCTGTACGAGCTGCACACGGGCAGCTATATAAGCAAGGAGGGCGAGCGATGAATCACAAAATACGATTAGGTCCGATCGCTGTCTTCCTGGTAGTGGTCGCCATCATACTGACGACCCTGGCGATTCTGACCCTGGCAACGACCAATGCCGACAAAGTCATGGCAGAGCGTTTCGCGTCTGTCACTTCGCTTCGCTACGAACTGGAGGCGGAGGGACAGCAGTTCCTCAGAGACTACGACGAGAAGGTCTCCCAGGGCGCCGTCACCGATGCCGACCGGACCACCGAGATCCAGGGCACCGGATACACACTGAAGATCGAAGTGTCTGAGCCGGATGCAAACGGCAGCTTCGACATCGTGAAATGGGATCTTGAGAAGGATTGGAATGCTGATGACCCATACCAGCATATCTGGAAAGGAGCAGAATAATGATGCTGCAGGATATACTGAAGGAAGCGACCATACGAGGCGCCTCGGATATTTTTATCATCGCCGGACTTCCTGTCACATATAAAGTCAAAGGAACACAGGAGAGAATGGAAGGCGGAATCATGAAGCCTACCGAGATCGATCCTGTCATCGACGAAATCTACGTGGCGGCCAGACGGCAGAAGACCATCCTGGACCAGGGCCTCGATGATGACTTTTCATTTTCCATTCCAGAGCTCGGCAGATTCCGTGTGAACGTATTCCGCCAAAGAGGTTCTCTCTCCGCGGTCATACGTGTCATCAAATTCGGAATCCCGGACTACAGAGAACTCGGCATCCCGGAATCCCTGCTCTCGCTGGCAGACAACACGACGGGGCTCGTTCTCGTCGCCGGTGCAGCCGGTTCCGGCAAGTCCACGACTCTGGCGTGCATGATCGACCGCATCAACCACCAGCGCGAGGCGCACATCATCACAATGGAAGATCCTATTGAGTATCTCCATTCCCACAACAAAAGCATCGTAAGCCAGAGAGAAGTCTTCATCGACACTCCAGGCTATCTGGAGTCACTTCGTTCCGCACTCCGCGAAAGTCCGGACGTTATACTCCTGGGCGAGATGCGTGATTACGAAACGATTTCCGCTGCGATTACGGCGGCTGAAACAGGCGTACTCCTGTTCAGCACCCTTCACACAAGCAGCGCTGCCAATACGATCAACCGTATCGTCGACGTGTTCCCTGCCACGCAGCAGACACAGGTCAGAGGACAGCTGTCGCAGCTCATCAAGGGCGTCGTCTGCCAGCAGCTCGTTCCGACGACAGACGGAACGATCACACCTGCTTTCGAAGTGCTGAAGACGAACCCGGCGATCCAGAACATGATCCGCGATGCAGGCCGCCAAGGCGGAAGGCATGGTCACCATGGACAACAGCCTGTTCGAGCTGTATCAGCAGGGCCGGATCACGAAAGAGACTTTGCTCAATACCTGCAACAACTATGAATTAGTTTCCAAGAGAGTCTGATCACATTCGGTGGGGGTGTTGATCACACCTAGCATCCGGAGGAAAATGTTATGAGTGAATCCAAAAGCAAAGAAAACACTATCTATGTGAAAACATTTGGCTCCTATTCTGCCAGCTACAATGGTTCCGAGATCTCTATCGGTTCAAGAAACGAA
>CAJOKX010000152.1 GCA_905235415.1 uncultured Lachnospiraceae bacterium
TTTCCCCCATCGGTCGATTCATTTTCATATTTGATCCCGTTCAGCTTCATGTAGTCGTAATTGGCGCTGCTCCACAGCAGCCTGGCATATGCTTTCCCATCTCTGACAATGAACCATGTCGGAGAACTGACGGAAGCTCTTCCCGATCCTCCGGTCATATTCACTTCGATGGAATAGGTATCATCCTCCATCTGTATCTGCGCCGGAACGAGAGCATTCACTTTGCTTTCCGCTGCGCTTTTTTCACTGGCCGAATTCTGATCCGGGCTGCTGACTTTGCTCTTGTCATATTGCTTCACTGCCTGATCGATCATCTCATAGTCCGGGAGCTGGATCTTCAGCGCTCCTTCCGGCAGACTTGCGGCATCGATCAGGATGTTTCTGTCGTACCATTTCTGTTCTTTCTTGCTGAACGCGGCGCACGGAAGCGGCGCATTCAGAGCCTCCGCCGGAATCTTGAAACTGCCTCGGCCATCTTTTTCATCCGCGAAAATATAGCGGCTCTCCGGCGCCTTCGCAGCTTCCTCCGCCTTTCCCATATAGACACATTCATAGCTGGTGCTGTCTATGGTCAAAACCGCAGTCATCACATCACCCTTGACTGTCAGATCGCAGGAATAAATATGAAAGAAGCTGGAACTGCTCTCCACATCCACTTCGTAGCTGCCGTTTTTTATGCTGGCCGGATAGATCGGCGTCATGCCGTACTTTCCGACATCTTTCATCTCCGCCACATCGGAACCGGAGGCGACTTCCTCATAGCCTTCCGCAGCCCACGAAAGCTCCCCTGCATTTACACCCATGCATAGTAACAACGCAGCGGACAGCAAAATCACTGCAAGTATCTTTTGTATTCTGTTGTTTTCTCCGGTCCGGATCATTATGCTTTGATACTCTCCGCTTCCTGTGCGTGCCTTACGAACATCTCCCGTATCTGTGGAAATTCCCCAAGGCCTTTCATGATAACTTCCGCCCTATATCCTCTCGCCGCAAGCCGGCGCTTCCATGCATCATCGTCATCCCCTGCCAGATCATTTCGCGCGTGGTCCCCCGCCACGATCATAAGCGGTGCGAGGATGACGTTTTTGCAGCCGGATCTGTCAAGCAGGGCTGCCGCATCTTCAAATTCCGGTGTGCCTTCTACAGTTCCGATGAAAACATTATCTGCGCCTGCTTCCAAAAGCGTCCTTTGAAATTCTTCATACACATCGACAGGGTGCTTTTGCGAACCGTGCCCCATTAAGAACAGTGCCGTATCTTCGCTTCCTCCTTCCGGAAACAGCTCCGGCAGCAGCTGCGCGGCCGCAGCTCTGTCCTCTTCGGAACACAGCAAAGGCCTCCCGATGGATATGTTGTCAAATCTCTCTTCATATTCTCTGACGATACTAAGCATCCGCTGGTTCTCATACCCGTCCGAAAGGTGCGTCGGCTGCACGAGGACGTCGGTAATGCCGTCCCGCACCATGGCTTCCAGCGCATCGCGTGGTGTATCCACGACCAGACCTTCTGCCTCTCTGACGCGGCGGATGATGAAGCTGCTCGTCCATGCCCGGTAAAACTTACGGTCCGGAAAATGCTCCGCCAGTGTATGTTCAATAGCCTCTATGGCATGCTCCCTGGCGTCCCTGTAAGTTGTCCCGAAGCTGACAACAAGGATGCCCTTCGTATATCCCATATCTATAAACTCTTCTTTCTGTATATGAATGCCACCGATATTGCTGAGAAAATCAGCAGATACAGCAGCAGTACGATCCACCCGAATACGCCTGTTGTCCCGCCCGCGGATACACTGCGGATCATGTCGCAGGCCTGGGACAGAGGCAGGATCTCCACAAACTGCCGCAGTCCCGTCGGCATCTGGTCCGTCGAGAAAAACGTGTTGCACAGGAACGACATAGGCATGATAATGTACGAGGTGAACCGCGGCGCGTCCGTATAGCTTTTGGCAAGAAAAGACAGCACAAGAGCCAGCGTTGAGAATACCAGTCCATTGAGAAACATGACCAGAAACGACCATCCGTTAAAGGTCAGATCCGCCGCGATCGGCAAGGTGATGAGCAGTATGATACATGCTGCGTACAGTCCCCGCAGGCTCCCTCCGATGACCTGTCCCAGGATAAACTGCCACAGAGGCGTCGGCGATACCATGACCTGATCGAGGGCTTTCTCATAGAGCCGCTGCACGCTCATGTTCTGCGCGACGGCACTGAAACTCCCTGTCATCGTTGACATGGCAACAATGCCCGGTACCAGAAAATTCAGATACGGTTCTCCGTGGGAAGTCGTCTGAATGCCCAGTCCGAACACGATAAGATACATAAGAGGCGCGATTGTCGCCGCTAATGTGATCTTATAGAAGTCCCTTCGGAACTCTCTCCATTTTTCCCATAATACTGCAAGTATTCCCATTCGCTTCGTATTCTTTGTCCTGTATCTATTTCTGCTGCAGTCCTCTGCCGATCCTGTCGACGAAGACATCCTCCAGCGTAGTGTTTCTTAACGATGCTTCCTGATCTGACCTGCTCAGATATGCAATGGCCTCTTCCCTGCTTTGGAAGTAGGATGAACGAAGTGTTTCATCCGATGTTTCATCCACAGCGTATCTTCCCAGATCGTGGATCAGGTGTTCCGGTGTGTCTATGATATTGAGCTTTCCTCGGTCGATCAGCGCCACCCTCTGACACAGTGACTGTGCTTCCTCAATATAGTGTGTCGTCAGAAGTATGGTGATGCCTTCGGCGTGAAGCTGTCTGAGCAGGTTCCACATCTGCCGTCTGGATATCGCGTCCATTCCCGCAGTAGGCTCATCCAGAAGAAGTATCTGCGGCTCTGTCAGAAGCGCCCGGCAGATCATAAGCTTTCGTTTCATTCCACCGGAAAGATGCCGCACCACTCTGTGCCTGTACTCAGTGAGCCCTGCGAATTCCAGCAGCTCTTCGCTTCTTTCTCTGATCACTTTCTTCGGAAGATAGTACAGTCTGCCCTGATACTCCATGACCTCATCCATGGTCATATCCTGACGCATAGAATA
>CAJOKX010000153.1 GCA_905235415.1 uncultured Lachnospiraceae bacterium
GGAGGGCGTGGATCCAGTGAGGATCATCTGCGATTCGCACCTTCGCATTCCGGAGGACAGTCAGATCGTCCGGACAGCAGCGCAGATACCGACCATCGTTGCCGCATCGGAGGACATTCTCCAAGACCGGGATGGCCGCGCCAAAGCAGAGCGCCTCGCGGCAGCGGGGATAGAGGTCCTGACCACAGAAGGGGAAACGGTAGATTTAAGCGCCTTGATGAGGCAGCTGGCAGACAGAAACATCGACAGCGTGCTCATCGAAGGGGGAAGCAAAATCAACGCTTCTGCTTTTGCATCAAAAATCGTGAACAAGGTGTACGCCTACGTAGGCGGAATCATCATCGGAGGAGAGAAGGCACCGGCGCCGGTCGGAGGAGAAGGGGCCGAAGATATCGCCGGAGCTGTCAGGCTGCGGGATATGGAAGTACAGAACATCGGGGAAGATGTATGTATCACAGGGTATCCTGTGTATCCGGAGGAAAAGTAAATGTTCACAGGAATCATCGAAGAAACAGGAAGAATCAAAAGCATCCAAAGAGGAGCGGAGTCATGTGTGCTGACGGTCGGATGCAGTCAGGTGCTGGAAGGAAGCCGCGTGGGAGACAGCATTGCGGTGAACGGCATCTGTCTGACGGCGACGGCCATCGGAGATTCATACTTCACAGCAGACGTCATGCCGGAAACACTGGAGCGAAGCTCCCTTGGACAGCTTACGGAAGGTAGTCCGGTCAATCTGGAACGCGCTATGCCTGCCGATGGAAGATTCGGAGGGCACATCGTATCCGGCCACATAGACGGAACGGGGCAGGTGAGAAGCACCACCCGGGATGATAATGCGGTGTGGTATGAAATCGAAGCTGCGCCGCAGATCCTGCGTTACATCGTCGAGAAAGGATCGATCGCAGTGGATGGCATAAGTCTGACGGTGGCAGGGGTCAGTGATACGGCGTTTCACATATCCATCATTCCGCACACGCAAGGAGAGACAACAATCAGAACCTTCAGGCCCGGGAGCATCGTGAATCTGGAAACGGACATCGTTGGGAAATATGTGGAGAAGCTGATGCAGCCCCATCCCGCGAAGAAAGAAAAAAAGATCACAGAAGATTTTCTTCGGGAGAATGGATTTATATAAACGGACGGAGGAGTTTACGATATAGGAGGAAACGTTATGGCTAAGGAAATCGGAACAGTAGACGAGGCACTGCGCGACATCAAAGCAGGCAAGGTCGTGCTGGTGATCGATGATCCGGAAAGAGAAAATGAAGGCGACCTTATCTGCGCAGCGCAGTTCGCGACAACAGAGAACGTGAACATGATGGCGACGGATGCCAAAGGACTCATCTGTATGCCGATGAGCGGAGAGTTCTGTGACGCTCTTGGCCTTGAGCAGATGGTCAGTGTCAATACAGACAACCACAGCACTGCCTTTACCGTATCCATCGACCATGTGGACACGACGACCGGTATCTCAGCGGAAGAAAGATCATATACGGCCATCAAATGCGTCGAGGATGGCGCGCGGCCTCAGGATTTCAGACGGCCGGGGCACATGTTTCCGCTCCGCGCAAGGGAAGGCGGCGTGCTGGTCAGGGACGGTCACACCGAAGCGACGGTCGATCTGATGAAGCTGGCAGGACTGAAGCCCTGTGGCCTTTGCTGTGAGATCATGCGGGATGACGGGACCATGATGCGGACATCGGAGCTTCTGGAGTTTGCCGAAAAACGGGATCTGACCGTCATCACCATCGATTCCATCATCCGCTACCGACTGGCAAATGAAAGCCTGGTGCGCAGGGAAGCGGATGCTAAGCTTCCGACCAGATACGGCGAATTCAAGATCATGGGATATGAGAATCTGCTCAATGGAGATCATCATGTGGCGCTGGTCATGGGAGATGTGGCAGATGGTGAGCCGGTGCTCTGCCGAGTCCACTCCGAGTGCCTGACGGGCGATGTGTTCGGCTCCAGCAGGTGCGACTGCGGCGAGCAGCTGCATCAGGCAATGCGGATGATCGCTAAAGAAGGGCGAGGTCTGATCCTCTATCTGCGTCAGGAAGGAAGAGGTATCGGGCTTTTGAACAAACTCAAGGCGTACGAGCTTCAGGAACAGGGTTACGACACGGTCGAGGCCAATATCATGCTCGGGTTTCCTGCAGATATGAGAGAGTATGGGATAGGAGCGCAGATTTTGCGGGATATCGGTGCGAAGCGCCTGCGTCTGATGACGAACAATCCGACGAAGATCACGGGACTTGCCGGATACGGAATCACCATAGAAGAGAGGGTGCCGATACAGATCCGGCCGCAGAAGTTCGATTACAAATATCTTAAGACAAAACAGGAAAAAATGGATCACATGACCGATTACAAATAGATTATATGCAAGGGAGGGAAAATCATGAACACGTTAGAAGGAAATGTAGTAGCAAAAGAAATCAAAGTAGGAATCGTCGCGGCGAGATTCAATGAATTCATCGTATCGAAACTGATCAGCGGAGCCCGCGATGCACTCGTCCGCCACGGTGTCAAAGACGAAGACATCGATCTGGCGTGGGTGCCGGGATCTTTTGAGATTCCGATCATAGCTGAGAAGATGGCTGAGACGGGCAAATACGATGCTATCCTGTGCCTGGGCGCGGTGATCCGGGGCGCGACGAGCCACTACGATCTGGTCTGTGCAGAGGCGAGCAAAGGCATCGCACAGGTAGGACTGAATACCGGCGTTCCGACACTGTTCGGCATCGTGACGACAGATACGATCGAGCAGGCCATCGAGCGTGCCGGGACGAAGGCAGGCAACAAAGGCTACGATGTGGCTTGTTCCGCGATCGAGATGATAAATCTTATCGAAAAGATAGGCTAAAATGACAAGAAAAAAATATTGTTGAATTTGGAGAAATTTCTTGACTCCTTGACAACTGGATGGTATATTATTAAATTGCCCTGCAACTGTAGTTTGTTAAGTTTTTAAGGAGTGATAATAATGCCAAATCCTATCAAATTAGGAAAAACAGAGCGAAT
>CAJOKX010000154.1 GCA_905235415.1 uncultured Lachnospiraceae bacterium
GGATTTCATGTCGTTGATGATGACGTGCCAGCCGTTCCTGCTCAGAAGTTTGGCAGCGCCGATCCCGCTTTTTGCCATACCGACGATCAAAGCAGCTTTTTTCAACATATCAGAGCCTTTCATAAAAAAGGGAGGAAGCCTCCTCCCAGAGTTTCGTTATTTCAGCGGCAGTAGACGCCCAGAACGCAGAGCGCGCAGAATAACGCTGTCACGATGGAATACATGGTGACGATCTTGCTTTCGTGATAGCCGAGGAGCTCGAAATGATGGTGGAGCGGGGCCATTTTGAAAATGCGCTTGCCGTGACGGAGTTTATAGGAGCCTACCTGCAGGATGACAGACACGGCGGAAGCGACGTAGCAGATTCCCATGAACGGAAGCAGAATGACACACCGGGAGCAGATTCCGAGGATTGCGACGATGCCGCCGAGTGCCATGGAACCCGTATCGCCCATGAAGATTCTTGCCGGATAGCTGTTGAACCAGAGGAATCCGGCCAGAGAGCCGACGACAGCGAGGCAGAAGACGGTCATGCTGTTCAGATTGGTCGCGTACGCGGAATAGCCGAGCGCGGTCGCCTGATTGGCCAGTACGGAGAAGATCAGGCTCATCGCAACCGCAAAGATCAGCGTGACGGAAGAGGAAAGCCCGTCCAGCCCGTCCGTCAGGTTTACGGAATTGACTTCCGCGATGATAACGAACATGATGAAGGGAATGTACCAGATCCCCAGATCAATGGTCTTGCTCGTGAAGGGAAGGTACAGAGTGGAACCGATGTTCGGGGAAAGATAGGCCCAAAGCGCGAAGATCAGAGACAGCGCAACCTGGAAGATGATTTTCTGATACGCGCGGAGCCCGAGATTTCTGGACATTTTGATCTTGATGAAATCATCCAGGAACCCGAGCATGCCGAATCCGAAAGCGCACAGGATCGCCGGGAGCAGCATGGACGTGCCCGGAAGACCGAACGCAAGGGAGGCGATGACGATCGCTCCGATGAAAGTAATACCGCCCATCGTAGGGGTGCCCTGCTTTTTCAGATGGGAGGCGGGACCGTCTTCCCGTTCCGTCTGTCCGAATTTCAGCCGGTGCAGGACGGGGAGGAGGATCGGGCATGTGATCATGACAATCGCGAATGCGATGATGGCGGTTAGAATATAAGTTGTCATACGGCCTTGTTTTTAAGGATCTCCTCTACGATTTCTTTGTCGTCAAAATGGTACTTGGTGCCATTGATCTCCTGATAGTTTTCATGGCCTTTGCCAGCTATCAGTATAACATCATCCGGCTCCGCCATGGCAATAGCTTCCTCGATTGCGTTGCGCCTGTTTTCAATGCAGGTGTATCTGGTGCCGGAACGCTTGACGCCCTCTTCAATGGAAGCGATGATGTCCATCGGATCCTCATTGCGCGGGTTGTCGGAGGTGACGATGACGAAGTCGGACAGTCTGCCGGCGATCTCACCCATAATTGGACGCTTTGCCCGATCCCTGTTTCCGCCGCATCCGAATACGATGACGAGCCTTTTCGGTCCGTATGCTCTCAGTGCTTTCAGGAGATTGCGTGTGCTGAGGCCGTTGTGGGCATAATCTATGCAGACTGATAATCTGTCTGAACGGAATATCATGTCGAGGCGACCGGGAACTTTGATCGTCCTGAGTGCTGTCCTGATAGTGTCAGGTGATATGCCGAGTTCAAGTGCACATGATGCAGAGGCAGCAGCGTTCCCGACGTTGAAATCACCCGGCATGCCAATGATATATTCTTCGTCATCCAGTTTAAATGAGACGCAAGGTTCTCCATCCTCACTGATATCATTAATTTCTGATATCATGTGATCAGGTGTTGATGTCTGATCTGTCCCATATGTTATGACTTTTCCTTCGACGCCATCAAGCATCTGCTCTATGTGATCATCGTTACCGTTCACGATGCAAGTCGTGCTCGACCTGAGCAGCTTTCTCTTGCAGTCCAGGTATTCATCAAAATCTTTATGCTCGGTCGGACTGATGTGGTCGCCCTTCTCTATGTTGAGAAAGATGCCGTAGTCAAAATCGATATAGTCTGTCCTGTGGAGCTTAAGTCCCTGTGATGATGCTTCGACTACAGCATATTTACAGCCTTCGGATGCCATCTTTGCGAGGAATTCCTGCATCTTGTCGGAATCTGGTGTCGTGGTGCCGAAGTGGAAGTCATCTTCACCGATATGACCACCTGTAGTTCCTACCATGCCTGCCTTGAAGCCTGCGTCAGATCCCGCAGTATTTATAATGCTCCAGATCATGTGTGCAGTAGTCGTCTTTCCTTTGGATCCGGTTACACCGATAACAGTCATCTTTTCAGACGGATATCCGTACCAGGCAGCTGAAACACAGGCTTTGGCTACCCTTGTATCTTCTACCGATACGATGTTTGCGTCTATCGCATCGAGTTCACCTGACATCTTTGTTGATGCCCATGCATCGCTTACGATGATCACAGATGGCTTCTTCTCTGCGATGTCTGCTATTACGGTATGTGTGTCGAACAGTACACCTTTGATGCAGACGAATGCATCGCCCTCTTTTACAGCACGGTTGTCAAAAGCGATACCTCTGACTTCTGAAGAAGTATCGCCTTTGATGAGTTTATATTCGATTCTATCAAGCAGTTCTGATACGATCATGCATTTCTCCTGCTTCTGACCATTATTAATGATCATGGTTTACGATAAATAAATTATTTCGATTTACCTTCTGTATCGGCAT
>CAJOKX010000155.1 GCA_905235415.1 uncultured Lachnospiraceae bacterium
GATCTTCTGGAAATCAATGTCAACGAGCTCCTGTCGGGCGAACATATCACGATGGAAAACTACAATACAAAATCTGAAGAACTCATTCTCGATTTACAATCCGAGAATGAAAACTACGCAAAAAGGCTCCTGCACACCGAAGTGTATATTGTGGTGCTTGGTATAGCTGCGTGTCTCATTATGACGATCGCCGGATCGGTCATCGCACAGAAAAACGGTGAGGGTGATCCGCTTGCTGTTGCGTTGATCGTGGGAGGCTGTGTGATACTGGTTGTCGCGGCATTTATAGGTATTGGCATTGAGGTGAAAACCGGGTATTACAAATGCGCCGAATGCGGGCATATTTATAAGCCGTCATCGTTCTTTAAAACATCGTTTGCACCGCATATGAACACGACACGTTACCTGAAATGCCCTGCGTGCGGAAAGCGCAGCTGGCAGAAGAAAGTGCTGACACAGGAAAAATGAGGGAAACGAATATGAATCGAAAAATGATCAGTCGGGCGCTGGCTTTTCTGAGCTTAGCAGTATTGCTCTGTCTGGGAGCAAAGGCCGCAGATGTCCAGGCGGCCGTGACAGAGACCGCCGTGACAGAGGCTTCTGTATCTTATGTTTCAGAGGTGGTTCCGCTGGAACGCAACGGGATAGCACTCTTTCTGGACTATACGAAGACGGAAGGGACACAGCCTGACAAGAACATTCTTCTGGTTCATGGCGTGACGTATTCCTCTCATGAATTTGATATTGATTATCAGGACTACAGCCTTGTGCGCAGGCTGGCGAGAGAGGGGTATACCGTATGGAAGATGGATATTGCCGGTTACGGAAGATCGGAAGAAGTCGAAGACGGATTTATGCCGGATTCCGATTACGCTGCGGAGGATATCGCCGCGGCCGTGGATCTGATCGCGCAGGAAACGGGACAGGACAAGATCGACGTGCTCGGCTGGAGCTGGGGCACGGTGACGACCGGCCGGTTTGCCGCGGCACATCCGGAGCATCTGAATAAGCTCGTATTATATGCACCCATTCTTTCCGGCATTGGTGAATTCAATGTGGAGGAACCCTTTCATCACAATACCTGGGAGCATGCGTCGGATGATTTTCAGCGCACGGAAAATGGAGAGATCGATCTCGACATTGTGGATCCGGTCATCCTGGCAATGTTCTGCTCAGGCTGCTGGCGTTATGACGGAGAATACAGCCCCAACGGCGGGCGAAGGGATATTTGTGTGTCACCGGAAGAAATACTGATCGACCTTACAAAGATCACCGTTCCGACATTGATCATTTGCGGCAGTGAAGATCCCTATCTGAATTATGACCTGGTAGGTGCGTCTCCCCAGTTGCTTCCGGCAGGATCTGCCCTTGAAATGATCGAGGGAGGTTCGCATATTGTCCTTCTGGAAAAACCCTATTATAATGATTTTCAGGACAGATTAGTCCGCTTTTTAGAAGGGTAATCCTGAACCATATAGTCAAGAAGGAAAGGGCGGGACATACGATGAAAAAGAAAAAAGAACTGCTTATTGCGCTGATGATGCTGTTTGTGTGGACAGCATTTACTGTGACGGGTTTTGCGGAATCGGTGGAACCGGGCACGGAGCCGACGGAGGAGCAGCCGCTTTCAACGTACTGGGCGGCGGATTCCGCAGTGGCGGAGGATCTCAGGGCCTATGTGAGCAAGGTCACCAATGAGGATGACCCTGAAAATTTCATCCCCGTAAAGGACCGCATCGCTGTGTTTGATATGGACGGAACGCTCACCTGCGAGACGTTTTTCACCTATTATGATACGATGATGTACATCGATTTCTGCAGCACCCGCCTGGATGACAGCAAGTGGCTTTCGGAGAAAGATAAAGAGGAGTTGAAGGCTGTTGCGGAAACGATCACACCGGAATATAAAGCCGGCGAGGAGCTTGCAAGGAATTTTGCCAGGGCTTATTCCGGCATGACCGTGCAGGAGCTTTATGACTATGCCGTGGAATTCGGGCAGAAGGAGACCTGGAGCTTCAACAATATGCGCTACATCGACGGCTTTTATCTTCCCATGGTCGAACTAGTGCAGTATCTGTATGAAAATGACTTTACTATCTATGTGATCAGCGGAACGGAGCGCACGACCTCACGCGCGATCATAGCGAATTCTCCGATCAGCGGCTATGTCACGCCGGCCCATGTGATCGGCACGGAATTTGAGATCAAGCTGGCCGGGAATGAGAATACGCCGTCAAATATGGATTATAAATATGGGGAAGACGGCGTCGATGATCCCCTGGTGGTCACGGGCGGTTTCGTCCAGAAGAATCTGAACGCGAACAAGACCATCTTTATTGACAGGGAGATCGGACAGCGTCCGGTGCTTGCTTTCGGAAACAGCGGAAGCGATACCAGCATGATGAATTACGCGCTGATCGATAACGAATATCCCGCCGAGGCCTATATGATCGTCGCGGATGATACCGAGAGAGAGTGGGGCATGCAGAGCTGGGAGGAGAAATCGGAAGAGTACATTGGGATGGGCTATATCCCTGTGTCGATGAAAGATGACTTCGCTCAGATCTACCCGGAGGGGATCACGAAGGCGGAAACGCAGTATGAAGGCGCAGAGGAAGAGGAAGAGGAGGCCGCTGCCGCGGTCGATTACGCGGAAGTGTTCCCGTCCTGGGATCCCGAAAGCGAAACGCTTGACAAGCTCGTATCCTTTGT
>CAJOKX010000156.1 GCA_905235415.1 uncultured Lachnospiraceae bacterium
CGGATCTGTGTTTCTGCCATCGTACTGGAAACCATGGCGGATACAGTCAAGACCATGGCGGAGCGCGGCATGGATACAGATATCGTACAGGTGCAGTTCAATACATCGAAACAGATCGGAGACCGTCACATGATGATGGCAGGCAATCCGATCTACATCGTGACCGGCCGGAAATGTCCGGGTCACGATTCTGAGGAGGGAGCTGCAGATGCTTAAGGTGATGATCACAGCTGCGTCCTCAGGCAGTGGTAAGACCGCTGTGACCTGCGGACTTCTGTCACTGCTCAAACGGAAAGGATACGACCCTTGCGCGTTCAAATGCGGGCCGGATTACATCGACCCGATGTTCCACCGTTCCGTGCTGGGCATCCCAAGCAGTAATCTGGATGTAGTCCTGGCGGGAGAAGAAGGCGTGAAAGAAGTATTCGCCAGAAAGAGCCGGGAACGCGGATCGGCTGTGTGCGAAGGCGTGATGGGATACTACGACGGAGTGCTGTGCAATGCGGGAAGCGACGCGGACTGCGGCATGACAGGGACCGATCCGGTACAGCAGTCCGTATATTCTGCTGGTGACTTTGCCAGCGCCTATCATGTTGCAGATCTTTTGGAACTTCCGGCCGTATTGGTCGTGCGTCCGAAGGGGGCGGCGCTCACTATGGCGGCGGTCATCAAAGGCGTGGCGCAGTTCAGAGAGGACAGCCATATCTGCGGAGTTATCTTCAACGACTGCAGTGAGTCCTATTACAAGATGTACGGCTCCGCCATCGAAGCAGCGAGCGGCATTCCTGTGTTGGGATACGTTCCGCATATGGAGGAAGCGAATTTTGAGAGCCGCCATCTGGGCCTGATGACAGCCGAAGAAATCGAGAATCTGGCAGAGCGCATCGACCGGATCGGGAGGAAAATGGAAGAAACCATCGATCTGGAGAGACTTCTCATGCTGACAGATCAGGCGGAGACAATAGAAGAGGGCTTCCCGAAGACGGATAGCGGTGAACGAGCAGCGGCACCGGATATCCGCATCGCGGTCGCCCGGGATGAAGCCTTCAATTTCATCTACGCGGAAACACTGACGGCCCTGGAGGATGCCGGAGCGGAGCTCATGTTCTTCAGTCCGGTCCATGACGCAGGGCTGCCGGAGAATATAAACGGACTGTATCTGCCGGGAGGTTATCCGGAGCTCTACGGCAGGCAGCTTTCGGAGAACGAATCCATGCGGGAGCAGATCCAAAAGGCCGTCACGGCCGGCCTCCCGACCATCGCCGAGTGCGGCGGGTTCCTGTATCTGTCCGCCCAGCTGGAAGATGCCGATGGCCGAAGCTGGCCTATGGCCGGCGTACTTCCGGGCCGCGCGCGCAACGCAGGCAAGCTGGTGCGCTTCGGATACGGCACCATCAGTACAGAGAAGGATACGATGCTTCTTGATGCCGGAGAGAAGGCGCCCGTTCATGAGTTCCATTACTGGGACACGACTGCGGGTGGGTCCGACATGACCCTGACGAAGCTGTCGAACGGAAAGAAGTGGGACTTTGGCTATGCGGGTGAGACCCTCTATGCCGGATTCCCGCACCTGTATCTGGCAGGCGGGAAGCTGGCGCAGCGGTTCGTCGCAGCATGCAGGAAGTTCGGATAAGACTGCTGCATAGATAAATATAAAAGATGTTGTTTTTAGTACTGTTTGAGATATCGATCATACTTGGCTTTCTGCTGGATCTGCTGTTTGCGGATCCGGCGAAGCTGCCGCATCCGGTGGTGATCATCGGCAAGGAGATCTCGTGGCTGGAACGAAGCCTGCGGGCAGTCTTCCCGAAGACAGATGGCGGTGAACGAGCCGCGGGACGCGTGATGGCAGCGCTGATCGTCCTGACGACCTACGTCATAACGATGGGTCTTTGCATCCTCGCCTGGATCGTTCATCCTGCCTGCTTCCTGGTTTTGCATACGATATGGTGCTGGCAGGCGATTGCCGTGAAGGGCCTGGCGAAGGAGTCAAAGAATGTCTACCGGCAGCTGGAGCCGGTCTGCCATATCGAAGAAGCGCGAAGAGCCGTGTCCAGGATCGTCGGCCGGGACACGCAGGAACTGACGGCGGAAGGCGTCACGAAGGCAGCTGTGGAAACGGTAGCCGAGAGTTATTCAGACGGTGTGGCCGTCCCTTTCTTCTACATGATGATCGGCGGCGCCCCTCTGGCGCTCACCTACAAGGCAATCAACACCATGGACAGCATGGTCGGATATAAAAACGAACGTTACCTCAACTTCGGGAGAGGACCGGCGCATCTGGATGATCTGGCTGGACTGATCCCATCGAGGCTTGCTGCCATCATGTGGATCCTGGCTGCCGGTGCAACGCGGCAGAATATGAAGCAGGCCTTTCGCATTTGGCGCAGGGATAACCGCAACCATCCAAGCCCGAATTCGGCGCAGACAGAATCTGCCTGCGCGGGAGCATTGGGTGTACAGCTGGCAGGACCGGCGTATTATTTCGGAGAGCTGTACAGCAAGCCGACGATCGGCGACAGCACCAGACCGATCCAGCCGAAGGACATACTTAGAACGAACCGGATGATGTACGCAGCTTCACTGATCGCTCTGCTTGGGTGCGTGACGGTCAGTGCGTGCCTCATCATTCTGGGAATGTAATCATGACAAAACAAAACAAACACGGGGGCGACTGGGCCTCCTATGAAATCGAATACGGTAAAGAACCACTGGACTTCTCCATGAACGTCAATCCTCTCGGCATGTCCGAGCGGGTGAAACAGGCGGTCGCAGACGCTGCGCAGAAAGCCGAGCGGTATCCGGACCCGGAATGCCGGAGTCTGCGCGCGGCCATCGCGAACGCAGAAGGCGTGCCTGCGGAGCAGGTGTTCTGCGGCGCGGGCGCGGCGGATATCATCTACCGCCTCGCAAAGGCAGTAAAGCCTGCCGCGGCAGACACTAAGCCTTGTCTTCTGATTACCGCACCGACTTTTTCTGAGTACGAGGAGGCGTTTGCGGCGGAAGGCTGGAACGT
>CAJOKX010000157.1 GCA_905235415.1 uncultured Lachnospiraceae bacterium
AAGTCACAATCGGAATACTGGCCCACGTGGACGCCGGCAAGACCACACTGTCGGAGGCGTTCCTGTATAAGGCGGGGGCCATTCGTACGGCGGGGCGCGTAGATCACGGCGATGCCCTGCTCGATTTTGATGCGCAGGAAAAGAAGCGGGGCATCACCATATTCGCGGGGCAGGCGGTCTTCGATCTGCCGCAGACGCAGGTGACGCTGATCGATACGCCGGGGCATGTAGACTTCAGCGCGGAGATGGAACGCACCCTGAAGGTCCTGGACTACGCCGTGCTCGTGGTCAGCGGCAAAGACGGGGTGCAGAGCCATACGGCGACGCTCTGGAAGCTCTTAAAGCGCTACGGCATCCCTGCGTTCATCTTCGTCAACAAAATGGATCTGGCGGCATCGGACCGCGGCGAGATCATGGCCGGACTTCAGAGCCAGCTGGGGAGCGCCTGCTGCGATATGAACGGGTCCCTCGAGGAACAGGCAATGTGCAGCGAAGAGCTGCTGGAAGAATATCTGAGCAGCGGAACCCTATCCGATGCAAGTCTCGCAAAGGCAATAAAGGCGAGGAAGCTCTTTCCTTGCTGCTTCGGCTCGGCCCTGAAGATGGAGGGCGTGGACGAGTTTATGGAGCTTTTGGGAAGGATGATGACAGGATACGAAGCCGATCCTGCAGCGGAGCTTTCCTGCCGCGCCTTCCGTGTGACGAGGGACAAGCAGGGGGAGAGGCTGACCCATCTGAAGATCCTGTCAGGAACTCTCCATGTCCGCGATGAGATCGCAGGGGAAAAAGTCAACCAGATCCGTGTCTATTCCGGAGATAAATACAAGACACTGGAGGAGGCAGGTCCGGGAACCATATGTCAGATCACAGGACCAATAGAGCTTTTGCCGGAGAACGATGCTTCTCTGGAAGCCATGATGGTCTACGGTGTGAAGCTTCCGGATGATGTCAACGTACATGAGGCTTATGAGAAACTGCGGCAGCTGGGCGAAGAAGACCCGCAGCTTCAGATCACCTGGAATGAGCAGCTTAGAGAAATACAGCTCAAGCTCATGGGAGAAATGCAGCTGCAGATCCTTCAGGAGATCATCAGGAACCGATTTGGATTTGATGTGACCTTCTCGGAGGGGAGCATCGCATACAAGGAAACCATAGCGCAGCCGGTCATGGGGGCAGGGCACTACGAACCGCTGAAACATTACGCGGAAGTGCATCTGCTGCTTCAGCCGCTCCCAAGAGGCAGCGGCATCGTGCTGGAATCTGCCGTCAGTGAGGATGAACTGGCGAAGAACTGGCAGAGACTGATCATGACCCATCTGATGGAGCGGGAGCATCCGGGTACTTTGACGGGAGCACCGGTCACGGATGTGAAGATCACGATCACCGGAGGGAGAGCCCACGAGAAGCACACGGAAGGCGGTGACTTCCGGCAGGCAACCTACCGCGCCATCCGGCAGGCGCTGCGCAAGAGTCTTGACGCAGGAGAAATAGTGCTCCTGGAACCGTGGTATGATTTTGAACTGATCCTTCCGAGAGAAATGGTCGGGCGCGGTATGGCAGATGTCCAGCGCATGAGCGGCAGATGCAGCACGCAGGAGGATGCTGCCGTTTCGGAAGACGGCGCCGATGCCGATATGGTCACATTAAAAGGCCGCGCGCCGGTATCTGAGATGAAGGATTATGTGACGGAGGTGGCTTCTTACACGAAGGGCAGGGGACGCGCCTTCCTGAGCTTCGGCGGATACGATGTGTGCCACGACCAGGAGGAAGCGGCAGCGCAGGCTGGCTATGATCCGGATGCGGATACATCCAATCCGGCAGATTCTGTATTCTGCTCCCATGGGGCAGGGCGCATTATACGCTGGGATCAGGCCGATGACATGATGCACGTCCGTGTGGGAGCGGGCGCAGGTGACAGGGAAGAGGACTCCGGTTATGCAGGGAGCAGCGCAAAGACCGGCAGCTTAGGATCCGGCGCGGATGATAAGGACCTGCAGAGAATCTTCGACAGAACGTTCAAAAGCAGCAAGTCGGATAAACCGAGCATCGAAGCAAAGGAATTCGACAGTGAGGTGGAACGCCGGAAGAAAGCTGCGGAGCGAAGGAGGAGAGCAGCCGAAGCTGCCAGACGGCGGGAAGAACTGCTTTTGCCTGAGTACCTGCTCGTGGATGGATACAACATCATCTTCGCGTGGGAGGAGCTTTCGGAACTGGCAAAAGAGAACATCGACAGCGCGCGTGAGGCGCTCATTGAGATCCTTGGGAATTACCAGGGGTACAGGAAGTGTCAGGTCATCGCTGTTTTTGATGCTTACAAGGTCAAAGGCGGCCAGCGGCGCTTCGAGGAGCACGGCGGAGTCACGGTCGTCTATACGAAAGAGGCGGAGACGGCGGACTCCTACATCGAGAGGACGACATATGAGCTTTCCGGAAAGGACGGATCACAAACCGGCGGGAAGAGATACCGTGTGCGCGTTGCGACATCCGACCGGCTGGAGCAGATGATCATCCTCGGAAACAACGCACAGCGTGTATCGGCCAGGGATTTCAAGGCCGAGGTCGAGCAGGTCAACGAGGAGATA
>CAJOKX010000158.1 GCA_905235415.1 uncultured Lachnospiraceae bacterium
GGCGAAAGCTGTGATTCAATCGTCAATTTCCGTATGTCGTCAAGTGTGATAACAGAGAAAACGGCTATATCGGGACCCCCGGTATGGCCGTTTTTTCAAAAAGCCATGGGACCCGGGAAACAGAAGATCGTTCTCAGTCATTATTCTGTCATAAAAAAACAAAAATATATATTGAAAATATGACAAAGCGAGGATATAATATGGACAGGGGACGAAAGGAGAACTTATCATGGCTGCGATTTATCAGAAATTGAAAATGATGAGAGAAAAGGCGGGATTGCGGCAGGGACAGATTGCAGATTATCTGGGCGTGACGCAGACCTATATATCAAAGGTTGAAACCGGAGAGAGAAACCTTACGGTAGATCAACTTGAAAGCATTGCGAATCTTTATGGTTACAGTCTGGAAGCATTTGTGAACATGGAGCAGGATGTGCATCCGATCCAATTTGCGTTTAGAGCACAAGACGTAAGCCAGGATGATCTGCGTATCATTGCGGATATCGGTAGAATAGCGATCAACAGCAGATTTATGGCTAAAATGCTGGAGGAATCGCATGTTGGATAAACTGGAGCTGAATACAAAAGCGCAGGAACTGCGGGAGTTGCTCGGAGAAGACGCCAATTCTCCGATTGACATCTTTTCTCTTGTAAATCAGATCGAAAGACTCACTCTTGTTTTCTATCCTCTCGGTGAAAACATCAGCGGAATGTGCGTCAAGGATAGAGAGATTTGCCTGATCGCAATTAACTCGACAATGTCCTACGGACGTCAGAGATTTTCGCTTGCCCATGAGTTGTATCACTTGTATTACGATGACGAATCCGGATTTAATGTATGCGCGAAAAAACTTGATCCAAAAAGCGAAAATGAAAAGTGCGCGGATCAGTTTGCCTCCTATTTTCTCGCGCCGTACAAGTCTTTACGAACCGTGATACAAAAGATCGCCGGGAAAGGCCCGGTTTCTTTCCGGAACGTAATCGCATTGGAACAATACTTTGGGATGAGCCATTTGGCGATGTTCTGGAGACTGGTTTCGGAAGGGTACCTGTCGTCAGACAAGCTGGACGACTATAGTCACGGCGTTATCTCCGCAGCAAGAAACCTTGGGTATGATGACAAACTGTATAAACCGACACCTGTTGAATTTCGAAGGAGAACGTATGGATATTACTTGCAGCAGGTAGAAGCTTTGCGGGAAAGAGAGTTGGTTTCATCAGGGAAAATAGATGAGCTGCTGCTTGATGCTTTCCGAGATGACATTGCATTCGGCCTGGATGAAGAGAATCACGGAGGAGAGGCAATTGATTGAGAAGTACTTCTTTGATACGGATTGTCTCTCTGCTTTTCTTTGGGTTCGGGAGGAAAGTATTCTGGCAGCATTATATGCAGGAAAAATCATTTTGCCCGCGCAGGTATATATCGAGCTGCAGAAAGTGCCCCATTTGCAGGCAAAGGTAGATATACTGAAAAATCGCGGAGACCTTCGCATTGAGAGTATGGAAACAGGATCGGCAGAATATCACGATTATCTGCAGATGACAACATCTCCTGAAGAGGGGATGCGTATAATCGGCAGAGGAGAAGCTGCAGGAATTGCGATGGCAAAACACAGGAATGGAACGCTTGCCAGCAATAATCTGCGTGATATTCGTCCGTATGTTGAAAAGTATGCGATCTCACATATTACGACAGGAGACATTCTGATCGAGGCAATGAATGCAGGCATCATCACGGAAACAGAAGGCAACAGTATTTGGGCAGACATGATTCGGAAACGGCGCAAGCTTCCAACTTCCACATTTTCTGAGTATCTGGTGCGCCATGAAGGTTAGACAGACACCAAATTCATCAGTTCCTCATCCGTGATCTCGCCCTTGGCGACGATGTTGGTGGGGCCGGTAAGATAAAGGTCGGTGATCCGGCCTTTTTCATTTTGCAGAACGTCCATCTTCAGTACGCCGCCGCGCATCGAAAAGCGCGTGCCGCGGCCGGTGATGAGACCCTTCGTGACCAGCACGGCCGCCGTCGATCCGGTGCCTGTGCCGCAGGCGTAGGTGAAATCCTCAACGCCGCGCTCGTAGGTCAGGAGCAGGACCTCGTCCGGCCCCGTGATCTCATAGAAATTGATATTAGTCCCCTTCGGAAAAGCGGGATGGAAGCGCAGCGTCTCCCCCAGCTTCCGGAGCGCCGCATGGTCCGCGCGGGCAAGGCCGGGGACCGGGACCACCGCATGCGGGATCCCCGGATCGCCGAGCTCCACGTAGGCTGCCGGACAGGGACTCCCGTCTACCTCGATCACACGGTCCGCATCCAGCACCGAAGGATCGTTCAGGCGGATCCGGTAGTTCCGCGCGTCCAGCCGCTCGCCT
>CAJOKX010000159.1 GCA_905235415.1 uncultured Lachnospiraceae bacterium
AATAAGGGGCAAAGGAAGGGAGATTACAAATGAATATCAACGAATTTACTGCGCTCGCTGCGGAGGAGGTATTGAAGTACTTTCCGGAAGATCTGCAGGATGGAGTCAAGGTCGAAACATCGAAGGTCATGAAAATCAATGACCAGATGCTTCACGGCCTCACCTTTGTCAGAGGAGAAGAACCGGCGCCGACCTTTTATCTGGATCAGAGTTTTGAGATGTATCAGCGCGGAGCAACGATGGAACACCTGATGAGGGAGCTGGCGCAGGCCTATGAACACACAGCGAATGCCGGGCCGGAGCCAACAGAAGTTCCGGACCTGGCATTTAATAAAGTAAAAAGAAAAACCGGTCTGCGGCTTTTGGGCATGGAATACAACGAAGAGTTTCTGAAAACAGTGCCATATAAAGACGTAGGCAATGGTTATGCGCTGATCTGCGAAGTGCAGATAAAAGCATCCGACGGAGGCATTTTCAGCACGATCGTGAACAACACAATGGCAAAAGAATACGACTACGATATGGAGCAGCTCTTCAGTGCGGCGCTGGACAATGCGTGGAGGACAAACGCCGCATCGCTGATGCCGGCGAGCGAACTGGACGCGGATATGAGTGATGAGGAAACAGAAGGCGGGCAGGAATCTTGCTACATACTCACAACGAACCGTCAGAGATTCGGCGCCGCCGCTCTGTTTTATCCGGGGACACAGGCGATGATCGCCCACGTTCTGAAGGAAGACTACATTGCGATCCCAAGTTCCCTCCACGAATTTATAATAGTACGCAAAAGCAAGGCAAAGGATCCGCAGATCCTAGTGGAGTTTGTGAAAGAAGCGAATCAGACGGTGGTCGGGCCGGAGGATGTGCTTTCCGACTGTGTGCTGATTTACAGCAAAGACACGCGGGAGCTGATGCGGTACGACGCGGCGTAGGATCCGCAAGGCAGAATGGTCTTGTACTTGGTGGCGCACTTACGATATAATGAACTACGTATGGAGAGGAATGTGCTTCTTACAATCGCATATGACGGCAGCACGTTTCACGGCTGGCAGAAACAGCCGGGAGAGCGGACCGTGCAGGGGTATCTGGAGCAGACGATGACGAAGGTCTTTGGCCGGGAAATCCAGCTCAGCGGAACCAGCCGGACCGATGCCGGTGTCCACGCATACGGACAGCGGGCGTCCTTCAAGGCGGATTTCGGGATCCCTACAGAGAAGATCGCGCTCGTCGTGAACAACGCGCTGTGCGCCAGAGAAGGAAGCGAAAGCGGCAGAGGAGGTTATGCGAAATCTCCGATCCGCATTCTCAAAGCGGAAGACGTGCCGCCGGATTTCCATGCGCGCTTCAACAGCAAAGGCAAGCGTTACGTCTATAAAATCCGCACAGGCGCAGATGCGCAGTCGCTGGTTTTTGAGCGCAACTACGTGTATCACGTAGCGGAGCAGCTCGACACAGAAGCGATGAATGAAGCGGCGAAAGCCTTTGAAGGGGAACACGATTTCAAGTCCTTCGAAGCCTCCGGCGGAAACCCGCGGGAGACGACCGTGCGCCGGATATTCAGCGCCAGCGTGTGCGGGCAGCCGGGCGGAATGCAGAGAATCGAATTCTCCGTTGCGGGAGACGGATTTCTCTACAACATGGTCAGGATCATGACGGGTACGCTCGTAGAAGTAGGGCTGGGGAAGCGCAAGCCTGAAGAAATCGGAGACATCATAGAAGCAGCAGACAGACAGATGGCCGGGCATACTGCCCCACCAAACGGCCTCTATCTGGCAGAAGTATTCTATTAAGTAAACAAGGGAGAAGGTTATGGACAACAGACCAAGCTGGGATGAGTACTTTATGGAGTTTGCCGTTCTGACAGCGAAGAGATCCACTTGCCTCAGAAGACAGGTGGGAGCTGTGATCGTGCAGGACAGACACATCATCGCGACGGGATACAACGGTGCGCCGAGAGGAATCGCGCACTGCGGCGAAAGAGAAGGCGGCTGTCTGAGACAGCAGCTGGGAATACCATCCGGTGAAAAGCACGAACTCTGCAGAGCGCTGCACGCGGAACAGAACGCGATCATTCAGGCAGCCACACTGGGACAGAGCGTAGAAGGCGCGACCATATATGTCACACATCAGCCATGCGTCATATGCGCTAAAATGATAATAAACGCAGGTATCGAGAGAATCGTTGTCAATGAAGGTTACCCTGACGAACTGGCTGTTGAGATACTCAAGGAAGCTGGTCGGAAGATCGTAATGCTAGGAGAAATAAGTTGACCGCAACAAGTATAGAACTGTGGGCGCCATTTGTCGTGGCAGG
>CAJOKX010000160.1 GCA_905235415.1 uncultured Lachnospiraceae bacterium
ATGAGCGTCTATCAGCTTAAGTTTATGGATTCGGTGCCGGATTCGGCTGTCTGCAATGAGGCGGTCAAGATCGCGGCAAGGCATGGTTTTTATAATCTCAAAGGATTTGTCAACGGCGTGCTTCGTTCGATCGCCCGGGAGATGGATACGATCCGCTGGCCCGATCCGAAGGAAAACCCGGAACGTTATCTGTCTGTGGTCTATTCCATACCGGTGTGGATCCTGCAGGAATGGATGCCGCAGTTCGGTTTTGAAGTGACCGAGAAGATCTGCAGAAGCTTCCAGACACCCAGGGGGACGGTCGTTCGCTGTAATCTTCAGAAGGCTTCCGTGGAGGAAACGATCGCCTCTCTTGAGGCACAGCATATCAGCGTGAAGCGCCATCCGTATCTGGATTATGCGCTGGTGATAGAAGACTACAATTATCTGCAGGCAGTGGATGCTGTCAGGGAAGGACTGGTTTATGTCCAGGATGTCAGCTCCATGCTCGTCACGGAATGTGCGGCGCCCAACTGGGGAGATTTCTGTATCGACAGCTGTGCCGCGCCGGGAGGAAAGAGCCTGCATCTTTCCCAGAAGCTTGACGGCTCGGGATACGTTGAAGCCCGTGATATCTCGGAGAACAAAGTGGCGCTGATGCAGGAGAATATCGAACGCAGCGGATCCATCAACATCCGGGCAAGGGTTATGGACGCCACGATCCCCGATCAGGAATCGGATCAGATCGCGGATATCGTTCTGGCGGATGTTCCCTGCTCGGGACTGGGAGTGATCAGGAAAAAGCAGGATATCAAGTACAAGATGTCTCCCGCCAGGCAGGCCGAGCTGGTCCGCCTGCAGAGAAGGATTCTGCACGTGTCTTCCTCCTACGTCAAACCGGGCGGCGTGCTGATCTACAGCACCTGTACGATCGGGGCGGAGGAAAATCAGAACAACATCAAGTGGTTCCTGGATTATTTTCCTTACAGGCTCGAATCGATCGATCCATATGTGTGCAGCGATCTGCGCTCTGCCACCACGGCGGGCGGCTTCATTCAGCTGCTCCCCGGAGTTCATGAAACGGACGGCTTCTTCATCGCGAGACTGCGCAGACTGGAGAATGTATGACGATGGAAGAAAGACAGGGGCAGAAGGCGGACTTAAAGTCCATGAGCTTTGACGAGCTTGCCGCCTTTACGGCGTCGATCGGAGAAAAACCTTACCGGACCGGTCAGCTGTTTGACTGGATGCACTGCCACCTGGCGGGCTCTTTTGATGAGATGACTTCCCTCTCCAAAGCGCTGCGCGCAAAACTAAAAGAAGAGGCATCTCTTCAGAGCGCCGAGCCCGTGCAGGTGCTGACCTCCGCGAAGGACGGGACGAAGAAATATCTGTTCAGACTCGGAGACGGCAGTGTGATCGAGAGTGTGATGATGCCCTATCATCACGGAAACACTGTCTGCATCTCTTCCCAGGTCGGCTGTGCGATGGGCTGCCGGTTCTGCGCTTCCACGATCGGAGGCAAGGTAAGAGATCTTTCGGCGGGAGAGATGCTGGAGCAGGTCTACCGTATACAGGCGCTTTCGGGAGAGAGGGTCGGCGGAGTGGTCGTCATGGGCACCGGAGAGCCTCTCGACAATTATGACGCACTTGTGCGTTTTATCCGCCTGATCACCGACAGCAGAGGACTTAACCTGAGCGGCAGATCGATCACCGTATCGACCTGCGGCATCGTTCCCGGGATCCGCGCGCTCGCCGGGGAGAACCTGCCGGTAACGCTGGCGCTTTCCCTTCATGCACCCACGCAGGAAAAGAGGGAAAGGCTGATGCCGATCGCGCGAAAATATGACCTTCAAAGCGTTCTTGACGCCTGCCGGGATTACTTTGAAACGACCGGGCGGAGAGTCACTTTCGAGTATGCGCTGGTCGAAGGAGAAAATGACAGCGCCGCCGATGCGGCTGCACTGGCGCGTCTCGCGGGCCCGATGGGAGCCCATGTCAATCTCATTCCGGTCAATCCGGTGAAGGAGAGAAATTACAGAAGGCCCGACCGTTCACACGTCGAGGCGTTCAAAAACAACCTTGCAAAACAGGGGATAAATGCTACTATTAGGAGAGAAATGGGGGCGGACATCAGCGGAGCATGCGGACAGCTGCGCCGCGGATACCTGGATCGCGACAGGCAGGATCCTTTACGCCCGGAAGAAACTGAGGAAACTATATGAGATCAAGCGCACTGACGGATGTCGGACTAAAACGGAATATGAATCAGGACTTTGTCTACGCATCCGATCAGAAGGTGGGCTGTCTTGATAACCTGTATATCGT
>CAJOKX010000161.1 GCA_905235415.1 uncultured Lachnospiraceae bacterium
GAGCATATCTCCGGAAAGAAAATCGCGTATGGAATTTGAGATTGCAACGCCCGGCACGAACAGCATGATGCATCCGGTGATCACCGGCGCGTAGGACACGTCTTTGATGGATGCCGCCGCCACCAGTGCGCAAAACGCAGCGAGGGCGCAGCAGCAAAGTCCCTGAATAAAGAAATTGATTTCGTATTCTACGAGGAACCTGGAGAAAATATAGCACATGGCTCCGACGATCAGCGTCACGCAGAAGTCGAGCGCACTGCCGCCGAAGATAACGCTGAAGCACGCCGTCACCAATGACGCTGCCAGAACGCGCAGCCAGAAAGGATACGGCTGGCTTTTCTCTATGTCATCGAGGATCTCCATTCCTTCTTCCACGGTCATGCTCGTTGTGGTGAAGGTCCTGGAGAACTGGTTGACTTTGGAGATCTTCGTCAGATCTGTTTCACTGCTCCGGATCCTCTGGATCTTCGTGACCGTGTTGGTTGCGTCTTCATTATCCGTGGACGCAAAAATTCCCGTAGGTGTCGCGAAAACATCTACGTGATCGATCCCGCAGGCTTTGCATATGCGTTCGATGGTGTCCTCGACGCGAAATACTTCCGCCCCGCTTCTCAGCATTATGTCGCCGGCCCTGACGGCCAGCACCAGTATGTCTTTCTGCTTTTTCTTTTCCATAGTCTGTATCATATCACACTTTGTAGAGTGATGCGTACTGTCCGCCCATCTTCATCAGATCTTCATGGGTGCCTTCCTCTTTGATCTCTCCTTCGTCGATGAGGAATATCCGGTCGGCATTCCGTATCGTCGATAAGCGATGGGCTATGATCAAGGTGGTCCTGCCTTCGGCCAGTTTATCGAAGGCGCTCTGTATCCTCGCTTCCGTAACTGTGTCAAGAGCCGAGGTGGCTTCGTCCAGAATGAGCACTTGCGGGTTCTTCAGGAATATCCGGGCAATGGAGATCCGCTGCTTCTGTCCTCCGGAAAGCAGCACGCCCCTCTCTCCCGTATACGATGCAAAACCATCCGGCATAGCTGTAATGTCATCATATATCTCCGCTTTTCTTGCGGCTTCTTCAACTTCTTCATCCGTCGCGTCCGGCCTGCCGTACCGGATATTTTCTGCGATCGTGTCAGGGAACAGATAGACATCCTGCTGCACGATACCGATGCTCTTTCGCAGGATGTGTTTGTTCACTTCGCGCACATCGGTACCGCCGATCCGGATGGCGCCTTCGTCCACATCATAAAAGCGCGGGATGAGCTGGCATAAGGTCGTCTTGCCTCCGCCCGACGGGCCGACGATGGCCACGGTCTCGCCCTCCTTCACATGGAGGGACACATTCCGGATGACGTCCATCTTTTCTTCCTCCACGCCGCCGACCTCATAAGCGCGCTTCATTACGCCATGTTCGTAGGCGAAGGAAACATGATCGATGTCTATGTCATAGGCCGTGATGCTTTTGCTTTCTTCTGCCGGAACGTCAGGTTCCGGAGGAATGCGCATGATCTCCACGAACCGGTTCAGGCCGGCCCATCCGTTCATGAAGGTCTCCATAAAATTGCCCAGCTTGCGGATCGGGCTGATGAACGATGCGATATAAAGGTAGAAGGTGATGAGCGCCACGTAATCCATTTCGCCGCGCATGATGATCCACCCGCCGAAGGCCATGATCACCACCGGCATGACGCTCATAAAAAATTCCATGGAGGAATTGAACAAGCCGAACGCCTTGTAGTTGTCACACTTGGCCGTTTTGAACTGCTCATTGGCCTCTGCGAACTTCCGGTAATCCGTATCCTCGTTTGCGAAGGCTTTGCTTGTGCGGATCCCTGAGAGTCCCGTCTCCACCTCGCCGTTGATCTCCGCCAGTTTCTCCTTGACTCTTCGGGATGTGCGGATCATACGGCGCCGGTTGAGCATGGTAACGGCTATGGCGATCGGAAGCAAAATCAGGATGACCAGAGCGAGCTTCCACTGGATCGTGAACATGATGATCACCGAACCAATGATGGTGACGCTGGCGATGAACAGATCTTCCGGGCCGTGATGGGCCATCTCGGTGATCTCGAACAGATCGCCTGTCATTCTCGAAAGAAGCTGTCCTGTCCGGTTCCGGTTGAAGAAATCGAAGTCCAGTGTCTGCATGTGCGAGAACAGATCGTCACGCAGGTCCGCCTCGACACGGACACCGAACATGTGACCCCAGTAGGTGATGATGTAGTACATGACCGCCTTGATGAGAATGGCCAGTGCCACGATCGCCATCACGTGAAAGAACGCGCTGTACGCCTTGTCC
>CAJOKX010000162.1 GCA_905235415.1 uncultured Lachnospiraceae bacterium
ATGCAGCGTCCGCGGTATCGGTGTCGCCGACAGAGTCAGCACATCCACATTCTCACGCAGCTGTTTGATTTTCTCTTTGTGACGCACCCCGAAACGCTGCTCCTCATCGATGACCAGCAGTCCGAGATCCTGGAATTTCACATCCGACGAAAGAAGGCGGTGGGTGCCGATCACCAGATCGATCTCACCGCGGGCGATTTCCTTCACGATTTCTTTCTGCTGCGCCGCTGTTCGGAAACGCGACAACATTTCCACCCGGACCGGAAACTTCTCAAAACGTTCTTTCAGAGTGTAGTAATGCTGATTGGCAAGGATCGTCGTCGGCACGAGTACAGCCGCCTGCTTGCCCTCAATGACGCACTTGAACATGGCCCGGGCCGCAACTTCCGTCTTCCCGAAACCCACATCTCCGCAGAGCAGACGGTCCATAGGATACGGTTTCTCCATATCCTCCTTGATCTCACTGGCGCACCTGAGCTGATCCTCCGTCTCTGTATAAGGGAAACTGTCTTCAAATTCCTTCTGCCAGACTGTATCTTCTGCAAAAGCATATCCGCCTTTGCTTCTGCGGATATTGGCGACCCGGATCAGCTCATGGGCCATATCCGATACCGCCGCCTGTGCTTTTGCCTTTGTCGCCTTCCACTCGTTTCCGGAGAGCTTGTTGAGTTTCGGAGTGATTCCCTCTCCTCCGATGTATTTCTGCAGAGAATCCAGCTGGTCCACAGGAATGTACAGCATATCCGTTCCTGCGTACTCGACCTTAAGGAAATCCCGCTTCATGCCCTGGACTACCAGCTGCTCGATGCCTGTGAACTGGCCGATGCCGTGACTTTCATGGACGACATAATCTCCTTTCTGCACGTCCGCGAAGCTCTTGATCGGACTGCCGCTTCTGGAGGATTTCGGACGCCGGCGGCTTTTGCGGCTGCCTCCGAAGATATCACCTTCCCAGATGTAGCAGATCTTCTGGTCCGTCAGTTCCATTCCTGCCGTGATCACACCGCTCTCAACGCTGACATGACCCGCTTCAAAACGCCCCGGAAGAACACGTTCATTGAAATGCTCGTGCTCCACGAATTCGAGCATGTTGTTTTTTCTTTCTTCCGTGCTGCAGATGATGCGCACGTCAAACCCCCGCGCGATATACCCTTCGATATCGGCGCGAAGCTGATCCATATGCCCGTCGTACTGGGGCATCTGTCTTGTCTGCACCTGACGCAGTTCTGTCAGATACGGGCTTTCGGCTGTGTCCCTGCCGCCCCGTATGGTCATGACAAAAGGCGTGAATATGGTACAGTCGATGTTTCTTTCTTCCGCCAGCTTATATATCCCGAAAAAATCGTCCTCACCGGAAAGTTCCGCAAAGTCTTCCTTGATCCCTCTGCCGCTTTCCAGGAGACCTTCGATCTCGTAATTGCGCTCTTTGACCGAAGCATCTATCGTTTCGAGTATCCTGGACGGATCGTCGATGACGATCTGCGGAGCCTCCAGATAGTCCCAGATGTAGGCTGTCTCATCGTAGAAATACCCGAGGAACTTTTCGAGATACTGGAGATTGATCATATTGTCCGTATACTCCAGAAGCTGGTCTCTTCTCTTAGTCAGAGCGTCCCGGCGCTCCGGTTCCTCCGCTTTGCGGATGTTCCTGTCGTAGGCTCTCCTGATCCTGCCGGATGCCTTTGCAAAAACCTCCGGATCTCTGGCGATCTGGGAGCATTGGTAGATGGTCAGACTTTTGAGATTCTCGATGGAGCGCTGGCTTTCCAGCTCAAAGGAACGGATGGAATCGATTTCTGTATCGAAGAGTTCGATGCGGTATGGGTCCTCCCCCTCCGGTGTGAAGATATCTATGATACCGCCCCGGATGCTGTATTCGCCTCTGGCTTCGACCATCGCGACTCTCTCATAACCCATCCGTGAGAGACGTTCCAAAAGCTCCGAAACATCGATGTCTTCGCCTCTCTTAAGTTCGATGACATTTTCGGTGAAAATCTCTTTCGGAGGAAGTTTGCGAATGGCTTCCATGACGGGTGCGATGATGGTGCACCGTTCTCCCTTTGTCGCCGCCTTGAGCACGCGCATGCGTTCGAGGAGGTAATCGTTGCTTTTGGCCTCGTACTCGATGGCACTGTCCTCCTCCGGCGGAAGTATATAGACAGGCTCATCGCCATTAAAAAAAGAGAGGTCGCTCTGGAGCCGCCGCGCCTTGTTCAATGTAGGCACTACGATCAGACACTGACCATCTGTTTCCTGTCTTGATTCAGCTATGAACGGTGCGATGCG
>CAJOKX010000163.1 GCA_905235415.1 uncultured Lachnospiraceae bacterium
GTGGGCTGCGACACCTGTGTCAAACCGCGCCCCCAGCGCCGGAGCCACTTCACCTCCCAGCGACGTGGCTCCAATGAGCACCAGCTGGGGCTGTTCTTTTCGAATCAGCTCTTCCATAAAGGAAAGGGATATATTGTGGGTCCCGTGGGACTTCAGTATCACGTATTCAGGTTCGTTTTTGCCGAAGACGTCCGAAGCTTTCGATAACATCTGGGCTCCGGAAGAATCGCCCTGCTCCAGTATCAGGATCTTCTTTACTTCTTTCGCTTTCATATCAGATACCTGCCTTTCGTATGATCTGCAGGATCTGGTGGGCTGCTTCTTCCGGCGAGCCGCCAAGGTCTTCGCTCTTACGGCCTTGCGAAAGCTCTATCATCCGGCCGGTCCTTGTCGGAGATCCTTCGATGCCTGTCAGTTCTTCCGCCAGACCTATGTCTTCCGCATTCCATATAGTCACCGGTTTCTTCCGCGCTTTGATGATGCCCATGGCCGTCACAAGCCGCGGCTTATTGATATCCCTTGTCACGGCCAGAACGGCAGGTCCTCTGCCTTCCATCGTCAGCAGCACTTCTTCTGTTTTCTTGACGGCGCGGATCACATCTTCCTCCGCCTCTATGCGGCAGACGCTGGAAATGTGGTCGCGGCCGAGCATCTCGGCCAGCTGGACAGGCACATGGGCTGTCCCGCCATCGGAACTGGCCATCCCGGCCAGGATCAGATCGAAGGTGTAAGCCTTTGCGTCTTCTATCCTGCGGACGGCCGCAGCCAAAACGCGTGAGGTCGCCAGACTGTCTGCGCCGCCAAAGGCTTTATCCGACAGAAGGTAGGCTTCATCGGCGCCCATGGCGAGGGCTTCCGCCAGCTTATCCTTCGACGGCTCGGGAGCCATGGCAAGCGCGACGACATCGCCCGGCTCACCTCCGGATTCCTTCGCCAGCTTGAGGGCCGCTTCCAGGGCGTTTTTGCTCTGTGGATCGATCACCTGAGGAACGCCTTCCCGCCGGAGCCTTCCGCTGGCTTCATCGAAGGTTATGTCTTTTTCATGTTCCGGATCCGGAACTGGTTTGACAAGTACTAATATGTTCATAGGATCAGAATTTCTTGAGGGTCTCTCCCGCCACGATCATTTTCTGTATCTCGCTGGTTCCGCAGGAAGGTATGCATCCGACGGCGTCCCGCAGGTATCTTCCCGCCGGGTATTCATTGACGTAGCCATATCCTCCCATGATCTCCATGAGTCTCTTGGCGGATCTGACAGCCGCTTCTGAGATGAAGTACTTCGCCATGGAGAATTCTGCGCCTACACTTCCGGCATCTTTCATTGCTGCCGCATTGTACAGCATCAGTCTCGATGCTTCGTAATCGCACCGGATCTCCGCGATCTGGAACTGGATCGCCTGCAGTTTGGATATCGGTTTGCCGTAGAGAATCCTCTCCTTGGAGAAACTGACGGCGTCCTCCAGACATGCCCGGAGTATCCCCAGCTCTATAGCTGACATGCTGGCTCTTCCGACTTCCCCGAGTTCCTTCATCGTGATCGGCATGCCTTTGCCCGGCTCGCCTACGGTATTGGCAGCAGGGACCTTGACGTTATCCATAATGAGCTCACCTGTATAGGAGCCCTTGAGTCCCAGTTTGTTTTCTTCTCTTCCCGGCTTGAAGCCTTCTGTCCCTGCTTCAATGGCGATGGTCGACATGAGCGGACGGCCCTTTTCGTCTTCTCCGCTGCGGCAGGTCACGACGGTGACGCCGGCGCAGTGGGAGTTTGTGATGAAGCATTTCCGTCCGTTGATGGTCCAGGTATCTCCATCGAGCACCGCTTCTGTTTTGATACCGGCCACATCGCTTCCGCCGCCCGGTTCTGTGACCGCAAGCCCGCAGACGCAGCTCCCGTCACACATGCCCGGAAGCCATTTTTTCTTCTGCTCTTCACTGCCGTAGTCCACGATCGCAGCTACGCCCAGATGATGGGTGAATACCATCATGGCAAGTCCCGCAGAATATCTGGCGATCTCCTCCAGAGCGATGCATCTTTCGATGTGCCCCAGTCCTACGCCGCCGTACTCTTCCGGCACGAAGATCCCCATGATGCCCATTTCACCAAGTTTTGGCAGAATCTCCATCGGGACATGGTCTTCCTCATCCCACTTGGCTGCGTAAGGCGCGATCTCCTCTTTGGCAAACTGCGCAAAAGCATCGCGCAGCATGTTTTGTTCTTC
>CAJOKX010000164.1 GCA_905235415.1 uncultured Lachnospiraceae bacterium
CCGGAGCGGCTGCTCCTCATCACGGAAGCGTACAAGAAGTACGCCGGTGAGCCGCGCTACCTGTTCCGGGCCAAGACATTGGAATACGTTCTGGATAATCTGAGTATCACGATCCACGACGAAGAACTGATCGTCGGCGTACCGACCTATACGCTGCGCGGCGCGCTGCTCTTCCCGGAATATGCTTCGACGGAATGGCTTCTGGAAGAGATTCCGGAGTTCCCGACGAGAAAGCTGGATGAGATCGATGTGACGGAAGAAGACAAGAAGATCATCATGGACTGTCTGGAAGACTTCTGGCAGGGGCGGGCCATCGAGGATCATCTCTATGAGATCCTTCCGGAAGACACCATGGCCATGTATGAGAACTCTATCATCGACATGGGCCAGACCAATACCATCTCCAGTGAGGTCGTACCGAATTACAAGAGCCTGATGGAACAGGGATTCAAAGGCTACATCGCCCGCTGCGAAGAGAAGATCGCAGAGACAGAGGCCGACACCATAGAAGCGCAGGAGAAAATTGACTTCTGGAGAGGCTGCATCATCACGGCAGAGGCGGTGATCCGTTTTGCCAACCGGTATGCGGACAAAGCCCTCGAGCTGGCGGAGCAGGAGACGGATATGGGCCGCAAGGCTGAACTTCTGGAAATCGCCTCCAACTGCAGGAACGTGCCGGAGAATCCGCCGAGAGGATTCTATGAGGCACTGCAGTTCGTATGGTTCGTACACCTGGTCTACCACATCGAAGGACCGGCGACGGCATGCAGCTTCGGTCGGTTCGACCAGATTCTGTATCCGTATATGGAACTGGATATGAATGCCGGCGTCTTCGATGAAGACAAAGCCCAGGAGATTCTGGAGTGTTTCTTCCTGAAGTGCGGAGAAGTTATCGAAGTCAGAGATAAGGAGTGCTCCAAAGCATTCGCAGGATTCCCGATGTGGGCCATCGTCATGGTGGGCGGCCTCGGATTGGATGGGGAAGACGCGACCAACAAGCTGAGCTATATGTGCCTGACAGCAGGCGCGGATGTGAAAACAGCGCAGCCGGTTCTGGCAATGCGCGTCAGCGATAAGACGCCGGCGGATCTGCTCCACCAGGCAGCGGAGATGATCCAGGATGGTATGGCACAGCCGGGACTCTTCAATGACGATGTATGTATGAAAATCGTACGCTCCAAGGGCGGCAGTGACGAAGAGGTCTTAGGCTGGAACGTGGTCGGATGCACCCAGCCGCAGTATGGCGGCGGCGGCGCGGACTGCTTCCCGGACGTCGGCTACGTCAACTACGCCAAGTGCCTGGAATTCGTCCTGCACAGAGGCGTGGATCCGAGAACCGGCATGAAACTGGGAATCGACACTGGTGATCCATGTGAATTCACTTGCAAAGAAGACATCATAGAGGCGTGCAAAAAGCAGATCATCTACATCCATGAGAGAATGGTTGAAAGCTCGAGAATCATTCAGGTAGAACAGGCGAGACGGCTTCCGGCAGTATATACTTCAATGACCGTGGATGACTGCATCGAGAAAGGAATGTCCGTGCAGGAAGGCGGCGCGAAACATTCCAGTTCGGGAATATTCGGTACGGGACAGGCTAACCTGGCAGACTCCATCGTCGGCATCGAGTATGCTGTGTTCAAAGATAAGATCGTCACCATGCAGGAGCTGATTGACATCCTCGACAGCGACTATAGGGACAACGAAAGAATCCGTCAGTACCTGATCAACATACCGCCGAAGTTCGGCAACGATGATCCTTATGTAGATGCCATCAACAAAGACATTTGTACTTACGTGGCGGAGACCGTCCAGGGATGGAAGGACGCCCGTGGCGGCCACTACGACTACACGCTCATGTCCCAGTCAGAGAACGTGCCGCACGGTGAGGAAACCGGCGCGACACCGGACGGCAGACATGCAGGTGAATCCCTGAACGACAATTCATCTCCGATGATGGGCCGCGATATCAACGGACCGACGGCAACTGTAAAATCCGTCGCTTCCCTGAAGCCGGAGCATTTCTATGCAGGCGCTTTATTCAATCTCCGTTTCGACCCGAAGAGTGTCGAAGGAGAAAAGGGCATCGATACCATCGAGAGTGTGGTCAAGACCTACTTCAAGGAAGGCGGCCAGCACATCCAGATCAACGTGGTCGATGACGCGCAGCTCAGGAGAATCCGGAAGAGTACAGAGGCCTCGTCGTACGTGTTGCAGGCTATCTGGCGTACTTCACGGAACTCGACAGACACGTGCAGGATTCCATCATCGCGCGTACAGCCCACGGAGGTTGCTGATGAGCAAAAGCAATACAGCCTTGATTGGTAACATACAAAAGTTTTCAACGCAGGACGGCCCGGGAATACGATCCACCGTATTCCTCAAGGGCTGTCCCTTACGCTGCGCATGGTGTCACAACCCGGAGATGATCCGCCCGGACAATCAGATGATGATCAGCCCGTCCCGGTGCATCCGGTGCGGAGCGTGCGCTTCTGTCTGTCCGGAAGGCGGCATCACCATTTCTGAGGACGGCGTCGCTATTGATTTTGCAGCGTGCAAAGCCTGCGGAGAATGCAGCGAGGTTTGTTATTCCAAGGCCATCGCTTACGTAGCAGAGGAGATGACGGTGGAAGAGGTCATGGCGGTAGTCCTGCAGGACAAGGAGTTCTACCTTGACTCCGGCGGCGGTGTGACCATCAGCGGTGGAGAACCGCTGGCCCATGCTCCCTTCACGCGGGCGCTGATCGATGCGTGCTCCGAAGAGGACATCAACATTTGCATCGACACATGCGGATACGGCGACACACAGCAGCTGATGGATCTGGCGAAGTCTTCGAATGTGACCCACGTGCTGTATGACATAAAGCACATGGATCCTGCGGAGCACGAACGTCTGACGGGCGTCAGCAATGAACGGATCATCCATAATCTGCGCGCACTGGCAGCAGACCCGCGGACCCACGACAAGATATGGGTGCGCATGCCCCTCATCAAAGGTCTCAACGACGGTGATGAAACCATCCGGGCTTCGGTGGCTTTGCTTGAGGAGCTAGCCATCAGGAAAGTATCCCTGCTCGGATACCATGAGATGGGCGTTTCCAAAGCGCGGAATGCAGGGCTGGAGTTTAAGACATTTGAGGCACCGTCTGAAGCACGGATGCAGGAAATCCGGGCGCAGTTTTGCAATGCTGGGATCGATGCGGAGATTTCCGGTGCGAGAACATGAGACGCGTGAGACAGAAAAAAGGAGGCTCCAATGACAGCAGATAAAATACTATACAATGGCAGGATACATACAGAAAATCCAGCTTTGCCGACAGCAGAAGCAGTCGTGATAGAAGGTAAAAAAATCGCTTTTGTCGGAAGTGATAAAGAGGCTTTGAAGCTGAAAAGCGAAAACACCGAGATGATCGATCTGGGCGGGAAGACTGTCCTTCCGGGCATCATCGATGGGCACACGCACCCATGCAGTGTTTCGAAACAATACTGGTATATCTCCGGTGAGATGACAAGAGATAAAGAAGAGCTGCTCGCCAACATCAAAGCGGCAGCGGAAGCACACCCGAAGGAGACGACCCCTTTCTTCT
>CAJOKX010000165.1 GCA_905235415.1 uncultured Lachnospiraceae bacterium
CGACCACGCTTCTATAGGAGCTGGGAGTGGCTGCAATGCAACCGATGCAAAGCGCGGGTAGGCAACGTGTTTTCAGTGTGCCCACAAACTCTAAGCAGAGCTGGCTGGCCTGTGAACTGTAACCAGGAAACTGCTTGGATCAGAGAAAGAGGCAGCAGGGCCGCCGCAACCGATCTTGGTGCGGCGGCCCTGCTGTATTTCTTATCCCGTCTATTTACGCCTCTTTCATCCTCCCGAGAAATCTTCCGACCGCATCTGCAGCCTGATCGAGATGATTGTCAAAGCAGTGCGTATCCCCCGGTATGACTTCAAGTTCTACATCCGAATAAAGGTCCGCAGCGTCCAGCGCAACCTGGATCGGAACGGATTCATCCGCATCTCCGTGGACGATCAGGACCTTCTTCCTGAAACGGCGAATCACCGGCTCCACCTGCACGAACTGGGCCGCGCGCACGTAATTGCCGCCCAGCACCCGGTCGTCCATCTGAAGACTGTCCGGTATATTCTCCGGATCAAATGTCATTCCGAGCAGGTTTCCTCTCCTGGCGTCCTCCGGGATCATCAGCGCCGGGGACAGAAGAAGGAGCCCCTTCAGGACATCCTGTTTCATGGATCCTGCCAACGCAGCGACAAGCCCTCCCTGCGAATGCCCGGACAGATACAGATCGGATACAAAGTCCAGGCTTCTGGCATAGTCGATCACAGTCATCATCTCACTGACCCATTTCAGGATCGTGTGATCTTTGAACGCGCCGCCGCTCATTCCGTGTCCGTACAGTTCACTCCGAAGCACCGCATATCCCTGTCTGCGCGCCGCCTCTTCGAACGCAAGAAGATGCGGTTCTTCCATATGACCGGTAAAGCCATGCTGGAGGATCAGCAGCGGGCACTTCCCGTTTTCAAGCGGGGATGGCGGATAGGACAGCTTCATATGAAGCGGGATCTTATCATGATCGATATAGAACTCCCTGATTTCTTCCCGGCTGCATCCATTTTCCATAAATAGCCTCCCTTTCCGGCTTCCACAGTCCTTCTCTTCCGGGCAGGTCCGGATCAGTATACGATGACAGGAAAATACATATAGATTTCCTTGTAGATCTTTTCTGCGGCTTCCAGCGGCAGGTTGACGCATCCGTGCGACCCCCATGACTTATAGATTTCGCCGCCGAACTCCCCGCGCCAGATCGCATCGTGCATGCCCTGGGAACCGTTGAACCCCATCCAGTACTCAACGGGCTGCTCATATTCCTTGTCGTTCTTATCCTTATCCTTCAGGACGGTCGGCGAGGCCTTGGACTGGATCTGGAATACGCCCGTCCGGGTGTCCGAATAGTCCTTGGTTCCGGTCACGCAGTCCGTCTCGTAGACGATCTCAAAGTCCTCGACCAGAAACACCTTCTGCTCCTCGATGCTGATCTCGACATATTTCGATCCGACTCCGTTTTTGGAGCTGTACACACAGCCGGAGTTCCACGCCGGGTCCGCGATCTCTTTCCCGTCGTCCACAGCTTCTTCAAAGCGGCTCACCGTTGTATCGATATTCATATGCCAGCCGCACTGCTCGGACTTGAACACCATATGGACGCCGCGGTGCGTATCAAAACTCACCTTGCCCGTCTCACTGTCGTACTTTTCTTTCAGTCCTTCAAAATAAGCCCTGACCGGTTCATCGTTCCAGATATAGAAGCCGCCAGGCGTCAGCCGCCTCCAGTCCTTCGTATCCTTCTTCGTGAGTTCTTCAAACTCTTCGTCAAACCGGATCTTCACACTGAAGGGAGCAGGTTCAGACTTCTCCCAGCTGTTGGGATCTTCCGTCTCCGTCTCAGCTAAGGCGCCGTAACCGGCAAGCACCAGGTCCGCCTCCCCGTATACCGTCATACAGGAAGCGCCGAGAAGGAACACGCAAAAAAGTACAGTGCGTACAATTGATACGATATATTTATGTCCGAATAACGAGAGGGTGCGCATCAATTCCTCATCTTCTTTCAATCACAAACTGCAGTTCCATTACACAAACACGACTATTATGCTTTATTTCCGGCAGAAATACAATAGATCGATTTGCATATTCAGCATGGTTGATGGTATGATGC
>CAJOKX010000166.1 GCA_905235415.1 uncultured Lachnospiraceae bacterium
ATGGTGCCGCAGAAAGGAAAACTGTTCAGCGGCACGATCGAGAGCAACCTGCGCTATGGCAATGAAAACGCCACAGAAGAAGAACTGATCCAGGCAGCGCAGATCGCGCAGGCTATGGAATTCATAAATGAGAAACCAGATGGGCTCAAGGAAGAAATCGCGCAGGGCGGAACCAACGTATCCGGCGGACAGCAGCAGAGACTTTGCATTGCCCGCGCCCTTGTCAAGAAGCCGGACGTCTTAGTCTTTGACGACAGCTTCAGCGCACTGGATTTCAGCACAGATAAAGCTCTGCGGAGCGCACTTAAGGAAAGCATCGGCGGCTGCACGTTCATCATCGTCGCCCAGCGTATCAATACGATCCTGGATGCGGATCAGATCGTCGTCCTCGACGAAGGCAAAGTCGCAGGCATAGGAACTCATGAAGAGCTCCTTGCGTCCTGTGAAATATACAGAGAAATCGCACTCTCCCAGTTAAGTGAAGAAGAACTCAGCAAAGCTGCAGTTTCCGGAAGGGAGGTGAACTGATGGCAGACCCAAAAGGCGAAAGAAAAAGACCTCCTAGACAAGGCGGACCGGGGTCCAGAATGATGCCCGGCGAAAAGGCAGCCGACTTCAAGGGGACGATTCTGACCTTGTTTGGCTACCTGAAGCCATACAAACTGCAGCTGACGATCGTCGCACTGGCAGCGCTTCTCAGCACCGTATTCGCCATCGTTTCACCGACCGTGCTCGGAGCAGCAACGGATATCGTAGTAAAAGGCATCATGGGAGATGGTGTGGATTACAGCGGTTTGCTCAGGATACTGATCATACTGATTGGGATGTACCTTCTGAGCTGGCTGTTCGGTGTAGTACAGAGCTGGCTCATGGCCATCGTATCTCAGAAGATCATCTACACACTTCGTGAGAAGATGTCGCGAAAGCTCGACCGGCTTCCGCTCAAGTACTTCGACCGCGTTTCCTATGGAGACGTACAGAGCCGCATGGTTAACGATATCGAGACCATCAACCAGACGCTGACGGCGAGTATCACCCAGATGATCACGGCGATCATTACGCTTATTGGAATACTCATCATGATGCTGCGCATCAGTCTGATCATGACACTGGCCGCGATGCTGGTCATTCCGGCGTCTATGGCAGTCATCCGTCTGGTCGTGAAGAAGTCCCAGGGACACTTCCGGAATCAGCAGCATTTCCTTGGCATGGTCAATGGCCATGTGGAGGAAATGTTCTCCGGCCATGAGATCGTCAAAGCGTTCAACCGGGAAGAGATTTCCAAGGAGGAGTTCAACGAATACAACAGCAAACTCTATGAGTCCGCCTGGAAATCCCAGTTCCTGTCGGGAATGATGATGCCGCTGACCCAGTTCATAGGGAATCTGGCGTATGTCATGGTCTGCTTCCTTGGAGGATATCTGGCGCTGAATGGCAAGGTGTCCATCGGCCAGATACAGGCGTTCATACAGTACGTCAGATCCTTCAACCAGCCTGTACAGCAGGTGGCGAACATCGCCAACCAGCTGCAGTCGACGGCAGCCGCAGCGGAGAGAATTTTCGAACTTCTCGATGAAGAGGAAGAAGTCGACGCATACGGAACAGATGCTTATCCACAGCCGATCAAGGCCAGACAGGATAAGGGCGCTAAACCTCTGCGCGGCGATGAGAGCCTTTGGGCAGCTGCCGTTAATACAATAAAAGATTCCGCGAAGGAAGCCGTCCGGAAGGTCACCCGCAAGGCAGATCCGACAGAGAATGTCGACGGCGATGTTGCTTTTGATCACATCACCTTCGGATATGATCCGGAGAAGCCAGTCATCAATGACTTCTCCTTCGAGTCCAGAGCCGGCCAGAGGGTCGCAATCGTCGGACCGACGGGCGCCGGCAAGACGACTCTGGTCAAACTGCTGATGAGATACTATGAGCTCGACAGCGGCAGCATATATGTGGACGGCGTTGACATCAAAGATATGACCCGGCACGAGCTGAGAAGCAAGTTCGGAATGGTTTTGCAGGATACATGGCTCTACAGCAGCTCCATCCGGGAAAACATCCGTTACGGAAGG
>CAJOKX010000167.1 GCA_905235415.1 uncultured Lachnospiraceae bacterium
GGCCGGGAGGAAGAGCGCCGGAACACGGAACGTGAACGGTGTCGTGCAGATGCGGCGGAAGAAAAGGTGCGCCAGCTGACTGAGCAGCTGGCCGCCCTCCGATCGAAATGATGCTGCGGCACATCAGCTATCAGATCTCTTCTGTCACCTGGAAGATTGCAAATTTCAGGTAATAGGATTCTCCGTCGCCCCATAGGATCGGGTGGTCGGGTGCCTGTGTGCGGAATTCAACCTGGCGCAGGCGCACGTGGGCGCTGCGCGCTGCTTCCTGCAGCATCTTCCGGAACAGTTCTTCTTCCATGAAGTGGGAGCAGGAGCAGGTGGCGAGATAGCCGCCGTTTTTCACAAGGCGCATGCCGCGCAGGTTGATCTCGCGGTATCCTTTGACAGCGTTTTTGGTTGCCTGTCTGGACTTGGTGAACGCGGGCGGATCCAGGATCACCATGTCGTACTGCTCTCCCTGTGCTTCGAGCTTCGGGAGCAGGTCGAAGACGTCTGCCGTCTGATACGTGACCTGGGTATATCCATTCATCACGGCGTTGCTTTGTGCCTGCCGGATTGCAAGTTCGGACGCGTCGACTGACAATACGGACGAAGCGCCGGCCGCGGCGCAGTTCAGGCCGAAGGAGCCGGTGTGCGTGAAGCAGTCCAGCACGCGCACTTCCCTCTCCCGGCTCAGGTTCTCTACGATCCTCCTCACTGCCATGCGGTTATATTTCTGGTCCAGGAAGAATCCTGTCTTCTGGCCGTCTTTTACATCCACGATATAGCGGATTCCGTTCTCGGTGATGGCGACGTTTGTATCGAACGCGGGGCCGATGAAGCCTTTTGTCAGTTCCATACCTTCGAGCTTTCGCACTTTCGCATCGCTGCGCTCATAGATGCCCCGGATATGGATCCCGTCCTCTGCCAGCGCAAGGCACAGTTCATGCAGGATGAGGTATTTGATCCTGTCTGTTCCAAGGGCCAGGGACTCGATCACCAGCACGTCTTCGAACTTGTCCACGGTGATGCCCGGGAGAAAGTCCGCTTCTCCGAAGATCACCCTGCAGGCGCTGATGTCTTCTCCCATCACGGCTTTGCGGTACGCCCACGCGTCCCGCACTCTCCTTCGGATCAGTTTCGGCGTGATCTCGTCTGTCTGCCTGCGTGTCAGCATGCGGATGCGGATCTTCGATGCGGAGTTGATGAATCCGAATCCCAGGGGATATCTGTCGTAGTCCAAGACGCGGAGGATGTCTCCGTCAGTGAGACCGTCCTTGTTGCGGAGGATGTCTCCGTCCGTGGGACCATCCTCGTTGCGCAGAATGTCTCCGTCATGAGACCGTCCTTGTTGCGCAGGGTGTCTCCGTCCGCAGGATCGCCCTCGACGCGGTCGACCTCATTGTCATAGATCCACTGGCCACCGGCCTTGAGACTCCTGCCTTCTCCTTTTTTGATATAAACTACGGCAGAGGCTGCCAGGTTCTGGTCCTCTGCCGGATAGGTCTGCTCATTGAGCCACTGCTCTGCTGTCATGTCTGCTCCTCTTTTTCGTCATTCCCTTCGGGGATCTTCTCAGCCCTGCGCCACTCCATATCCAGACAGATCAGTCTGTAAATGGTGGCTGCGATCGGCACTGCAAAGAACATGCCGACGATGCCGCCCATGCCGCCGCCGATCGTGACGGCTGCCAGTACCCAGATTCCGGGGAGTCCCAGCGAGGTGCCGACCACTCTCGGATAGATCAGGTTGCCTTCCAGCTGCTGGAGGATACAGATGAAGATCAGGAATTCGATGGCTTTCATCGGGCTGACTGCGAGGCACAGCAGTGCGCCGACGCCGGCGCCCAGATAGCAGCCGAATACGGGGATCAGCGCCGTGAAGCCGACGATCGTTCCGACGGTCGGGGCGTACGGAAGGCGAAACACCCACATGCCCAGTCCGCACAGAACGCCGATGATGATCGCTTCGACCACCTGTCCCACAATAAAACTGTGGAAACACTCATTTGCCACAGACAGAATGGGGCTGAGCTTCTCTGCCCAGCTTCTGCGGAAGTAGACTTCGTACAGCCCGTTGAACTGTACTTTCAGTTTTTCCTTGCCGGCCAGGATGTAGATGGAGAAAATGAATCCCATGAAGCCGGTCATGAACTTGGAGGAGAGGCTCCCCAGGACTCCCTTCAGGTTGTTTCCGAGTGTGACTGCCGCTGAACCTCCGGAGGTCGTGGCGCCGTTGGTCAGGAAGTCCATGACCCCTGTAAACAGCTTGTTGTAGTCCAGTTCGTGGATGGCTGTCTGGATCGATTCCGGAAGCATCTCCATCACCTGGGCATTTCCCGACAGTGCAGTGAGCGCGTCCGGGAGGCGTTTTGTGATGACGGTGACAGCTGCGGTATGACGATCCACAGCAGCAGGGCGACCGCGCCCAGGCCGGTGAGAATGGCCCCGGTCAGGCAGACCGGCCGCCGGGTGACGGAAACCCATTTCTTGTCAGCATGACTGCGGAAATAGTGCCTCTCATACACGTTCATCAGGATGTTGACCACATATGCGATCACAAACCCGAGAAACAGTGGGAAGCCGGCACTGAGGATCTGCCATATGACGCCTATCACAGGCTTCCAGCATGTGATCGCCAGATACAGCACAAAGATGCTGACGATAATTCTCATGCATACTGCCCAGCTGACGGACAGCTGCAGATGACCGTCAGAGACGCGTTTTTTATCCTTTCCGGATCCAGTGTTATGGCTCATATTCATCTCTCCGTGGCAAATCCCCGAAGTTTCTTCTTGTACAGGTTCGTGCAGTTATCGCTGCGCACGCTCAGTCTCAGGCGCTTTCCTGCACACGCTCAATCTCAGGCGCTTTCCTGCGCTCGCTCAGTCTCAGGTGCTTTCCTGCGCACGCTCAGTCTCAGGCGCTTTCCTGCGCACGCTCAGTCTCAGGCATCTTCCCGCGTCTCTTCAAGCAGCTTCTCCACTGCGGTCAGCTTCGTGCACAGGGCCAGGAGCCTGGCGGCTGTCTTCAGGTCGTCGACCGGCGGGAAGGACGGTGCGATGCGGATGTTGGAGTCGTGCGGATCCTTGCCGGCCGGAAATGTTGCACCCGCGGGGGTCATGACCACGCCGGCTTTGGCGCATTTGCGGACGACTTCCTTCGCGCAGCCTTCCATGGTGTCGAAGGAAATGAAATATCCGCCCTTGGGGCAGGTCCATCTCGCGATGCCCAGTCCACCCAGTTCTTCCTCGAGGATATCCTCCACCGCTTCGAACTTCGGGCGCAGGATGTCTGCGTGTTTTCTCATATGTTCGACCAGCCCGTGGATGTCTCCGAAGAAGCGTACGTGGCGCAGCTGGTTGACCTTGTCGTGTCCGATCGTCTGCGTGCTCAGCTGGGCGCGGATCTCCTCCAGGTTGTTGAGGGAGGCTGCCAGCGCCGCGATGCCGCTGCCCGGGAAGGTGATCTTGGAGGTCGATGCGAACTTGTACACCAGGTCCGGGTTGCCGGCTCTCTTGCACTCTGCCAGGATCTCAATCACGCTGTCCTGGTCTATGTCATAGAGGTGGTGCACCGTGTAGGCATTGTCCCAGTAGATACGGAAATCATTTGCCGCAGGCTCGAGGCGCGCGAATCTGCGCACGGTCTCGTCCGAGTAGGAGTTGCCGGTGGGGTTCGAATACTTCGGAACGCACCAGATGCCCTTGATGCTCTCATCCTCGGAGACGAGCTTCTCGACCATGTCCATGTCCGGTCCGGTCTCCAGCATCGGAACCGGGACGTTCTCGATGCCGAAATACTCTGTGATGCGGAAATGCCGGTCGTACCCCGGGACTACGCAGAGGAACTTTACCTTGTCCAGTTTGCACCAGGGCGTGGAGCCCATGACGCCGTGGCTGTAAGATCTGGAGACCTGGTCGTACATGATGTTCAGCGAGCTGTTGCCGTAGATGATCAGGTGATCCTTCGGGACCTCCATCATATCGGACATCAGTTCCAGCGCTTCCGGGATGCCGTCCAGGACGCCGTAGTTGCGGCAGTCCGCTCCGTCCTCGCAGCGAAGGTCGGAATCGGAGTTGAGCACGTCCATCATGCCCATGGACAGATCCAGCTGGTCGGCGCCGGGCTTGCCTCTTGCCATGTTCAGGTTCAGATCCTTGCTCTGCATCTTTTTGTACTGGGCGCGCAGCTCGGTGCGAAGCTCAGACAGTTCATCTCTGGTCATTTCCGCATAAGGTTTCATACAGCATAGCCCTCTCTTTTTCTGATTGCATGTCTGGAAACATTCTACTCATGCAGCAGGAAAATGTAAAGGCACAGAAATAAGCCGCGCGTAACCATTCACAGGCCAGCCTCCGACCTTCTGCATGGAGTTCTGTGGGCACAACTGAAAACCATAGGCAGCCGACTAAGCTTTGCGAGTTGCTGCAGCCTCGAAA
>CAJOKX010000168.1 GCA_905235415.1 uncultured Lachnospiraceae bacterium
CAATAAGGAAACGACAAGAAACAGCTCCGGAAGCAAAATCCGGGGCTGTTTTTGCGTAAACCGCACAATTTAGCAAGATAATGTATTGAATCGGCGGTACAACGCGTTTACAATATATCCATTAAAAAACGGAGAAAGGAGAACAAAATGGAGTATGGTATTATCTGCGTTCTGCCGGTACTGACCATCCTTGTCATTGCAGTTTCAACGAAGAGAACACTCTTCGCGATGACATGCGGTCTTTCCATGGCAGCACTTATACTCGGCGGCGGACTCTTTGGTTTTGCAGGGCAGTTCTTTGATCACCTGTACGCGTCATTTACGAATGATTCACTGCAGTGGCTGCTCATTGTAATCGCACTGTTTGGTATGCTCATTATGATGTATGAGAGATCCGGCGCTGTCATCGAGTTTGGACGCTGGGCTTCCAAATTCATCAAAACCAAGAAGACGGCTTTGTTCGGGACATTTATTATCGGAATCATCATCTTCCTGGACGACTATCTGAACAACCTGGCGGTAGGTACGACGATGAAGGGAATCACAGACAAGCTGGGGATCCCGCGTCTGCAGCTGGCCTACGTTGTAAACACAGTTGCAGCACCAGTCTGCCTGCTCATCCCGCTGTCATCCTGGGCAGTCTATTTCTCAGAGCTTCTGGCTGATCAGGGCGTTGAGGTCAACGGTTCATCCATGGCGGCCTATGTGCAGGGCCTGCCGTTCGCATTCTATGCATGGTTCGCTGTCATCGTCTGCATTCTGCAGATCATCGGCGTGATCCCGAAGATCGGATCCATGAAGAAGGCGTATGAGAGATATGAAACACTTGGCGACGTATTCCCGGAAGGAACAGATCCGGAAATCGTGGCAAACGCTAAAGTAGAAGATGATTCAGAAGACACGAAGGCAAACCCTTGGAACTTCCTGATCCCGCTGATCGTTATGATCATTGTAACGCTCCTCACAGATACGGACGTTATGATGGGTTCTGCAGCAGCCGTCATCGTTGCTTTTGCCCTTTATCTGGTAGAGAGAAAGATGAGCTTCAAAGACCTGCTGACGACCTGCTTCGACGGAATCATGTCCATGGGATTCGTATTCGTTCTGTCCGTGCTCGCATTTGCAGTTCAGGCGGCGAACATCGATCTGGGTCTGGCGGACTATGTAATTTCCGTCACTGCGCCGATCATGCACGGCGGACTTCTGCCGGCATCTGTATTCCTCGTCTGCGGTGTCTACGCATACGCAACGGGATGCTTCTGGGATCTGGCCGCGATCATCATCCCGATCGTTATTCCACTGGCGAACGCAATGGGTGTGGATCCGATCCTGGTTGCCTCAGCAGTATTCTCTGGCGCCGCGTTCGGAAGCAACACATGCCTGTATGGTGATGGAATCATCATGTGTGCACAGGGCACACAGGTCAAGCCGCTGAATCTGATGATGACGACGCTGCCGTATGCCTGCATCGCAGGAGGCGCATCGCTCATCGCATATCTGATCGTTGGATTCATGCTGTAAGACAAACGGACGCATTAGTTTCACAGATGAAGAAAGCCCCTCTGAAAATCAGAGGGGCTTTTCGCTTACTTATATCAGGGACCGCAGGCGGTCCGTTTTTTACGCTCTTATATCAGCGCGGCGACTTTGTCACCGGTCTGGGCTGTGGTGAGAGGCTCTGCACCGGCCGCAATGTCGAAGGTGCGGTTTCCGTCTTTCAGGAACTGGCGGACGGCGTTGTCCACTGCGTTCGCTTCTTCCACAAGACCGAAGGTGTACTTGAGCATCATGCCTGCAGAGAGAATGGTCGCCAGCGGATTGGCTTTGCCTGTGCCGGCGATATCCGGCGCGGAACCGTGGACCGGTTCGTACATACCGAAGTTCCCGTCTGCCAGACTTGCCGACGGCAGCATGCCGATGGAACCTGTGATCTGGCTCGCTTCATCGGAGAGAATGTCTCCGAAGATGTTGCTTGTGACGATGACGTCAAAGTGCTTCGGATTTCTGACCAGCTGCATAGCGCCGTTGTCCACATACATATTGTCGA
>CAJOKX010000169.1 GCA_905235415.1 uncultured Lachnospiraceae bacterium
GATGATTTGAGGGAAATGACAATATCCTCGAAATCATATTTTTCCAGGATCGCCACGTTCCTAAGAGCGCTCTCGGCAAGGCCTTCCGCCGTGACATGTCCGTACTTTTCCAGGATATCCTTTTCGAGGGATCCCCCGTTGACACCTACCCTGATCGGTACATGGCAGGCCTTCGCCTTGTCCACGACCGCCTTGACACGGTCCTCGGATCCGATGTTCCCCGGATTGATCCGTATCTTATCTGCACCGGCATCCATGGCGGCGATTGCCATGCGGTAGTCGAAGTGGATATCGGCCACCACCGGAATATGCGCATGCCGCTTCACTTCCCGGAATCCTTCGATGGCATCGTAGTCCGGAACGGTCAGCCGCACGATCTCGCAGCCGGCTTCCTCCAGCCGCTTCACCTGCTCGATGCTGCTCTTCGCATCGGCTGTCTTAGTGCTGCACATGGACTGGATACTGATGGGCGCGTCTCCGCCTATGAAAATGTCTCCTACCTGAACTTTTTTCTTCATGATCCCACTTTCTATGCTACTGTATGATGAACCGCAGTACATCATTGAATGTTACGTAGATCATCAAGGCGAACAGCAGGCATATTCCGATGAAGTGGATCTTGGCCTCTGTCTCATCGGACACCCGCTTGCCTGTAAACAGACGGATGACCAGAAACAGCAGCCGCCCGCCGTCAAGAGCAGGAAACGGCAGCATGTTGATGATGGCCAGATTCAGGGAAAGCAGCGCCGGACGTACATCACACCGGATTTGGCTGCCTCATTGGTCGCATATACGATCCCCACAGGTCCTGAGAGCTCCTTGACTGACACCTCACCCGTAAAGAGCTGTTTCAGCACCTTGTACATCATGACTGTCATGACGCCCGTATTCTTGATACCTTCACCAATGGAGCCAAAGAAGTGCCGTTCCATGACCGGCGTAATTCCTATCATGTTCCGTCCGGCGTCTTTGTCATATACAAGTTCCGCCGTTACTGTCTCTTCTCTGCCGTCCCTGAGCAACGTGATCTGCGCAGTTTCTTCCTTGCTGTAGCCGATCGTCTGGATCAGGTCATCCCACTGGTCGATCTCCTCGCCGTCAATCGAAAGGATCTCATCGCCGCTGACGATGCCTGCCTTCTCGGCCGGTGAATCCGGTGCGACCGTATCGATGGTCGTCGTTGCTGTTCCGACCCAGAATGCGATGACGATCAGAAGCACCACGCAGGTGAGAAAATTCATGATCGAACCGGCCGCCAGAATGCAGGCTCTCTGCCATGCCGGCTGGTTGTTGAGAGCTCTGGGATTGTCCGAATCCTCATCTTCGCCTTCCATCGCGCAGTATCCGCCGATCGGGAATATCCGGATAGCATAAAGAGTCTCGCCCTTCTGTTTCTTGTAGATGGCGGGACCCATTCCTATGGCAAACTCGTTGACTTTGACGCCGCAGGATTTCGCCACGATAAAATGTCCAAGTTCATGAACGAATATCAGGAGGCAGAATATGATGATGGCGTATATGATCGTCATGAATTACTGCCCTCCAGTTGTTTCCTCACGTAATCTCTGATGTTCCTGTCCTCCTCAAGGACACCTTCCAGATCCAGATCGTACTTCGGCACATGGGCGTCCATGATCCTCTCCAGCGTGTCCTGAATATCTGTAAATCCGATCTTCTCATGCAAAAACAAGTCGACCAGAACTTCATTTGCTCCGTTCAATACGACCGGGCAGCTGCCGCCCGTTTCGCTGGCCTGACGGGCCAGTGCTATGGTCTTGAATACCTTCTCGTCAGCCGGATAGAAGGTCATTCCTTCCTTCAGGCTGAACAGGTCAAGACTGCTTACGAGGCCTTCCCCGACCAGACCGGTTCTCTCCGGATAGGAAAAAGCGTAAGCGATCGGTACTTTCATATCGGGATTCCCCATCTGTCCTATGACGGAGCCATCCTCGAACTCCACCGCCGAGTGCAGCACGCTCTGGGGATGGACCACGACCTGTATCCGGTCCAGCGGCACATCAAAGAGCCACTTGGCCTCGATGATCTCAAGACCCTTGTTCATCATGGTCGCCGAGTCTATGGTGATCTTGCTTCCCATGGACCAGTTCGGATGCCGGAGCGCCTGCGCCAGCGTCACCTGCTCCAGCTGCTGACGGGTATATCCGCGGAAAGGTCCGCCGGATGCCGTCAGAAGTATGCGCCGGATGGAGTTTCCTCCGCTCCCCTGAAGGGACTGGAATATGGCGCTGTGCTCACTGTCGACCGGAAGGAGCTTCACGCCCTTTCGCTCGGCCGCTGCCATGACCAGCTCGCCGCCAACGACCAGCGTTTCCTTGTTTGCAAAGGCAATATCCTTTCCTGCGTCGATCGCTGCCAGCGTCGGCTCAAGTCCTCGCATTCCCATGAGCGAATTGAGTACGATGTCCGCATCGTCCATGGTCGCGATATCGACAAGACTTTCTGCGTTTTTGTTCAGAGCCGGGTCTGCGGCGCAGTAGACCATCCGGGGACGAAACTCCCGGATCTGCTCCTGCAGGAGCGCCGCGTTTTTACCGCAGCTTAAGGCGACCGCTTCGTATTTGTCCGGATTCTTCCGTATGATTTCCAGAGCCTGGGTCCCTATGGAACCGGTGCTCCCAAGTATCGCTATCCTCTTCATGATACTGCTTTTGCTCCTGTTACCATGCGCCGAAGACGACGGTCACGTAGTAGTATACAAACGGTCCTGTAAACAGGACGCTGTCGAATCTGTCCAGGATCCCGCCGTGCCCCGGTATCAGGTTGCCGTAGTCCTTGATTCCCATCTTTCTCTTGAAGATGGAGGCGGTCAGATCTCCGAACATGGAGATAACGCTCCCGAGAACTCCGATGATGATGCAGTGGATCAGGACCGGCCTTGCGAAGAAGAAACCGAACAGTCCGCAGAGCACCACACTCCCGATGATTCCGCCGATGGCGCCTTCCCATGTCTTCTTCGGGCTGATCTTCGGGCAGAGTTTGTGTTTGCCCATGAGTACGCCGGCGAAATACGCGCAGATATCTGTTCCAAAGGCTGTGATGATGACGAGCCATACAAACAGAGACCAGAGCGGATCCATTCCCAGCGCCGCAATGTGGTAGCAGAAGAACACGATGTAAAAGATGCTCACAGCTGTGACCATGGCATCTTCCAGCTTCCTCTTCTCTATGCTGAACAGATACAGAAGACACGCCAGCATGGAAACAAAGATCCACAGCATGACGGCTTCCGCGCTCACCGAGAAGGCAAGCCCGTCGTGACCTGTCCGGTACAGTCCCTGCAGAAGACCGAGCAGATAGAGCAGCACCGTAGAGCCTGCAGCGATCGAATAGCTCGGTTTTATTCCCATCTCCTTGAATCCCCGGAAGAATTCATAGAGTGCCATGAGACTGAGAACAAAGCACCCTGCAAACAGCACCCATCCTCTTATGATCACTATGATGAGCAGTGGGAGCATAATAAGCCCCGATAAAACTCTCGTCTTCATTATCTTCCTCCGAAACGTCTGTCTC
>CAJOKX010000170.1 GCA_905235415.1 uncultured Lachnospiraceae bacterium
GCCGCCGAAGGAACCGGAAATCTGGTAGACCGTCTCGACGATCGTATCGACATCCTGCGACTGCACACAAAGCGGAAACGCGTCCACATCGCCAAAGGATTTGAAAAGCACACACTTGCCTTCCATGACCGGCATGCCGGCCTCCGGTCCGATGTTTCCAAGGCCAAGAACAGCTGAACCATCGGTCACGACAGCGCAGAGGTTCCACCGGCGTGTCAGCTTGTAGCTCTCCGTTATGTCTTTCTGGATCTCCAGACACGGCTGGGCAACGCCCGGCGTATAGGCCAGAGACAGATCTTCTTCGCTGTCCACCGGTACGGTTGCTATAACTTCGATTTTTCCGTCCCATTCCTTATGCAGACGGAGCGATTCCTTTGCGTAGTCCATTCTGTTTCTCCCTTGCTCAGACGTTCTCTTTAACTAGTTTCCTGCCAACGATCATCTTCTGTATCTCATTGGCTCCTTCAATGATCTGGAACACTTTCGCATCCCTCAGCAGTTTCTCGACCGGATAATCCTGACAGTATCCATATCCGCCGAAGAGCTGCACTGCCTCCAGGGTGCACTCGACCGCGGCATCGGATGCGAGGCATTTCGCTGTCGATGAAAGGACTTCCGGATCTTCCCTGCCCTTTTCATCTGCGTTTTCCAGAGCGTGTATAAGCGCTGCCTTGGCTGCTTCTTTATGCATATACATCTCTGACAGTTTCGTCCGGATCACCGGATTGTCCGCCAGAGGTTTATCGAATCCTGTACGCGTGCGGATCCTGGCAATGGTCTCTTCCAGTGCGCGTTCCGCAAGTCCTATGGCAATGGCTCCGCAGAACATTCTTCCTGCGTTCAGCGCCTGCGTCGCAAGCTCTCTTCCCTGATCGGGTCTTCCGATCAGTGACTCCTTCGGGAGCACGACGTCATTGAACCATATACTCCCGGTCTGGGATGTCCTCAGGCCCAGTTTCTGCTCCGGCTCATCTCGGACGATCCCTTCGGCTTCCTTTGGGACCAGAAATGCAGCCAGCTTACCATCAAGGCTCGCAAACACGGTCATGAAATCTGCGCAGACGGAGTTGGAAATCATGCACTTGCTTCCATTCAGGATGAACCCTTCTTCCCAACGCTCGGCTTTGGTCCGGATATCTGAAATGTCGCTTCCGGCCAGATCTTCGGTCAGGCAGAAGGCGCCATATCCTCCCTGCTTCAGGATCCCGCTGCAGTACTGCTTCTGCTCCTCGGTTCCTGCGATTTTCACCGGCTGCATTGCCAGGTCGGTCGCCGCTACTGATACGGCGCTTCCGGCATCGTGGTTTCCCAGCTCACCCAGCAGAGCTGCCTGCTCCTGCAAAGTCAGCGCCGGCGTTTCTTCATCTCCCGCCAGAAACATCCCTGTCAGTCCTATCTCCCGGATCTTATCCAGTATTTCATCCGGCGGCTCCTGCTGCCGGTCTATCCTGACGGCTTGCATGCGAATTTCGCGAAGGCTGAAATTGCGCACATCTTCAAGAAGATCTCCTGCAAATTCTGAAATTCTGTACTCCATGGCCTGCTCCTTTGTCCTGCTCTTTACTTACTGTCACCGCGGAACTGATGCCCCGCCTTTTCTACCTTGCGTACGATTTCTTTCACATCATCATCTGTCATCGGGAATGGTTCCCTGGTCCACTCCGTATTCTGTGTGTCTTTCGAGATGATCTGAAGATTCCCTTCCGATGCCGGAACACCCAGATCCTCCAGAAGGATCGGGAGTCCTACCTCTTCATAGAACGTCATGATCTCCTCTATTTCTTCGGAAGGCGCGCCCTCGGCCGTCAGCTGACACAGGATGCCGTAGGCGACTTTCTCTCCATGAAGGCTCCTGTCCCCGCCGGGACATGCCGTGATTCCATTGCAGATGACATGGGATGCGGCGCATCCCACATTCTCGAACCCCAGTCCGCTCATGAGCACATTGGCTTCGATGATGCGCTCCAGCGCCTCGGTGACCTGATGCTTTTCGTTATCTTTTTTCGCCTGCGCGCCCCAT
>CAJOKX010000171.1 GCA_905235415.1 uncultured Lachnospiraceae bacterium
GATTTCATCAACCGCATGGCGGCCGAGGGCAGAAAGGAATACGACACCTTCTATTACACCAACGCCTGGCTGAACTCCGGACGCGGCATCGCGGGCGTCGACTGGCCGGCCGGCACGCCCAGGCCTTCCAACCTGGACATCTACTATGCGGTCTGTTCGGACCTCGACACCATTGCGCCGGACCTGTATCTGCCGGATCCGGGCCTGTACCGTGAGTTCCTCGAGCCGTACTACGCGGCGAGAGAGGAGTTCACCGTCTACATTCCCGAGAGCGGAAGAACGAATCTGAGCGCCAGGATGATGATGGAGACCGTGGGCACCTACGGCGCCGTCGGTCATCACGTCTTCGGCGGCGAGAGCCTGCTGACGGACGATCAGAAGGAACTGACAAAGGACGAGGGCGAGTGCATGATGCATTCCTTCCACATGCTGCGTCAGCTGCAGCCCATCCTGTGCGATTATGCCGGGACGGACAGGATCCACACTCTGGTCCGCCAGAGCGTCGAGCCGGATCAGCTGATCGAAGATCTGGATGGTCCCTACAGGGCGTACGTCAGCTTCACCGGCACGCTGGACAAATACTACCGCATGGACTTCCGCCATAAGGAATACTGCAGGGAAGAGACCGCGGAGGTCTTCGGCGAGCCGCAGCGCGGCCTGCTGATCCAGGAAAGCGAGAAGGTCTTCTATATTGTCGGACAGAATCTGAGGGTGTTCTTCTATCCGAAGGACGATCCGGACGGTTCCCTGAATACGGCCTATGCCGTCGCGAAGACCTTTGGAAGCAACGCGGAATTCATCAGTGTGACAGAGGGGCACTTTGGTGAGAACGGGAAATATGTACCGGATGTATGGAGAACCGGCGATGAAGTGCGCCATGGCGTCTTCGCTCTGTGGGACAACAATGTGATCCGTGTTGAAATGCTGTAAAGGATCAGGCCTTAACCAAAATACTGTTCATAACCGCGCCCACAGCGGAATACTGTGAAGGATGTAATAAATAAAACTGCATAAATGACGGTACTTTAGTCAAAAGTTCTACAAATAGCGGTTATTTACACATCTGATTGGTAAAATGTGGGGGTATTATATAACTATCGATGCACCTTAACAGGTAATTTTGCTGAAAGGAGAGGGTTAGCAAATGAAACGTTATAGGAAGAGTATTGCCGCGCTGTGCGCACTCGGAATGGTTGTTTCCGCAGCACCGATCACCGCAATGGCAGGCGAGAGCGATGTGAAGCTTGAGATCGAAGTTACATGGACTGAAGATCAGCTGGATGCGTTCCAGGAGATCCTGGATGACTACACCGCCGAGACGGGTGTTCAGTTCGATGTGATCGCTCCCGGTGAAGACTATGAGACGCAGATGAAGATCAGAATGTCAACAAACAGCCTTCCGGATCTGTGGTTCACACACGGCTGGTCCCTGATCCGCTACAGTCCTTATCTTGCAGATCTGAGCGGCGAGCCCTGGGCAGATGATGTCAATGATGCAGCCCGCGGCGTTATCTCCGGAGAAGACGGCGACTTCTATGTACTTCCGCTGTCGATCGCTCTGTCCTGCATCTGCTTCAACCGCGACGTCCTTGATGAGGCTGGAGTTGACTGGACGACCCTTTACACGTGGGATGATTTCGAAGAAGCCTGCCTGAAGATCAGAGAAGCCGGCTACAATCCCGTTATCATGGCAGCAAAAGACTCCGGCAATGCCGGCGGCCTGCTGAACTCTATCAGCCTCACCGAGTTCGGTTCCGAGGAAGCTCCGATGCATGACCAGCTGGAGAAATTCATTGACGGATCCGTTGACCTGGCAGAAGCCTGGACCCCGATCTTCGACATGATGACCAAATGGCGTGACGAAGACATCTACAATCCGGACTTCATGACACTTGATACCGTTGGCCAGCAGCAGATGCTCGGTGCCGGCAAGGGCGCATTCCTGTCCCGTACATCCACCAATATCGGTGCTGCACTCGGCTACAATCCCGATGCAAACCTTGGCCTGCTTC
>CAJOKX010000172.1 GCA_905235415.1 uncultured Lachnospiraceae bacterium
AATATGTCTTAAGTGTAGGGAACCTTAATCCCAGAAAAAACATCTCACGGCTGATCCGGGCTTTTCATATGATGAAAGAAAAGTACGGCGGAAATGAAAAGCTGGTGATTGTCGGAAAAAAGGATTACGGAACGGATGAGCTAGTCTCCGAAGAACAAAATGATATCATTTTTACGTGCTATGTTGACAATGAGGATCTGATCGGCTTCTATCAGGGCGCGGCATGCTATGTATACCCTTCACTGTACGAGGGCTTCGGTATCCCCCCGCTGGAGGCCATGGCCTGCGGTACGCCGGTGGCCGTATCCAACCGCACCTCTATGCCGGAGGTAGTGGGTGACGCCGGACTGTATTTTGACCCGGAGGACGAGATGCAGATCATGCAGTGCATATACAGACTGCTGACGGACGACAGGCTTCGGGAGAAGCTGATCCGCAGCGGATATGAACGGGTGAAATGCTTTGACTGGAAGATTTCGGCCGAAAAGACCGCAGCGCTGTATCAGGACATAACCAACAGGTAAGACGATTTACAATAACAGCATCTGTCAGTACGGTCTGTCGGTATGTTTGAAGACGATTGAAGAAGTTGAGAGACATTCCGGAAAACTTAAACAGAACAGCTCAGAAGGAAAGAGATATAAATGAGTGCACCAACGATCAGTATTATCGTCCCGGTTTACAACGTTGAAAATGAACTGGCCAGGTGTGTGGAAAGTATTCTGCGTCAGTCATACCGGGATATTGAAGTGATTCTGGTGGATGACGGAAGCACGGACTCCTGCCCGGTCATCTGTGACGAATTTGCTCGTCAGGACGGGCGCGTTCATGTGCTGCATCAAACAAACCGCGGACTTTCGGCTGCAAGAAATACCGGCCTTCTCGCGGCGAAAGGGGAATACATACTCTATGTGGACTCAGATGACTACATTGAAGCAGATGCCTGCAGCAGACTGCTGCAGCGGAGCGCAGAGGATGTGGATATTGTCGCCGGTTTGTTTTATGATCAGAACGGCAGTAAACGAAAAGTAATCAAAAGAAAAGGTTTTCGTGACGGCGAAGTGGTCAGTTCAAGGGAGTTCATCATAAGATCCGTTCAGAATCGATGCTTTATGGTTCAGGCGTGGGCGTATTTGTACAAGAAGTCATTTTTACTGCAAAACGACCTGCTTTTCAGGGAAGGATGGCTGTACGAAGATCTGGATCTGGCTCCCCGGCTGTTTATGTGCGCAGGAAAAATATCCTTCATGGATTATCCGTTTTATACCCATGCTTTTAGGAGAAATTCAATTTTGTGTTCACCCAATTCGAAAAAGAAAATACACGACAATCTAGGCATTATGAAGAACTGGAAAGAGACATTTGATCATATAGAGGATGCGGAGCTTCAGAAATATCTGTATTATGAGATGTGTTCAGCATATATTTCAATGTGCCGGGATCGTGAACTGAGAGGCTGGCATATTGAAGGGATGAACTTTCCTTTTGTTTTTAAACATATGATCGGCCCCCGGGCGAAAGCAAGAGCGATTAAATTTGAAATAAAATCCATCCTTGGAATTTAAAGGGATGCTGTTCATTCAAATCTCTGTTTATCGGCCGGATGTTACACGATTCAAAATGACTGTCTGAAACAGGTGCTTCAGAGCGGCCTGTACGCGGAAGCCGCTGCCCGCAGCAGAGATGCCGGCGAGGAGATTTCCGGATTCCGAAACATGTGAACAGAGACTATTCGCCGGCTGAATACATCACACGGAGAGGGCGGACTTGTTTTCCGGGCCGGAGAGGATTATACTGATCCGGAAACCGGAAACCGGAAACCGGAAACCGGAAACCGGAAACCGGAAACCGGAAACCGGAAACCGGAAACCGGAAACCGGGACGAGGCAAGGATCCGGACGCTGATCGCAAAATACGCGGCCTTCGAGGGATATGAGACGGAGGAAGCGGAGGACGGCATGAAGGCCGTCGAGATGTGCCGGGAGCGGAAATACGATCTGATCATCATGGACGTCATGATGCCGGAACTGGACGGGTTCTCCGCGGTGCGGGAGATCCGGAAGACACAGAACACGCCGGTGATCATGCTGTCCGCGCGCGGGGAGGAGTACGACCGGATTCACGGATTTGAACTCGGCGTGGACGATTATGTCGTCAAGCCGTTCAGTCCCCGGGAGCTGATGATGCGGGTTTCCGCAGTACTGAAGCGCAGCGGCTCCCTGCAGACCTCGCAGGACGAGATTGTCAGACTGGGAGAGCTGGAGGTCAACTTTACCGCCCGCCGCGTGACCGTGGAGGGCCGGGAACTGGTGCTGAGCCCGAAGGAGTATGACCTGCTGTTCTACATGGTGCGGAACCGGGGAATCGCGCTGACACGGGAAAAGCTGATCAGCGACGTCTGGGGATACGATTTCTTCGGGGACGACCGCACGCTGGATACGCATATCAAACTGCTGCGCAAGGAGCTGGGCCCCTGCGCGGACCGGATTACGACACTGCGGGGAGTGGGATATCGCTTTGAAAAAGACTGATCGGGGAGGCCTGGCCTACCGGGATGCCTTTTTCGCCGGGCGCATGGGCATCCGCGGGAAATTGACGTTTCAGCTGGCGGTTCTCGTCGCGTTCATCATCACGCTGATCTGGGTCTGCCAGGTCGCGCTGCTGCACAATTTTTTCCAGAACTACCGCAGCGCGCAGGTGCGGTCCGCCGCGGAGACACTGATCCAGAACATTGACCACGACGACCTGGATCAGCTGGCGGACCGGCTGAGCGCGGACAATGAAATCTGCGTGATGCTGGTGGACGGAGACGGAAAGCCGATCCTGTCCATCGACCACGTCCGATTCTGCGTGCTCCATCATCTGTCCGAGCGGGAACTGCGGGACCTGATTGCCAGGGCGCCGGAGGACGGCAAAGAGCGTGTGGAAATGCTCAACGTCGCACCGTTCCGGAACGACCGGTACCACGCCGAAGAGTTTGAGGGCCCCG
>CAJOKX010000173.1 GCA_905235415.1 uncultured Lachnospiraceae bacterium
AATGGTTTATTTCGCCAAGAAGGGCGCAGAAGAAAAACCGGAAGAAAAGATCTACCTGAATCCGGCGATGGCCAACCGGCATGGATTCATATGCGGCGCAACAGGCACCGGGAAATCCGTCACGCTGAAGGTCCTGGCGGAGTCGTTTTCGGCTATGGGCGTTCCGACGTTCTTCTCCGACGTCAAGGGCGATATGGCTGGGATCGCAGTTCCGGGCGAAGACAGTGAAGGTATGCAGAAACGCCTGGACAGATTCGATATTCGGGATCAGTTCCAGTACAGAGGCTATCCGGTCACCATATATGATATCTACGGTGAGAAGGGCATACCGCTCCGTACGACGGTCACCGAGATGGGACCGCAGCTCATGGCCCAGATCCTCGATCTCAATGAGACACAGACAGACCTCCTGACCGTAGCCTACAAGATCGCTGACGATCAGAACATGCTGCTGATCGATACGAAGGATCTGAAATCCATGCTTTCCTATGTTTCCGACAACGCGGCAGAGTTTAAGGACGATTACGGCCATATCGCGCCGACGTCCATGGCCACGATCATACGGGCCATCGTCGCTCTGGAAGCGGAGGGCGCGGATAAATTCTTCGGAGAACCCGCCATCAACATCACAGATTTCATTTCCCCGGGAATCGACGGCAGAGGAATGGTCAACATTCTCGATTCGGAAACTCTGATCAACAAACCGAAGCTCTATTCCGCGTTCATGCTGTACCTTCTCAGTGAACTCTTCGAAGTATTTCCGGAGGTAGGCGATATAGAGAAGCCGAAGATCGTCTTCTTCTTCGACGAGGCGCATCTTCTGTTCAACAATGCGTCGAAGCCGCTGCTGGAGAAGATCGAGCAGGTAGTCAAACTGATCCGCTCGAAGGGCGTAGGAATCTTCTTCGTGACCCAAAGCCCGGGAGACATTCCGAGCGGTATCATGTCACAGCTGGGAAACAAGATTGAGCACGCACTTCACGCTTACACACCGGCCGAGCAGAAAGTTCTGAAAGCGGCTGCTGATTCCTTCCGCGAAAACCCGGACTTCAAGACCATTGATGTCCTGCAGAATCTGGGCACCGGCGAGGCGATCGTATCCACACTGGATGAGAAGGGCGCGCCTCAGATGGCTGAATACGCCTACATCCTCCCGCCGGAAAGTTCCATGGGAGCCATTTCCGGCGAGACGAGAGACAAGCTGATCAAGGAATCCCTGTTCTATACGAAGTACTGGAACATGATCGATGCAGAATCCGCCTATGAAGTGCTGGCCAGAATAAAGGAAAAAGTTCAGGAAGCCAAGACACAGGCGGAGGTCGAGGCAGCTCAGGCGAAGGAGGAGGCCCAGGCGGCCAAAGAAAAGGAAAAGGCAGATGCCAAGGAAGCCAAGGAGAAAGAAAAAGCCGAGGCTCAGGCAGCCAAAGATAAACAGAAAATGAAGAAGAATGTGGCTTCTACCACAGGAAGCAGCATCGGAAGAGAAGTTGGAAAGACCGTTGGCGAGGCGTTATTAGGCAAGAAAGGCAAGACCATCGGCGGCAACATCGGCGCCACCATCGGACGGAATCTCCTGGGGACACTTGCGAAGAAATGAGAAAAGAAGAAAGCAAAACCACCATACTTGACGGGGGCATGGGTACCATGCTCCAGGCCAGAGGCATGAAGCCGGGCGAAGATTCGACGGCTTTTGCTGCGAGCCATCTCGATATCATCGACATTGAGCGGCAGTACATTGAGGCAGGAACGCAGGCCATCTACACACCGACATTCAACCTGACAAGAGAAAAGGTCGAACATTTGGGAGAAACGGTGGAGTCCCTGAGCCTGAAGCTCTCCGAACCAGCTAGAAAACTGCGGGAAGAGTACGCGGCGAAGGGCAGAAACATTCTGGTCGTATATGACATAGGCCCGCAGGGGGAACTCGTGGAGCCACTCGGGAACTTAAGCTTCGAGGACGCTTACGACTTCTACGCGCTGCAGGCAAAGGCAGCGGTATCCTGCGGCGTGGACGCGGTCATCATCGAAACCATGACCGACATCTACGACACGAAGGCTGCTGTTTTGGCAGTCAAGGAGAACACCGAGCTTCCTCTGATGGTCACCATGTCATTTGAGGAGAGCGGGCGCACCTTCCTTGGAACGGGACTGGAAAACATGGCCATGGTACTGGAAGGTCTGGGCGCAGACGCCATCGGGATCAACTGCTCCCTGGGGCCGGCGCAGATTCTGCCGCTGATCAAGGAACTGATGACATATACGGATCTGCCGGTCATCGCCAAACCGAACGCAGGACTCCCGGATCCATCCACAGGTGAATACGATATTGACGCAGCGGAATTTGCGGAGATCATGAAGCAGTACGTGGACGCAGGCGTCGCCATGGTCGGCGGATGCTGCGGAACCAATCCGGACTTCATCCGCGGAGTAGCCAAGTACGCTGCGGAGGCCGAAGGCGCTGCCAGAAGG
>CAJOKX010000174.1 GCA_905235415.1 uncultured Lachnospiraceae bacterium
GCAGATCGAAAACATAGCGCAGAAACTGGAAGAAATCGTAGAAAGATAAAGAACCGACATGAGCAGATTTTTAAGCAACCGATATAAAGACCTGGAGCCATACGTTCCGGGTGAACAGCCGCAGGACCAGAAATATGTGAAACTGAACACCAACGAATCTCCATTCCCACCAGCGCCGAAGGCCATAGCAAAAGCAGCGGAAGCGGCCGGGCGTCTGCAGCTTTATCCGGACCCGGACTGCCGGGCATTTTCGGAGAAACTGGCAGAGCATCTCAGTCAGGAGAGCGGCATTTCTCTGACCAGAGAAAACGTGATCATCACCAATGGATCCGACGAAGTGCTGAACTTCGCTTTCATGGCATTCTGCAGCAGCGAAAAACCGGCCATTTTCCCGGACATCACCTATGGATTTTATCCGGTGTTCGCAGACATGAACGGTCTGCCATATAGAGAGATCCCCCTCGATGAGGAGCTGAGAATCGATCCGGCAGACTACGCGGGTGCAGGCGGAACGATCTTCATCGCCAACCCGAACGCCCATACCGGCATCGCCCTTTCACGGGATCAGATCGAAGAGATCATACGCAATAATCCGGATGACCTCGTGGTCGTCGACGAAGCATATGTGGATTTTGGTGCCCAGTCCAGCATTCCGCTTCTGCAAAAGTACGACAATCTGCTCGTCATCCAGACCTTCTCCAAATCCAGATCTCTGGCCGGCGCAAGACTGGGCTTTGGCGCAGCGTCAAAGGAGATCATTCAGGATCTGAACACCATACGGAACTCTACGAACCCATACAACATCAATGGCATGACCATGGCCGCAGGGCTTGGAGTTCTGGAAGAGGAAGAGTACACCCGGGAGAACTGCCAGAAGATCATCGCTAATAGGCGATATACGGAGGAAAGGCTTAGTGCCATGGGTTTTGAGCTGACGGACTCGGTGAGCAACTTCATCTTCATGAAGCATCCCGAGGTGGACGGAGGCCGGATCTATGAGGAGATGAAGCGGCGCGGCGTGCTGATCCGCCACTTCACAAAGGATAGAATGGCACAGTATAATAGAGTAACGATTGGAAGCAGAGAACAGATGGATACCTTCCTTCAGGTTCTCGGAGAGGTAATAGAGGAACTGAAATGAGACGATCAGAAATCGACCGCAAAACAGCGGAAACAAATATTCAGCTGAAACTGAATCTCGACGGAACAGGAACGTCGACTATCGATACGGGCGTTGGTTTTCTCGATCACATGCTGACCTTGTTCGCCAAGCACGGCAGATTCGATCTCGACATCAAGTGTCAGGGAGACACCCAGGTGGACGACCACCACAGCGTCGAAGATATCGGCATCGCTCTGGGTGATGCCTTCGCACAGGCCCTCGGCGACAAGAAGGGAATCAACCGCTACGGCAGCGCCATCATTCCGATGGATGAGTCATTGATCCTGACCGCCGTGGATTTCTCCGGACGGTGCTATCTCGGCTATGAGCTGGACATCCCGACAGCGAAGGTCGGCACATTTGATACAGAGCTCGTCGAGGAGTTCTGGTTCGGCTTCGCCAGAAGTGCGGCCTGCAATCTCCACATAAGGAAGATCGCAGGAACGAATTCCCACCACATCATCGAAGGCGCATTCAAGTCAGCCGCCAGATCCATAGCATCGATCCTGCTTTTGCAGATGAAATACCATCGACGAAAGGAGTCCTCTAGTGATAGCGATCATAGATTACGGCGTAGGAAATCTCTTCTCCCTGAAGAGTTCATTCAAATTTATCGGGCAGGAAGCCGAAGTGACAGCTGATCCTGCGAAGATCGATGCCGCGGACCGGATCATACTTCCGGGCGTAGGCGCCTATGAAGACGCCGCCGCGAAGCTAAGAGAAAGCGGCATGGCGGACATTGTAATGGAGCAGGCAAAGGCAGGAAAGCCGCTGATGGGCATATGCCTCGGCATGCAGCTTCTGTTTGAAAAAAGCTTCGAATACGGTGAACATGAGGGGCTCGGGCTCATCAAAGGCAACGTAGTTCCGATCAAAGGCTACGCTCCGGAAGAGTACAAGATCCCCCACATCGGCTGGAACGCCCTCCAGTTCAAAGGAGAAAAAGACCCTCTGTTCAAGTACATCCACGAGGGCGACCATGTGTACTTCGTCCACTCTTACTATGCAGCCGACTGCGAAGAAAGCACCATCGCCGTAACGGAGTATGGCAAGCCGCTGACGGCAGCGGTTTCCGACGGCAAGGTCTACGGCTGCCAGTTCCATCCGGAAAAGAGCGGCGAAGTCGGCCTGAATATTCTGAGAGCATTCTGTGAGGTGTAAGCATGAAAATATTTCCCGCAATCGATTTGTATGACGGCAAGGCCGTGAGGCTTTTGCGCGTGAAGATATGACCATTTACAGCGACGACCCGCCGCAGATCGGAAGAGATTTCGCAGCGGCCGGAGCGGAGTTCATACACATCGTGGACCTGGAAGGCGCGAAGGACGGATCGACCCCGAACTTCGACACCGTATGTCGGATCAAAGAAGCCAGCGGATGCTTTTGCGAGATCGGCGGCGGCATCCGAAGCATGGACGTGATCCGAAGATACATGGACGCCGGCATCGACCGGGTGATCCTCGGAACGGCGGCAGTCACCGACCGGGCCTTCCTCGAAGAAGCGGTCAGGACTTACGGAGAAAAGATCGCGGTGGGCATCGACCTGAAGGACGGATACGTGGCGATCAGAGGCTGGACGGAGAAGACCCAGCTGACGGCGGATGATTTCTGCCAGCAGATGCAGGAGCTGGGCGTCAGGACGATCATCGTCACAGACATCTCCAAAGACGGCGCCATGAAGGGGACGAACCACGAACTGTACGAAACGCTTTCGGAGCGATTCGGCATGCAGCTGGTGGCATCGGGCGGAGTATCGTCAAT